>NZ_REFU01000001.1:1913439-2232346 GCF_003688915.1 Rhodococcus sp. SBT000017
CCCGAGAAGTCCGAGGACGCGTCGTACCTCGATGACCTCTGCCGGCGACGCCGCTACTCCGAAGTGCCTGAGCGTGCGCCCGAACACCGCAGCCAGCACATCGAGCACCACCGATGCCGAGAACGTTTGTGCCACGGTCATCGTCGTATTCCGATGCCACCCTTGTCGCGTCCACCGTGCCCTCTGAAGGCCGACGCGGTCGTGTTGACGACCGTTCCGAGTGATGTTGCTGCAGAGGGTGTTTCTGCGACCGGTCCGGCCAGCGCGATCTTCATGTCCGACGAGTACTTCACCAGGGCCGCGAGCAGGTACTTGCGGGTGTCTTCGGTATGACCGAGGACCGAGGCGATACGAGCCGCATCGATCACTTCCGAGATCGACGGGCTCTTGCGGAGCGGTAGCTCACGCAATTCCGTTGCCAGCTCCACGATCTCGGACACGATGTGCGCGGGCACCTCGGGGGCACGAGCAGTGACGATCTCGCGCTCACGCGCCGCGGTCGGATAATCGAGATGGAAATGCAGACAGCGACGTTTGAGGGCCGACGACAGCTCACGAGTGTCGTTGGAGGTCAGTATCACCCACGGATCGCTGCGCGCGGTGAACGTACCGACCTCGGGGATCGTCACCTGCTTCTCGGCAAGCACCTCGAGCAGCAAGGCCTCCATCGATTCCTCGGTGCGATCGACCTCGTCGACCAGGAGCACCACCGGCTCCTCGGAGAGCACCGATTCCAACAGGGGCCGCACGGCGAGGAAGGGCTCGGAGTAGAGGCCGAAGTCTCTGGCGGCGAGCATCTTCGAGGCGTCGTCGATGTCGGTGACGTGCTGGGTGAGTGCGCCGATGTGCTCGCGCAGCATCTGCACGTGCAGAAGTTGCTTGGCGTAGTCCCACTCGTAGAGGGCCCGATTGTCGTCGAGACCCTCGTAGCACTGCAGGCGCACCAGCTTGCGTCCGCTCGCCGCGGCCAGGGACTTCGCCAGCTCGGTCTTGCCCACGCCCGCGGGGCCTTCGAGCAGCAGTGGGCGATCGAGTGCTGTCGCCAGATGCACCACGGTGGCGAGATCGTCGTCCGCGATGTAGTCCTGCTCTCCGAGCGCGCGCTGCAGATCGGCGGCGTCGGTGAATCGAACGGTGCCGGTGTCGTCGCTACGCACTGTCGACAGCGAGGTCATGTGCTTCCTTTCAGGCGGCGCAGTGGTGCGGTTGTGCGCCGCCCGGGGCACACAACCGCACCACTGCGAAGCATCAGTAAGACTCGTTGATCGCGTGCGAGACGACGGGAATCATCGACTGGACGGTCACCTCACGGGGGTTGCCCGGGGTGCACCAGTCTTCCTGGATGTGCTCGGAGATCTTCAGAACCGACTTCTCGTCGCCCTTGATCACGTCGCCCTTGCCGGCGTACTTGCCGGTGTTCATCCGGTTCTTGTCGTACGTCGCCGAACGGATCGATCCGAAGTTGTCCGGAATTCCGACGTCCTTGGCGAGCCTGATGGCCGCCTCGACTGCCGCGTCGGCAGCCTGAACGGTGGTCATGTTCTTCGTGTCCACGCCCATGGCCACGGCGATCTCGGCGTAGCGCTCGTAACGCGAGGGCAGGTTGTACTCCCACACGCGCGGTAGAGCGATGGCGTTGTTGAGGCCGTGCGCGCTGTCGTAGAAGGCGCTGATCGCGTGCGAGATCGAGTGGATGACGCCGAGTCCACCGGAGTTGAAGGCCTGTGTGGCGATGTACTGGGCGTTCATCATGCCCTCGCGAGCCTTCAGGTTGCCCGGGTCGTACACAGCTTCACGAAGATGCTTGGAGACCAGCCCGATCGAGTAGATCGCATTGCCCAGCGACGGCGCGAAGTCCAGCCGCGAGACGTACGGCTCTGCGCCGTGGGCGAGGACGTCGAAGCCGCAGAACGCGGTCCACTGCTGGGGGCAGGTGTAGTAGAGCAGCGGGTCGTCCAGTGCCAGCGTCGGTGTCGACGCCTCGTCGAAGGCGAGCCACTTGTGCGGCTTCTCCATGTCCGAGGTGTCGGTGATGACGTAGGCCCAGGATGTCTCCGAACCCGTTCCGGCAGTGGTCGATACGGCGATGTGCGGCGGGTTCTGCTTGTTGGTCGACTTGGAGAATCCCTCGAACTCGTTGATGTTGCGGCCGTCGTGGGCGACGACGACGCGGATGCCCTTGGCCGCATCGTGGCTCGAGCCACCACCGACGGAGATGACGCTGTCGCACTTCTCCTTCTGGTACAGCGCGGCACCGTCCATGACGTTGTAGTCCTTGGGGTTGGACTCGACCTTGTCGTAGAGGACCACCTCGACGCCCTGGTACTCGATCTTGCCGATCAGTTCCTCGATGATGCCCGATCCGCGCAGACCGGTCGTGACCAGCAGCGAGCGCTTGAATCCGAGTTCCTTGGCCTCGACACCGATCATGTCGTGGGCGCCGACTCCCAGCTTGGCGCGCGGCAGCGGGTGAAACTCCTTGATGGGGAATTCCCAGATCTGGTTGAGCTCGATGACCATCGGTGTCTCCTCGGTGAGTGTGAGTACAAGACGCCTTCCTCTGTGATCGGCGTCTCACTGATGACCACACTCCCCTGCCCGATACCGCGTGGGAACACCTCGAGGCGGGAACCCTGCCAACGACTCGACCGAACTACCCGATCGGGTAGGAGTACTCGCTCACCCTCGGCAGAGGAGAACTCACAAGCTTTGGTGCACTATCGATCTCGCCGCTGCGCCAGAGAGAATCCGAGAACCGAGATCAGCGCGAGCGTGATGACGAACCCTCCGTACACTTGCACCGTCGTGCTCAGGCCGAGGCGATGCACGGCCAGCCCGGCGACCACGGCGGGCAGGCTGAACGCGAGGTAGCTGATGACGAACGTCGTGGCGAACACCCCACCTCGCTCCGCTGCGGGGACCAGCGCGCCGAGCGTGCGCATCGAACCGAGGAATGTTGCTCCCCAGCCCGATCCGGCGATGACAGCCCCGACGAAGTACAGCACGATCGACTCGATCTGCACCGACGCCAGGGAGAGCGCGACACCTGCCGCCAACACCGTCGCCCCGATCATCATCACGGTGCGGGGAAACCCGTTGCGTACCACTGCAGCTGCCACCGCGCCCGAGGCGAACATCGCGAAAATCTCCAACCCGCCCACTATGTGGTTGTCCACGTCGAACACCGTGCCGATGATCGACGGCCCGAGCGAGAGGTGAAACCCGCCGAGCGACCAGGTCGCGAACAGAGCGGGAGCGATGAGCAGGAACGGTGCCCGCACCGACGCGGGGATCGACATCCTCGGCAGCAGGGTCGAGGCGAGGTGACGTCGGGAATCGAAGCCACGCAGTGCCGAGGTCTCGGGGACGAACAGCAGTGCCACCGCGAGGATCAGTGCCGCGCCGATCAGCAACGCGAACACCAAGATGTCGGGCGCAGGAGCCAATTGGACCAGCAATCCGGCCCCGAGCGCGCCGCTTGCCAGGCCGAGAGAGGGCGCGACACTGTTGAGCAACGGTCCGGTGGACGCGTCGGGCTGCAGGTCGATGACGGCTGCGCTCAGCGCACCGGTGGCCGCACCCGCAGCAATTCCCTGCACGACGCGAGCCGCGAGGAGTACCGGGACGCTGTCGGCGACGATGAACAGCATCAAGCTGACGGCAAGGAGAATCAGTGAAGCGATCAGAATGGGTTTGCGCCCGATGTGGTCCGACAGACTACCTACGGTGAGCAACGTCGACAGCAACGCGACCGCATAGACGGCAAAGATGACCGTGAGGGTGAGAGCGCTGAATCCCCAGGCCTGTTGGTACACCGGGTACAGCGGTGACGGTGCCGACGCGGACGCCATCAGAACCAGAAAGGCGACGCCGACGACCCAGAACGCGTACCGATGCGGCATGCGCACCGCCGTCCGTTCCACTGGAGTCCGAGTGCCCACGCCGACCATGTGTTTCCCTTCACCGCAGTAACCGTTAGCTCAGTGAAAGACAACGCTCGGGAGCGCCCGGCATTCCCCGACGGTCAGTGTTGCTCGGCTCGTGCGTCGCCCCGCAGCAGTTTTCCTTCGCGGTACCGCT
Source organism: Rhodococcus sp. SBT000017 (assembly GCF_003688915.1). Classification (NCBI taxonomy): domain Bacteria; kingdom Bacillati; phylum Actinomycetota; class Actinomycetes; order Mycobacteriales; family Nocardiaceae; genus Rhodococcus; species Rhodococcus sp. SBT000017. Next base: position 1,917,520 of record NZ_REFU01000001.1, read on the forward strand.
GCGCGCTCGCAGGCAAGTCGCCCTCGATTCCGCTCAACCACACCGAGACGCAGCCGGTGCCCGAACCGCTCGAACCGACTTCGTCGACGCGTCGCACCGTCTGGTTGGCCACCGCCTCGGCGCTGTCGAACATCGTGACGTCGCCCGGCAGCTGCGAAACGATCCGGTCCAACACCAGTGGGTAGTGCGTGCAACCCAGCACGATCGATTCGACGTCCGCGGGTGTCGCGGCCACGGCCGCGGTGATGGCGGCACCGATCCCCCGCTCGTCACCACGGTCGATCGAATCCGCCAGACCGTGGCACGCCACACTCGTCACCGTTCGGTGCGAGGCGAACTGCTCGATCAAACGCCCCTGATAGGCGCTCGCGGTCGTGGCCGCCGTCGCCCAGATCGCTATCCGATCACTCACCGCTGCAGCGGGTTTGATCGCCGGAACGGTACCCACCACCGGAATCGTGTCACCGAGCGCGGCCCGAACGTGACTCAGCGCCGTCACACTGGCGGTGTTGCAGGGAAGCACGACCACCTCGGCACCGAGTTCGACTGCATGCTGGGCGGTGCCGACCACTCGATCGACGACCCACCCATCGGGTTTGGGTCCCCACGGAGCGTTGTCGGGGTCCATCATCAGCACCAGATCGAGCTCGGGGCGCGCTTGTCGCAGCCGCGCAGCCGTCGGGAGCATCCCGAGGCCCGAGTCGATCAGTGCGACGATCATGCCAGCGCTTGCTCGACGTCACCGACCAGATCGGCACCGTCCTCGATACCGACCGACAGACGCACCAGATCGTCGGGCACCTCGAGCAACGAACCGGCCGTCGAGGCGTGGGTCATCGCACCGGGATGCTCGATCAACGATTCGACGCCGCCCAGAGACTCGGCGAGCGTGAAGATCTCGGTCTTCGCGCAGAAGTCCAGCGCAGCCTGCTTGCCACCGGCCAGACGAACGGAGACCATCCCGCCGAACCGTCGCATCTGCTTCGCGGCGACAGCATGAGACGGGTGAGATTCGAGTCCGGGGTAGATGACCTGTGAGATGGCCGGATGCCCGTCGAGGAATTCGACGATCTTCTCGGCGTTGTCGCTGTGTCGCTCCATCCGCAGCGCAAGAGTCTTGATGCCGCGCAAGGTCAGGAACGCGTCGAACGGTCCGGGAACGCCACCCGCGCCGTTCTGCAGGAACGCGAAGGCCGCGTCCAGTTCCTCGCTGTCGGTCACCAGAGCGCCGCCGACGACATCGGAGTGTCCGCCGATGTACTTGGTCGTCGAGTGCAGCACCACGTCGGCACCGAGGCTCAGAGGCTGCTGCAGATACGGCGACGCGAAGGTGTTGTCGACGACGAGCTTGGCCCCACCCTCGTGCGCAATGCCCGACAATGCCTCGATGTCTCCGACGTTGAGCAGTGGGTTGGTGGGCGTCTCGACCCAGACGAGCTTGGTGTTCGGACGCATCGCCGCGCGCACCTCGTCGACGTCCGACACCGCAGCCACCGAGTACTCGATGCCCCACTGGGTGAAGACCTTGTCGATCAACCGGTACGTGCCGCCGTAGGCGTCGTTGGGGATGACGAGGTGATCACCGGGACGCAGCGCCGAGCGCAACAGGCAGTCCGTGGCCGCCATGCCGGAGGAGAACGCGCGACCGTAGGTGCCGGACTCGATGGCCGCGAGATTGGCCTCGAGCGGCCGACGCGTCGGATTGCCGGTGCGCGCGTACTCGAATCCACTGCGCATGCCGCCGACGCCGTCCTGAGCGAAGGTGGAGCTGGCGTAGATCGGCACGTTCACCGCGCCGGTCAGCGGATCCGGCTCGTATCCGGCATGCACTGCCTTCGTGGAAAAGCCCTGCCAGGAGGTGTTGTCTGCCTTGCTGCGCTGCTCACTCATGGCCTCCACCCTAATCGGCCTGCGTCGCCGCGCGGGGGCGTGGGTAACCTGCGAAGACAACCCCCAGCGGAAAGAGGCACCGTGGCCAACTCCCAGAGCGTCGACGAACTGTTCGCGATCGATTCACTCCTCGACGACGAGGAACGTCAGATCCGGGACACAGTCCGCAAGTTCGGTAACGAGCGCATTCGTCCGCACATCGCCGATTGGTTCGACGAGGGCACGGTGCCGGCGCGCGAGCTGGCCAAGGAGCTGGGCTCGCTGGGCCTGTTGGGCATGCACCTCGAGGGCTACGGCTGCGCCGGAACGTCCGCGACGGCGTACGGCCTGGCCTGCCTCGAGCTCGAAGCGATCGACTCCGGCATCCGATCGCTCGTCTCGGTGCAGGGCTCGCTCGCGATGTTCGCCATCTGGAAGTACGGCTCCGAGGAGCAGAAGCAGCAGTGGCTCCCGGGCATGGCCGAGGGATCGCTGATCGGCTGCTTCGGGCTCACCGAGGCCGATTACGGATCGAACCCCGGCGGCATGCTCACCCGTGCCAAGCGCGACGGTGACGACTGGATCCTCAACGGCAGCAAGATGTGGATCACCAACGGACCCGTCGCGGATGTCGCCGTCGTGTGGGCTCAGACCGACGACAAGATCCGCGGATTCGTCGTTCCCACCGATACACCGGGATTCACCGCCAACACCGTGAAGAAGAAGCTGTCGCTGCGTGCCTCGATCACCGGCGAATTGGTGTTCGACGACGTCCGACTGCCTGCCGACGCGATGCTGCCCGAGGCCAGCGGTCTGCGCGGACCTCTGAGTTGCCTCAACGAGGCGCGCTTCGGCATCGTCTTCGGTGCGATGGGCGCGGCGCGGGACTGCATCGAATCGGCGATCGAGTACTCGCAGACCCGCGCGGTGTTCGACAAGCCACTCGCCGGGTACCAGCTCACTCAGGCCAAGCTCGCGAACATGACCCTCGAGCTCGGCAAGGGTCAGCTGCTCGCACTGCATCTGGGCCGGCTCAAGGACAAGGGCGAACTGCCGGGCGAACGAGTGTCACTGGGCAAGCTCAACAACGTGCGCGAGGCCATCAAGATCGCTCGTGAATGCCGAACGATATTGGGGGCCAACGGAATCACGCTGGAATACCCGGTGCTCCGTCATGCCAACAACCTCGAATCCGTCCTCACCTACGAGGGCACATCCGAGGTCCATCAACTCGTGATCGGCCAGGCACTGACCGGCACCAGCGCAGTGCGCTGACGCGCAGTGGTGCGGTTGAGTGCCCCCTGGGGCGCTCAACCGCACCACTGCCGCTAGGCACCCTTGCTGAGGAATCCGAGCAGGTCGTGGCGAGTGATGACGCCGACGGGCTTGCCTTCTTCGACGACCATCAGAGCATCGGACTCGCCGAGTGCCTTGGTGGCGTCGGAGACGGTTTCGCCGGCTCCGATCAGTGGGAACGGCTCGCTCATGTGCTTGGCAACGGGGTCTGCCAACGCGGCGCGACCTTCGAAGACCGCGCTGAGCAGATCGCGTTCGGTGACGCTGCCGGCAACCTCGCCTGCCATGACGGGAGGCTCGGCACCGACGACCGGCATCTGCGAGACGCCGTACTCGCGCAGGATCTCGATGGCGTCGCGCACGGTTTCCGACGGGTGGGTGTGCACCAGATCCGGGAGCGCACCCGACTTTCCGCGCAGCACCTCGCCGACGGAGGTCTCGTGAGTCTTGCCGTCCAGACGCGAACGCAGGAAGCCGTACGAGGACATCCACGAGTCGTTGAAGATCTTGGCCAGGTAGCCGCGGCCGCCGTCGGGCAGCAGTACGACGACGAGGGCGTCGGGACCTTCGCGCTCGGCGACCTGGATCGCGGCGACGGCAGCCATGCCGCACGAACCGCCGACCAACAGGCCCTCCTCGCGAGCGAGACGCCGAGTCATGTCGAACGAGTCGTTGTCGGAGACGGCGATGATCTCGTCCGGGATGGACGGGTCGTAGGCGGTCGGCCAGAAATCCTCGCCGACACCTTCGACGAGGTACGGACGCCCGGTTCCGCCGGAGTAGACCGAGCCCTCGGGGTCGACGCCGATGACCTTGACCTTGCCGCCGGAGACCTCCTTGAGGTACTTGCCGGTGCCGGAGATGGTTCCGCCGGTACCGACGCCTGCGACGAAGTGCGTGATCTTGCCGTCGGTGTCGGCCCAGATCTCCGGACCGGTGGTCTCGTAGTGGCTGGCCGGGCCGGCCGGGTTGGAGTACTGGTTGGGCTTCCAGGCTCCGTCGATCTCGCGGACGAGTCGATCGGAGACGCTGTAGTAACTGTTGGGGTCGTCGGGTGCGACAGCCGTGGGGCAGACGACGACCTCGGCTCCGTAGGCGCGCAGCACGTTGCGCTTGTCCTCGCCGACCTTGTCGGGGCACACGAACACGCACTTGTAGCCACGCTGCTGAGCGACCAGGGCGAGACCGACGCCGGTGTTGCCGGACGTGGGCTCGACGATGGTGCCGCCGGGCTTCAGTTCCCCTGCTGCCTCGGCCGCGTCGATCATCTTCACCGCGATGCGATCCTTGGACGAACCACCCGGGTTGAGGTACTCGATCTTGGCCGCGACAGTGCCTGCACCGTCGCCGACGACGGTGGACAACTTCACCAACGGGGTGTTGCCGATGAGTTCGGTGATGTGCTGTGCGATGCGCATTGCTCCATCTTCCCAGATGCACCTATTTCACTCTCGGTCACGGCCGTCGATACCCCGCATACGATGGTCACAACGGCACGAGGAGAGGGATCGATCTGTGACGGCGAGCGGATGGCGTACCGCTGCTAAAGCGAGCGCCGCGACAGTACTTGCAGGCTCCGGAGCAGGGACTGCATCCTGGGCCGCGTACCGACATCTGATGGCGCAGGCCGCGGCGGCCCGCGGCGTCATCGGGCGCACCACCGCCAAGCCACCGGAGGCGGACGGCGTCTACACCGCCGGATGCGCGGCCCCGGAACGGTGGCGGATGGGAAATTCAGCAGATATTCACCTGATGATCTTCGGCGACTCCACCGCTGCCGGCGTGGGCTGCACCGTAGCCGACGAAGTTCCCGGCGTACTGATCGCCCGCGGACTTGCCGAGGAAACCGGGCAACGAATTCGATTGAGCACCAAAGCGATTGCCGGTGCCACCTCGAAGGGGCTCGAGGGCCAGGTCGACGCGATGTTCGTCGCGGGCCCGCCCCCGGACGCAGCGGTCATCTTCGTGGGCGCGAACGACGTCACCAAGAAGTTCTCCATCCCGGCGTCGGCGGCCCGGCTGGGCGACGCCGTCGAACGATTGACGGCCAAGGGCTGCGTCGTGGCAGTGGGCACGTGCCCCGATCTCGGTGTCGTGACGGCTATCCCGCAGCCGCTGCGCACCGTCGTCCGCAATTGGGGTCGACGTCTCGCCAACGCCCAGACGGCCAGGACTCTCAGCGCCGGTGGCCATCCGGTGGCTCTGGCCGATCTGCTCTCCCCCGAGTTCCTGGCAGCGCCCGACACCATGTTCTCGGCCGACCGCTTTCACCCGTCGGCCGCGGGGTACGAGCTCGCCGCTCAGCAGATTCTGCCGGTACTCGCATCGGCGCTGGGCGTGTGGCACGGCGGACCGTTGCCCGAGCTGCCGACCGTGTCCGCTGCCGCCGAGTCACGCAAGGCCATCCCCCGCGCGACGGCCGCACTCGATCGCTTCCTGCGTCGGAGAAGCGCCGAGCTCGATGCCGAGATCGTCACTGCGTCGGAGGATCTCGTACGTCGTGCCGGTGACGAATCGGCGGGGTTGTAAGTTCGGACGGGAGACATCGCCTACCCGGCGGTAGCACTGTAGTCACGCAGTATCGATTCGAAGGAGATCTCATGCCAGAGGCAGTCATCGTCGCCACCGCGCGCTCACCGATCGGCAGGGCGATGAAGGGTTCGCTCAAGGACATTCGTCCCGACGACCTCACCGCCCAGATGGTCGCCGCCGCGCTGGCCAAGGTGCCCTCGCTCGACCCAAAGGACATCGACGATCTCCTCCTGGGCTGCGGTCTACCCGGCGGCATGCAGGGCAACAACCTCGCTCGTATCGTCGCAGTGCAGCTCGGCTACGACTCGCTGCCCGGAACGACGATCACGCGCTACTGCTCGTCCTCGCTGCAGACCACCCGCATGGCGCTGCACGCGATCAAGGCAGGCGAGGGTGACGTGTTCATCTCCGCTGGTGTCGAGAGCGTGTCCAGCTTCGTCCACGGCAGCTCCGACTCGCTGCCCGAGAGCCACAACCCGATCTTCGCCGACGCCGAGGCCCGCACCAAGAAGGCGCAGGAAGAGGGCGCGGACAGCTGGACCGATCCCCGCGAGAACGGCGAGCTGCCCGATGCGTACATCGCGATGGGCCAGACGGCCGAGAACGTCGCGCTGCTCACCGGCATCACCCGCGAGGATCAGGACCACTGGGGCGTCCGCAGCCAGAACCGCGCCGAAGAGGCCATCAACGCAGGCTTCTTCGAGCGGGAGATCACCCCGGTGACCTTGCCCGACGGCACCGTCGTCAACACCGACGACGGCCCTCGCGCCGGCACCACCTACGAGAAGATCAGCCAGCTCAAGCCGGTCTTCCGCCCGAACGGCACCATCACCGCCGGTAACGCGTGCCCGCTCAACGACGGCGCAGCAGCGCTCGTCATCATGAGCGACACCAAGGCCAAGGAACTGGGCCTGACCCCGCTGGCCCGCATCGTCTCGACCGGCGTGACCGGCACGTCCCCCGAGATCATGGGCCTCGGACCCATCGAGGCGACCCGTAAGGCGCTGAAGATCGCGGGCATGTCCATCTCCGACATCGACCTGTTCGAGATCAACGAGGCCTTCGCAGTCCAGGTCCTCGGATCGGCGCGCGACCTCGGCATCGAAGAGGACAAGCTCAATGTCTCCGGTGGTGCCATCGCGATCGGCCACCCGTTCGGCATGACCGGTGCGCGCATCACCACCACGCTGCTGAACAACCTGACCACGCACGACAAGACGTTCGGCGTCGAGACCATGTGCGTCGGCGGCGGCATGGGTATGGCGATGGTGCTCGAGCGCCTCAGCTGATCCGAGACACACAACGAAAAAGCCCCGCCCTCCTTCGATGGAGTGGCGGGGCTTTTCGCGTGAGCACTAGTCGTTCTGGAAGTAGCTCAGCAGACGCAGGATCTCGACGTACAGCCAGACCAGCGTGATGGTCAGACCGAGGGCGACGCCCCAGGCTGCCTTCTCGGGAGCCTGTGCGCGGATCAGCTGATCGGCCTGATCGAAGTCGAGCAGGAAGCTGAACGCGGCAATGCCGATGCAGACGAGGCTGAAGATGATGGCCAGCGGTCCGCCGGAGCGGAGTCCGAAACCGTCCTCCATGAAGAAGCTGGCGACGAGATTGCCGAGCATCAGCACGACGACACCGATGAGGGCACCGACGACCATGCGGGTCAAGCGCGGGGTGACGCGGATGGCACCGGTCTTGTAGACGATCAGCATGCCGAAGAACACGCCGAACGTACCGAGGACTGCCTGGCCGATGAGGGCGGATCCACCGACCCCACCGAACTCGACGCCGGTGAACATGAGCGACAGCGCACCGAGGAACACACCTTCGGCTGCGGCGTACGCGAGCACGATCGCCTTGTTGTCCATCTTGCGGCCGAAGGTCGCGAACATGACCAGACCGAAGCCGATCAAGCCACCGCCGATGACGAACGGGATGGCCAAGTCGGTGTTGTTTGAGACGAGCAGGTACGAGATGATCGCCGTCACGCTCAGCACGCCGAGGGTGATGCCGGTCTTGGTGACCACGTCGTCGATCGTCATGGCCCGCTGTGCGGGCTGCGTGGTGTACGGGTCGGCCTGCGTTCCGGGATGCTGGCCGAAGGTTGCGGCCTGCGAGGCTCCAGCCGTCGCAGATCCGAATGTGGCGTATCCGCCGCCCTGCTGCTTGGGCAGGTTGCGGAACACCGGGTTGCTGGAGGTGCGCACCGTGTCTCTTCCCTTCGTAAGTTCTGATCCCCACCGGGGATCTCCCCGTCGGTCATCAGTAGAACGTCTGACATCCGGACAAAAGTTCCCGAGCGGAGAACTTCTACGACGGACAAAACGGACTCTACCGGGTACCGGGCACACACGCGGAGACGACCGCGTGTGTGACACCGAATCGAAACGGGCAGTATGAGGAAATGGCAATCGAAGACGGACCCGACCAGACCTTGGACCCCAGTGAAAGCGTCGACTCCGACGAGGTGCGCAACGACGACGGCGACACCGTGGTCGATCCCCCCGACCATTGGAGCGAGGCCAACAGCTTCGGCACCACCGCTCGCGAGGCTGCCGAGGGCGAGAGCCTGGATCTCAAGCTCAGCGAGGAAGAACCCGACATCGCCGTCGAGGAGGAACTCGACCGCCCGATCACCGAGACTCCCGACGACGAACTGACCGAGGAACTCGTCGACCACGTCGTCGAGGAATCCGACGAGGATCCCGACATCGACTACGCGGAAGGCCAGCGTCAGGCCGAGATCGTCGAGGGCACCCTCGTCGAGGACCTCGGGCGCAACCGGGGACAGATCGACGGAACTCCCGAAGACGGCGGCCCGGTCACCTGACCGTCATCGTTGCTCGCTCGGGCGTACCGAGCGAGCGACGGTGAACTTGCCGTTGCGGCCCATGAGGTCGGTGGGACCGACCGCGTCGGCCAGTTCACGCCGGTAGTTCAAGTGCGTGTTGTAGACCGTCCACATCTGTCCGCCCGGTCGCAGCACCCGACCGGCGGCTGCGAACAATTTGCTCGCCGCGCCCGTGTGTACCGCGGCACCCTCGTGGAACGGTGGATTGCAGACCACCAGATCGACCGATTCGGATTCGAAGGTCGACATGGCGTCGTCGGCGATCACCGAAATCTTCGTCCCGTTCGCCGCCGCAGTGGCCGCTGCCGATGCGATTGCTGCCGCCGAGCGATCTGTTGCGATCACCTCGAGATCGGACCTGGTCCGAGCCAGCTCGGTGGCGAGAATTCCTGTGCCACAACCCAAATCGACGGCACTGCGGGCTCGCGGCAGCATCTTCGGTATGTACTCGAGCAGAAAACGAGTTCCGATATCGAGGCCGGCCCCCGCGAACACCGCACCGTGCGCCACCACCGTCATGTCGACATCGGCAATCCGCTTGCTCACCGGATACGTCATGCCCGACGCCACCGCCCCACGTGCGGTGAGCACTCGGGCTTTCTGCCGCCCTCGGCCGGCCGTGACGGTCTCGAACGACTTTCGTAGGACGTCGTTCATTGCCGGGGTCATGTGCTTGTCTCGTCCGCCCGCGAGGACGACGACGTCCGCCGACGCGTGTGCGGCGATGTGCTCGGCGATCTCGGTCAGTTCGGCCAGAACGCGCGGCAATTGCATCAGCACCATCCCGACGCCGTCGAGCAGTTCGGCACCCAGTGCGTGCTGGGTGTAGGAGCCCGACATCGAGACCCGTGCCGCGTTCAGCTCGAGCGCTCGCACGCCGGTGACGGCGTCCTGATGCACGCGTATCGCGGAGAACCCGAGAGACGCGGCCCCGAGGGTCAGGGCTCCGTACCGGTCGCCGATCACCGCGATCGGCGTGGTCCTGTCGATTCCGGGAAGTTCGTCGACGGTATCGAGGACGAGGCGGTCCGCAGCGTCGACGGCATGGAGGTTGGGCGCCTCGGCGTCGGGCTCACGACGAAGGGCGTCGAACAGGGATTCATCGGGCACTCGAGCAGTATCCCACCCGGCGGAGCCCAGACAGCCCGCGCGGCGAGTGGCTATTGCCGCGAATCAGGGGCATGCTCGGGGAATGGAACACCAAGACAAGAACGAGGCGCTCTTCAGCCATCCCGACGATGCGTCCACCGATGCACACGCCGAAACCTCCAAGCCTGCCGTCTACACCGCCCTGTTCAGCGGCGCGAACGAATAGCTGGAACAGCCCGTCACGACAGGTAGCGGAGGTACTCCAACGCCTTGGTCGCATGCACGTGACCGCGTTCGCTCTGCACCACCATCCGCACCACTCGGTTCCGATCGATCACGAATGTCGTCCGCTTCACGGACAGTAGCTGCCGCAGGTACCCACGGTTGGCCGCATGCGCCCGCCCGCGTTCGAGCTCACGAAGCCGACGCCGCCGGGTGAACCACCCGCCTCGTCGCACTCCGAACTGCTCTGCCACCGCACCGTCGGAATCGGACAGCAACGGGTAGTCGAAGGACCTCTGCAGCGCGAAATGCTGGTTGCGGTCTCGGGTGTCGGTACTGATGCCCACCCGTTGTGCGCCGAATCTCTCGAATTCCGTGCCCAAGTCCCTGAAGTGACACGCTTCGGCCGTGCAGATGGGGCTGTTGGCCGCTGGGTAGAAGAACAGTACGACCGGACCCGACGCGGTCAGGTCGGCGAGCGCACGAAGTTCGCCGGAATGGTCCGGCAACTCGAAGTCCGGGGCGGTCTTTCCGATGCGCATGGGCCCGAGGTTACCGCTCAGCCCTCCACGAGGGCGGCAGTCAGGCGTTGTCGGAGATCCCGATCGATGCCCAGGTAGTTCAAATATCCCTCGAACGAGCCGTGGGTCGACTTCATGACGTCCAGTCCGTGCTCCAGGTAGGACGCGCGGACCCCCAACATCGCGTCGGTGGGTAGGCCGTCCGCCTCCGCGGCTCCCGCCCACGTGCGGCGCACGTGAGCGAGCAGTGGGGCCACCGCGTCGTTGCTTCTCAGGTAATCCGCGACGATGTCGTCCTCGTCGACCCCCGCGGCCCGCAGGACCGTCGACACGGTCCACCCTGCTCGGTCCTTACCCGCCGCGCAGTGGACCAGAACCCCACCGCGTCGTTCGGCGAGGGCGTCGACCACTCGTTTGATGGCATACGACGCCCCGTCGAGTGTCGGATAGGAGGCGTACGCCCGCAGCATGTAGTCCACTTGGCTCTGCTCGTCGCTGATCGGAGCTTCGTGGGGGGCGCGCTCGCCCCGCACGGTGTCGAACGGCACCGAGATCGATCGGACCCCCTCGGGAACTCGGTCGGCGCCACTTCGGCCTATCTCCGGCTCACCGCGAAAGTCGAACACCGTACGAATGCCGAGGTCCGCGACGGTGCGCCGACCGTGCTCGGTCAGCGCACTCAATTCCGATGCGCGATAGAACGATCCGGCCCGAACCGTGGCCCCGTCCGTGGTGCGCGCGCCGCCGAGATCGCGGAAGTTCCAGGCCCCGTCTAGGGCGAACTGATCGTGTACCGGGGCGTCGGGCATGGGTTCGACCCTATCGAAGGTGATGCTACGAGCGCGGTACCAGCCACCGACGTAGCCGGGCGGTGACGAACGGCATCACCACGTAGACCATCAGCGGCGTGCACATCATCACCACCAGTGCGGTACGCAGAGCCACGTTCAGGTCCGTCAGGTGTGGCGTCACAACGATGTTGACGAGCAGACTGACGGCATAGAAGGCAACGCCGATAGAGATCGCCTGCTTCCACCGCGGCGGCGGGCCACCGATCACTCGAACCGCGTCGGTGAGGTTGGACTGCGGTTCGAACCATCCCTCCACACCGGAAAGTCGATGTGTCGCAACGTCGTCGGCGATGGGACGGCCGGTGCTGAGCCACGCGCGTCGGGCATCCGAGCGCAGCCAGCCGTCGAGGTTGTCGTGTGTCTCGAATCGATACAGCACGTGATAATCGCTGGAATTACCGGAACTGCGCAGCCAACCGCCACCGAGAAATCCCGGAAAGGTTCGGACGAGATCCATCCCGCGATCGGTCCACTCCACGAAGTCGGCCTCGTATCCCTGACGAACGCGTCGTGCGACCGAGGTCGTGACGTGATCGAGCGTGTCGGTCGTGGTCATGCGGTACCCCTCCTGCGCGTGTTCGTCGCGGATCGATGTGTTCTACACAGAGTGCGGCCATATGGACCTACATTCAAATCGTGAGCCGAATCGAAGATCGATGGCTCAATTTCTGAAAGGATGTGACAATTCGTCTACGCAGACCCTTCTCGAGCGACCTGGAGTGGACGGATGGCACAGCACCGACCCGAGTACCGGCTCGACGACGTGGACCGACGCATCGTCACCGAACTCAGCCGTGACGGCCGAATGTCCATGCGCGCCCTGGCCGAGGCCACCCATATCTCGCGGGCGCACGCGTACGTGCGCGTCGACCGTCTCGTCGACGAAGGAGTCATCGAGGGATTCACCGCACGCATCGCCTACGAGAAAGCGGGGTTCGGCGCGTCGGCGTATGTGGCACTGTCCATTCGGCAGGATTCCTGGCGCGCCGTCGCCGACGACCTGAGCACCTTCCCGTTCGTCGAACACGTCAGCCTCATGGGCGGCGACTTCGACGCACTCGTTCTGGTGCGAGCTCCGGACACCTCGGCACTACGCCATCTGGTGCTCGACAAGCTGCAGGGACTCGACGGGATACTGTCGACGCGAACCTGGCTGATCTTCGACGAGGCGATCGGCCCCGGCGCGCAGTGGACCGCAGAGGCAACGAACGGGAGCAATCCATGACCACGTCCGAGCGAGAACGGAACTCCGCCGACGTCATCGTGATCGGCGGCGGAATCGGGGGTGTCTCGCTCGGTTACGAACTCGCGAGCGACCGACGCGTCGCACTGCTCGAGCGCGAATCGACCCTGGCCTTCCACACCACCGGACGTTCGGCCGCCCTGTTCCTGGAAACCTACGGCAACAGCACCATTCGGGCACTGACGACGGCCAGCCGGGCATTTCTGGTCGACCCGCCGGAGCACTTCCGATCCGAGCTGCTCGCCCCGCGACCGCTGCTGCAGTTCGCGGCAACCGGGCGAGGTGACGCGCTCGAGGCAACGTACGCGGACGTCAGCCGACTGACACCCGACGCCCGATTGGTCTCCCCGACCGACGCGCGTACGCTCTTCCCGCCGCTACGTCCCGAACTGATCGATTGTGCACTGTACGAACCACATTCGATGGAGGTCGACGTTCACGCACTGCATCAGGGCTTCGTGCGGGGGCTGCGCGATCGAGGTGGACGAGTCCACACCGGGGCAGGCGTGACACAACTGAGACGCGTCGACGGACTGTGGCACGTGCACACCACGGACGGGTCGGTCCACACCGCTCCTCTCGTCGTCGACGCAGCAGGCGCATGGGCGGACGTCGTCGGCGAGATGGCGGGTGCCGATCCGATCGGACTCGTCCCGATGCGTCGGTCGGTGTTCATGGTCGCCGCGCCCGATGATCTGGACACCGCGAATCTGGCGACGTTGAGCGACATGGACGAGAAGTTCTACATCAAACCAGATGGCGCACAGTTGTTGTGCTCACCGGCTGACGAGACGCCCACCGAGCCCAGTGACGCGCGTCCCGACGAATTGGAGATCGCGCGCGCGTTCGACGACATCGCCGAGGCGACCACGCTGACGGGCCGGCATTTGCGGTCGTCCTGGGCGGGTCTGCGCAGTTTCGTTCCCGATCGCACCCCGGTCGTGGGCTTCGATCGGAAGGTCGAAGGTTTCTTCTGGTGCGCCGGTCAGGGTGGATACGGAATCCAGACCTGTGCGGCACTGGCCCGAGTCGGCGCGACAATCGTTCGCGGAGAACCACTTCCACAGGACGTGGCCGCCCGCGGACTCGACGAAGCGGACCTGTCGCCAGGCCGATTCTGGTGAAAGGCGCTCCGCGCCACGTGCACGAAAGCTCGACCTGGGCTACGAAGTTCCACTCACATCGACAAGCTCAGCCGGCCACGACGCGTCGTAGATCACGCACCGTGGTTCGGTAGATGTCCAGTAGATCGGCGTCCTGCCCACCGTCGACTCGCTCGGCCCAGTCGTCGAAGGCGATGCGCATGACCATCCCGGCCCCCTCGACCAGAAGTCTCGCGTAGGAACGCGGCTCGTGGCCACCGAGCCTCTCGGCTACCGCATCGGTGACGCGGCACAACGTCATCGCGTCGTGGGCGAAGGCCGCGGAACGCAGGTGCGCGTCGGCGCCGATCAGCCGTCGGGTACGCCGGAGGCGATCTCGCACCTCGTCCGGCGCGGAGGAAAGTCGTTCGACGGATCGCTCGTAGAGTGCTTCGATACCGGTGATGGTGATGTTCTTCGGTGCCGTGGACGCCAGCCAGGCGTTCAGGTCGACATCCAGGTCCGGGTCGTTTCCGAGGACGGACTCCTCCTTCGACGCGAAGCTGCGGAAGAACGTGCTGGGCGACACCCCGGCCCGACGCGCGATCTCGTCGACCGTCGTCGCGGCGCACCCTTGCTTCTCGAACAGGTCGAGCGCGGCGCGGGTGATCTCGAGTTGGGTGTCTCGGCGACGTCGCTCTCGCAGATCGGGCGCTCGTTCGGTCATCCTCGTCACTCCTTCGTATTCTCGCTGTCAACTTACCAGTAGTATTCAAGTTGACAGTCACTGTCATGATGATTCAAGCTATTGAGCGGGCCGAAAGTCCGCACTTCGAACCCATACTCGAAAGCTTCCGATGACCTCACCTGAGACCGACCACATGTCCGAGCCCACGTCGGGCGACGAACTCGCGCCGGGCAGCAAACTACTGATCGGCATTCTCGTCATCGCGGCGTTCGTCATGATCCTCAACGAGACGATCATGAGCGTGGCACTACCGACCCTGATGGTCGACCTCGACATCACGGCGACGACGGCGCAGTGGCTCACCACCGGATTCCTGCTGACCATGGCCGTGGTCATCCCCATCACCGGATTCCTGTTCCAGCGATTCACGTTGCGTCAGGTGTTCGTGGCAGCGATGACGCTGTTCACCGTCGGCACACTGCTCGCGGCCTCGGCCCCGGGATTCGAACTGCTCCTGCTCGGACGCATCACCCAGGCCAGCGGCACGGCAATCATGTTGCCGCTGCTCATGACCACGGTGCTCACCGTCGTCCCGGCCCACAAGCGCGGCGCGATGATGGGCGTGATCTCCATCGTCATCGCGGTGGCACCCGCTGTCGGTCCGACGATCTCGGGCATCATCCTCGATTCGCTGGACTGGCGCTGGATGTTCTGGCTCGTCCTGCCGATCGCCCTCCTCGCGTTCGCGATCGGGACCACTCTCGTGAAGAACGTGACCCAGACCGGGCGACCGTCGTTCGATCCGCCGTCGGTCGTGTTGTCCGCGTTGGCGTTCGGCGGGATCGTCTACGGCCTGAGCAGCCTCGGACACTCGGCCGAGGATTCCGTGGTGCCGGTTTGGCTGCCGCTGGTGGTGGGTGCGATCTCCCTCGTCGTGTTCGTTCTCCGGCAGATCTCGCGCCAGGATCGCGGCGCACTGCTGGACATGCGTCCGTTCCGCACCCCCACCTTCAGCATCGGCCTCGGTATGATCGCGATCTCGATGATGGCACTGTTCGGCGCTCTGATCCTGCTGCCGATGTATCTGCAGAACGTCCGCGGACTCGACACTCTCGACACCGGCCTGATGCTGCTCCCCGGCGGACTGCTGATGGGTCTGCTCGCGCCGTTCGTCGGACGCATCTTCGACCGAATCGGTCCGCGCCCGTTGGTCATTCCGGGCGCGATGGTGGTGAGCGCCGCACTGTGGTCGATGACCGTGCTGGACGCGCAATCTGCGCTCCCGCTCGTGATCGGTATCCACATGCTGCTCTCGGCGGGTCTCGCTCTCATCATGACGCCGCTGATGACATCGTCGCTGGGATCGCTTCCGACACAGCTGTACTCACACGGAAGCGCCATCTTCAACACTGTTCAGCAGTTGGCCGGTGCTGCGGGTACCGCCCTGTTCGTCACCGTCATGTCGAACACCGCAGCAGCCCGAATCTCCGACGGCGCAACCCAGGTCGGCGGTTCGGAGGCCGGTATCCACACCGCGTTCCTCTACGGCGGCGCAGTATCTCTGGTGGCCGTCGCTGCGTCGTTCTTCATCCGCGCCCCGGCACGCAAGGATCTCGACGAGGTCGCTCCCGTACAGCCGGTGCACTGAGTCAACCGAATTCGACCATCTCCGCAGCCGCAGAAACGATCTCGTCTTCCGACAGGAGGACGAGATCGGCTGCGGCGCCCAGCGGAACGAACGAATTCTTGCTCGCCACTCGGCGGATCGTACCCGCGTAGCCACCCTCGATCAGGGCCGTCACGACGCCTTCTCCCACTCCCCCGTCGTGGCGGGTCTCGTCCGCGATCAACACTCGATCGAAGCCTTCGAGCCGGCGCAGAAGGTCGTCGACCGGCAGCGGAACGATCCAGCGCAGATCGACGATCGTCACGCCGATGCCGCGCTCACGCAACCTCGACGCGGCGCGCCTGCTCATCACCACCCCGTTACCGAAGGTGACGATGGCCAGATCCTCACCGTCCGAATGGGTTGCGATGGTCGCGAACTCGGCCGACGCGTCGTCGACGCACCGCAACGCCCCGTCGCCGTCGTCCAGATCGACGCGGTGGTACAGCGCAACCGGCTCCAGAAAGACGCATACCCGTCCCTCCTCCACGGCCAGCGCCACGCACGTCCGCAGCAGCGCGGCGGCCTCGGCAGCGGAACTCGGAACGGCAACGACGATGCCCGGAATATCGCGCAGAACCGCAACCGCGTTGTCGTTGTGGAAGTGCCCTCCGAAACCACGCTGATACGCCAGACCGGCGATGCGCACGACCATCCCGTTGGTGAACTGCGCATCGGAGAAGAACTTGAGCGACGCGGCCTCACCGCGCAGCTGATCCTCGGCGTTGTGCAGGTACGCCAGATACTGGACCTCGGGTATCGGAACGAATCCTGCGAGCGCGGTACCGAGGGCGGTGCCGAGCACCGTCTGCTCGTCGAGCAGGGTATCGAAAACCCTTGCTGCGCCGAACTTCTTGCGCAAACCTTTCGTGACGCCGTAGACGCCGCCCTTGACAGCCACGTCCTCGCCGAACACGAGGACATCCGGTCGCGCCGCCATGATGTCGGCAAGCGTCGTGTTGATCATGGCGGCGAGCGTCAGACGCGGCCCGCCCTGTGTCGGTCGCAGGCTCTGCTCGGTGGCGGCCACGGCAATCGGTCGCCGTTCGGTGAGCGGAGCCATCACCGCGTCCGCGGTGACCAGGCGAGACGATGCCCCGGACCGGAGTGACTCGACCATCGCCTCGGCCTCGGTCATCACGGTCTCGCGTACTGCCTCGTAGCGACCTTCGACGTCGGCTGCCGAGAGCACACCGGCCCCGATCAGCGCACGTGCGCAGGCCAGCAACGGATCTCGTGCGTAGTCGCCGACGATGTCTGCGTTGGTGCGGTACGCGAGCTCGGCGTCGGATCCGGCGTGGCCCATCAACCGCACTGTCTCGAGGTGCAACATCACCGGCCGACGCCCCGACCGCACTGCGGCGACAGCGGCGTCCACGGTACTCATCAGCGCGACCGGGTCTGTCCCGTCGGCTCGGACGTACTCGATCGACGGAAATCGGCTGAGCGACTGCGCGATCCAGCCCCGCGGCGACCGGGTACTGATTCCGATGCCGTTGTCCTCGCAGACGAGAAGGATCGGCATCGGAATCGACTGGTGGGCACAGTACGCAGCCGAATTGAGCGCACCGACCGTCGTCGAATGATTGGCCGAGGCATCGCCGAAGCTGCACACCACGATGGCGTCCTCGGGCCACGGCGTTCGATGACGCAGCGCCTTCGCGCGACCGAGAGCGAACGCCAGTCCGACCGCGCGCGGAACCTGCGAGCCGATGGTGGAGGTCTGTGGCACGATGCCCAGATCCGGGTGCCCGAACACCTTGTGGCGTCCGCCCGAGATGGGGTCGCGGGTGGAGGCGACCAACCCGGCCAGCACGTCGTGGATCGGGTTCGAACCCGAATGCTGTTGTGCACGTGCGGCATAGAAACCGCCCGAGCGGTAGTGCAGCAGGGCCGGGTCGGTGACCGTCGTCGCGGCACCGACGGCTGCATTTGCTTCGTGCCCGGACGATCCGATGGTGTAGTACCCGAAGCCCTCGGACTGCAACCAGCGGGCTGCGAAGTCCAGGTGCCGGCTCGCGAGCTGCGCATCGAAGTACCGCAGCAGACGATCCGGATCGGCGAGCTCCGGCCCGCTCGTCGAGGCGACCCTGATCCGGTCCAGGAAATGCGCGTCGATCGCGTTCGCCACGCTCGCCCCTCTTCGTCTCACGGTACGAGCTGGGAAGTCAGCCCAGCGCGATCATATCCACCGGAGAGCTCAACAACCGGCCGACGAGCGCGAGAAACTGCGATCCTTGCTGACCGTCGACGAGGCGATGGTCGAACGAGAGCGACAGTGTCGTCGCCGACCGTAGTGCGATCTCGCCCTCGTGTTCCCACGGCATGCGGCGAATGGAGCCGAAACAGAGGATGGCGGCCTCGCCGGGGTTGAGGATCGGCGTACCGGCGTCGACTCCGAACACTCCGACGTTGGTGATGGTGATCGTGCCGTCGGCGAGATCGGCCGGACTGCTCTTGCCTTCCTTGGCCGTCCGCGTCAGATCCGAGAGCGCGCGGGCGATGTCCACCAGAGACTTCTCGTGTGCGTCCTTGATGTTCGGCACCATCAGTCCGCGCGGAGTCGCGGCGGCGATACCGAGATTGACGTAGTGCTTGGTCACGATCTCCTGAGTCGTCTCGTCCCAGGAGGAGTTGAGCGACGGATTCGATTTCAGCGCAACGAGAACCGCCTTGGCGACCAGAGCCAGCGGGGTCAGCCGCACGTCTGCGAAGTGGGTCGAGGACCGCAGGGAGTCCAGCAGTATGAGGGTGTCGGTGACGTCGACGGTCACGAACTCGGTGACGTGCGGAGCGGTGAATGCACTGCGCACCATCGCATCCGCCGTGTGCTTGCGCACCCCCTTGATCGGTGTGCGCTCTTCGCGACCGACCCGTAGCGGGGCCTGCTCCCCTGCAGTGTCGGCTCCGTGCAGATACGACTCGACATCCTCGCGGGTGACGTCGCCGCGAGTTCCGGTCGGGGGAACCTCGGCCAGATCGACAGCGTTGTCCTTGGCGATCTTTCGCACCGTCGGTGCCGCCAGCGGTTTTCCGTTCTGCGCGTTCGATGTCGGAGCGACCGGCGTGCTCCCCCG
Organism: Rhodococcus sp. SBT000017; assembly: GCF_003688915.1. NCBI lineage: Bacteria > Bacillati > Actinomycetota > Actinomycetes > Mycobacteriales > Nocardiaceae > Rhodococcus > Rhodococcus sp. SBT000017. The sequence goes on from NZ_REFU01000001.1 coordinate 1,936,504, forward strand.
GCCGCCGCGTCGACTCGATCCTTCCTTCGCCACGCCGTAGCCGACGAGAACCGGGACGCGTTCCTCGCTGTCCTCCACCGGACTCGCGTCGTCCACATCGGTGCCGGCGACGACGACTTCGGGGTCCTCGGTGTCTCCATCGACTCGGATGTCGATGATCGGGACCCCGACCTCGACGGTGTCACCTTCCGACACATGAAGGGCAGCAACGACGCCCGCGAACGGTGAGGGAAGTTCGACGGCGGCCTTGGCCGTCTCGACCTCGGCGATGTTCTGATTCAGCTCGATAGTGTCACCGACGGCGACGAGCCAGGTCAGCAGATCGGCTTCGGTGAGTCCTTCCCCGAGGTCGGGCAATGGAAAGCTCTTGATGGTGGGCATCGTCGAATCCTGTTCGGTACGTATCGGCGGCGGTCGGTGAACGCGAGGTCAGTGCGAGCGGCAGCGGTCGACTGCGTCGAGAATCCGGTCGACGTCGGGGAGATAGAACTTCTCCAGCTTCGACGCCGGGTACGGAGTACCGAAGCCGCCGACGCGCAGCACCGGCGCTTCGAGGTTGTAGAAGCAGCGTTCGGAGATTCGAGCGGCGATCTCGGAGCCGAGGCCCATGAACACGGGGGCCTCGTGCGTGACGACCAGCCGTCCGGTCTTGCGTACCGAGGCCTCGATGGTTTCGAAGTCGATCGGCGAGAGAGAGCGCAGGTCGATGACCTCGATCGAGATTCCCTCGTGGGCAGCGACTTCGGCGGCCTTGCGGGCGGTGGCAACGAGCGGACCGTAGGCGATGAGGGTGATGTCGGTGCCCTCGGTGACCACCCGCGCCCGATGCAGCGGGTAGGACGCGTCGAGATCGCGCGACTCCAGATCGATCGGGCTCTTCTCCCAGTACCGGCGCTTCGGTTCGAAGAACAGCACCGGGTCGTCGCTGGCGACGGCTTGCTGAATCATCGAGTAGCCGTCGGCGGCATTGCTGCAGGTGACGACACGAAGGCCTGCGGTCTGCGCGAAGTAGCCCTCGGGAGACTCCGAATGATGCTCGACGGCACCGATTCCGCCACCGTAGGGCACGCGAATCGTCATCGGAATCTTCACATTGCCGCTGGTACGGTAGTGCAGTTTGGCGACCTGCGAGACGATCTGGTCGAACGCCGGGTAGATGAAGCCGTCGAACTGGATCTCGCACACCGGGCGGAATCCCCGCATCGCGAGTCCGACTGCGGTGCCGATGATGCCCGATTCGGCCAGCGGCATGTCGAGTACACGACCGGGGCCGAAGTCCTTCTGCAGGCCGTCGGTGATGCGGAAGACGCCGCCGAGTTTGCCGATGTCCTCGCCCATCAGCAGAACTTTCGGGTCGTTCTCCATCGCTCGTCGCAGACCTGCATTGATGGCCTTGCCCAACGGAAGACTGGTGGGCCGTTCCAGGGTGGTCATGACATGGCTCCTTCGAATCCGGCTTGGTACGAGGCGAACTGGGCCCGCTCGTCATCCAGAAGGGGGTGTGGATCGGCATAGACGTTGTCGAACACCGACATCGCTTCCGGTTCGATTGTCTCCAGGCACCCGCGACGAAGCTCGGCGGCGACGTCGTCGGCCGTCCGCTTCACCGAGGCGGCGAACGCATCGTCGAACACGCCGATTCGCCTGAGCAGCTTCTCGATTCGATCGATCGGATCCTTGGCGCGCCATTCGTCGTCGGTGGCACCCGAGCGGTATCGCGTCGGATCGTCGGACGTGGTGTGCGGGCCCATGCGGTAGGTGACGGCCTCGATGAGCGTCGGGCCGCTGCCTTCACGCGCCCGCGCCAGTGCTGCCCTGGTCACAGCCAGGACGGCGAGGACGTCGTTTCCGTCGACGCGGACCGACGGAATTCCGTATCCCTCACCGCGGGCGGCGATCGTCGCCTTCGTCTGCACCGTCACCGGTTCGGAGATGGCCCACTGGTTGTTCTGGCAGAAGAAGACCACCGGTGCGTGGAAACTCGCGGCGAAGCCGAGTGCCTCGGAAATGTCGCCCTGGCTGGTGGCACCGTCGCCGAAGTAGGTGATGGCCGCGCCCTCGGCTCCCTCGAGTTGCATGCCGATGGCGTACCCGGTTGCGTGCAGGCCCTGCGACCCGACGATGATCGCCGGCGTCGTCATGCGGTATTCGTACGGGTCCCAGCCGGAGAGGGTCGATCCGCGCCAGAAGCGCAGCATCCGGGTGGGGTCGACGCCCCGGCAGTAGGCGACCCCGTGCTCGCGGTAGCTGGCGAACACGAAGTCCTCGGTGTCGAGCGCGCGAGCCGAACCGACCTGCGCCGCTTCCTGCCCGAGCAACGGTGCCCACAACCCCAGTTCGCCCTGTCGCTGGAGCGCGGTCGCCTCGGTGTCGATGCGCCGGACGACCACGAGATCGCGGTACATCTCCATCATCGCGGCCGTGTCGATGTCGGCGACGAGAGGCGAGTAGGTCTCGTTGCGGACCACCGTTCCAGATTCTTTGATCAGCTGTACCAGCGAGGTGGTGTTCATGTTCGTGGCACTCTCCGTCGTGGTGTGATGTCTTTCACAAGCACACCACCGACATCCACCCTGCACAAGTGATGACTTCACAACTGCGCAGTGTGCACAATATTGGGTAAAGATTGAGCTACAGGAAGTGCGCAATGACCGATCTGGACAAGACCGACGCCCGACTCCTTCTCGCCCTGTGTGCCAAACCACGAGCCACCGGCGTCGAACTCGCCACCACCTTGGGCCTGTCCCGCAACACCGTGCAGGCGCGCCTCGGTCGATGGGACGACAAGGGATCGCTCACGCCGATCGATCACCGCATCCCGCCGAAGTCTCTGGGGCGGCCACTACAGGCATTCGTCACCGCACAGGTCAATCAACACACGCTCGCCGCAGTGACCCAACACCTTCGCACCATCCCGGAGGTGCTCGAAGTGTTCGGGCTGTCCGGAGCAGCGGACATGCACATCCGCATCGCGGCCGTCGACGCCGACGACCTCTATCGCATCGCGGGTCTCATTCTCGATATCCCCGGAGTCGAGCGCACCAACATGTCCATCGCGATGAGCGAGTTGATCCAGTACCGCACCAAGCCGTTGCTCGAGCAACTCGCCGAGGACGGTCGTCGCTGAGCAGCCCGACCATCCCGGCGAGGTCGATCCGAGATGCACCGTGCAACATGCACATTCTCGGCAACAGCGGTTGACCAGCGTGCACGTGCACGACACTCTTCGGGGACACGAATTCCGGATACCACCCATTTCCGGTACCGCCGCCTCATCACCGAAAGAGACCGCCTGTGTCCGTCGTTGCCGACCACCCCGCCGCATCGAGTACCTCGTCCGATTCCTTCCCCGCCGCGACCGGCGTCTTCGATCGTCCCGACATGCCGCGCGACTGCGCACACGAACGCGTCGTGTTCTGCCAGGACCCCGACACCGGTCTGCGCGCGATCATCGCGGTCCACTCCACAGCCCTCGGTCCGGCTCTCGGCGGAACTCGCTTCTACCCCTACGTTTCCGAGCAGCAAGCGTTGACCGACGTGCTGCGCCTCTCCCGCGGAATGACGTACAAGGCAGCCGTCGCGGGTGTCGATCTGGGCGGCGGCAAAGCAGTGATCATCGGCAACCCCAACGCCATCAAGACCCCGACGCTTCTGGGCGCGTACGGCCGGTTCGTCGAATCGCTCGGTGGCACCTACGTGACGGCAGGTGATGTGGGCACCAACAGCGACGATCTCGACATCATCGCCGAGGAGACGGCGCACGTCGTCGGCAAGAACACCACCGCGGGCGGCACCGGCGACAGCGGCCCCCAGACCGCGCTCGGCGTCTTTCTCTCACTCCTGGCCGCAGCCGAATCCACCTGGGGCTCGGACGATCTGACCGGCAGGCGCGTCGGCGTCGAGGGCGCGGGCAAGGTGGGCTACAACCTCGTCGCACTGCTGCGCGAGGCCGGTGCCGAGGTGGTCGTCAGCGACTCCTACCCGCCTGCCCTCGACCGCATCGCCCTGGACTTCCCCGGTGTCACCGTCGAATCCGACATCATCGGTGCCGACATCGACGTCTATGCGCCGTGCGCCATGGGTGCCACTCTCGATGCCTCGTCGGTGGCCCGGTTGTCGGCGTCCATCGTGTGCGGCGCAGCGAACAATCAACTCCTCACACCCGATGTCGAGGCCATGCTGGCTGCGCGCGGAATCGTCTGGGTACCCGACTACGTGGCCAACGCCGGCGGCCTGATTCAGGTGGAAGGCGAACTGCGCGGAAAGGATTCGGAAGAAGTGATGGCCACGATCGGCAAGATCCGCGACACCGTCACGGGCATCTTCGCCATCGCCCGCGCCGAGGGCATCCTGCTCGGCGCAGCAGCCGATCGCCTGGCCGAGGATCGAATCGCGGCTGCTCGCAGCTGATCACAAGCAGGCTTCGCTCCACTCTCGGCCGTCGATCGGGGATTCCCGCACTGACGGTCACAGAGTGGAGCGAAACGTGCAGATCTACCGAAGCGCGATGTACTTGGTCTCGAGGTATTCCTCGATACCTTCCGACCCGCCCTCGCGTCCGAAGCCCGATTCCTTCACACCACCGAACGGGGCTGCGGCGTCGGAGATCGCACCGCGATTGACCCCGACCATGCCGGTGGCCAGTGCTGCCGACACCCGAAGGGCTCGGTCGAGGCTCTCGGTGTAGAAGTAGGCCACCAACCCGTATCGGGTGTCGTTGGCTGCAGCGACGGCCTCGTCCTCGGTGTCGAATCCGATGATCGCCGCGACGGGCCCGAAGATTTCGTCCTGCAACAGATTCGCGTCGGCCGGGATTCGGTCGAGCACCGTCGGCGCGTAGAAGAAGCCGGGTCCCTCGGGCGCGGTTCCGCCGGTGCGCACCCGGGCTCCCTTCGCGACGGCGTCGTCGACCAGTGCCATGACCGTTCGACGCTGCTTGTCGTTGATGAGCGGTCCGATATCGGTGCCGTCTCGGTCACCCGGACCGACGGTCAACGCCTCGATTCGCTCGGTCAGCTTCGCGGTGAATTCCTCGCGCACCGAGTTGGCAACGTACAGCCGATTCGCTGCCGTGCACGCCTCGCCGCCGTTGCGCATCTTGGCCAGCATCGCTCCGTCGACGGCGGCGTCGACGTCTGCGTCGTCGAACACGATGAACGGGGCGTTGCCGCCGAGCTCCATCGACGTCCGCAGTAGTCGATCGGCTGAATTGCGCACCAACAACTTTCCCACTCCGGTCGAACCGGTGAACGTGATCTTCCGCAGCCTCGGATCGTCCATCAATGGTCCGGTGACGGACGCGGCGTCGGAGGCCGGGAGTATCGACAGCACGCCGCGGGGCAACCCGGCGTCGGCGAACACCTGCCCGAGGAGCAGCATCGTCAGTGGGGTGTCCTCGGCCGGTTTGACGATGACGGTGCAGCCCGCCGCCAGGGCCGGGCCGATCTTGCGTGTGCCCATGGCCAGCGGAAAGTTCCACGGGGTGATCGCCAGGACCGGGCCGACCGGAGACTTGGTGACCAGGATCGAGCCGTTGCCCGCAGGGGCAGGGGTGAACCGGCCGCCGATTCGGACGGCCTCCTCACCGAACCAGCGCAGGAATTCGCTGCCGTACTTCACTTCACCGTGGCTCTCCGCCAACGACTTTCCCATTTCGAGTGTCATCAGCAGAGCGAAGTCGGCAGCACGCTCCTGCAGCAGGTCGAAGGCGCGCCGCAGAATCTCGGCTCGCTCACGAGGGGGCGTCGCGGCCCACCCCGGCTGCGCCTCGGCGGCAAGGTCGAGCGCTGTGATGCCATCGGCCGCGGTGGCGTCGGCGACGGTGGTCAACTCCTCGCCGGTCGCCGGGTTCAGCACGGCGAATCGTGCACCCGACGCCGACGGTGACTGCACGCCGCCGAGCCACAGTTCGGTGGGCAGCTTCGAGATCAGGTCGGTAGCCGACATGTCAGTTCCCCTGTGCCACAGTGCGCAGCGCGTCTTCGAGGACGGTGAGCGCGTCGCTCAGCAACTCGTCGGAGATCACCAGGGGCGGCAGCAACCGGATGACGTTGCCGTACGTGCCGCACGTCAGCACGATCACCCCGGCCGCGAGTGCCGCCGCCGCAACGGCTTTGGTGGCCTCCGGGTTGGGCTCACGCCCACCCGGCACGACGAGCTCGATCGCGAGCATGGCTCCGCGGCCACGCACGTCGCCGATGATGCCGACCTCGGACGCCAACGCGTTCAATCGCTCGAACACGGTGCGTTCGATGTCGCGGGCGCGGGAGTTGAGGTCGTGTGTCTCCATCTGGTCGATGGATGCGATGGCCGCGGCGCAGGCCACCGGGTTGCCGCCGTAGGTGCCACCGAGTCCACCGGGGTGCACGGCATCGATCAGATCGGCACGGCCGGTCACCGCGGCCAGCGGCATGCCACCTGCAATCCCCTTCGCCATGGTGATCAGATCCGGCACGACGCCTTCGTGCTCGCTCGCGAACCAGGCTCCGGTGCGGGTGAATCCGGCCTGCACCTCGTCGGCGATGAACACCACGCCGTTCTCGCGTGCCCAGTCCGCCAGAGCCGGCAGGAATCCTTCTGCGGGCACGATGAAGCCGCCCTCACCCTGGATCGGCTCGATCAGAATGGCCGCGAGATCGGCTGCGCCCACCTGCTTCTCGATGACGGAGATCGCCCGGGCCGCAGCCTGGGCGCCAGTGATCGCGGAACCGTCGGAGTTCAGGCCCTCTCGGAACGGGTAGGACATCGGCGCCCGATAGACCTCCGGAGCGAACGGCCCGAACCCGCTCTTGTACGGCATCGACTTGGACGTCAGCGCCATCGTCAGATTGGTACGACCGTGGTAAGCGTGGTCGAACACGACGACAGCAGACCGCCCGGTGGCGTGACGAGCGATCTTCACGGCGTTCTCGACGGCCTCGGCACCACTGTTGAACAGGACGCTGCGCTTGTCGTGATCCCCCGGCGTCAACTCGGCCAGCTTCTCGGCGACCTCGATGTACCCCTCGTACGGCGCGATCATGAAGCAGGTGTGGGTGAAGTGTGCGACCTGATCCTGCACTGCAGCAACGACTGCCGAGTTCGAGGCACCGACTGTCGTCACGGCGATTCCGGCCCCGAGGTCGATCAGCGAGTTCCCGTCGACATCGACCACGACGCCACCGTCCGCGTCGGCGACGTACACCGGCAGCGTCGACGCCACGCCCGCACCGACGACGGCCTTGCGGCGCTCCGCCAATGCCGACGACTTCGGTCCGGGGAACGCGGTGACGATCTTGCGCTCCTGCGGAAGTCGGTACTCGATCGAGGCCATGGTCGCACCTTTCATGTGGGCTGGTCCAGCAAGTATGCGACCGGTCGACCGCCCAGGACTGCTGCCAATTCGTCCATTCGAAGGGCTGGTTGCACTCCGTTTCGTCGACCCGGGGTTTAGAGTTCGACAGGTGAGCGTGCAGATGTCCTGGCTGCTGAGGCAGCAACACCTCCGCCTGAGTCACCGCGGAGGACCCGAACGCAGCGTCGTACCCATCACCTTCGCGCAGGCGACCGAGCTCACCGACCCCAGCCCTTGGCTGTCGGGTGGCGAGCTGATTCTGACGACCGGGCTCGGGTTCGACACCGACGGCCCAGCTCTCGGCACCTACGTCCGAACCTTGGCGGCCGCGGGCGTCGCCTGCCTCGGATTCGGAATCGGTCTGTCGCACAGCACGATTCCCCAGCACATTCTCGATGCGGCAGAGGACGTGGGCCTACCCGTCGTCGAGGTCCCCTACGACACTCCGTTCGCAGCCGTCATCCGCGCGGTCATGAAGCGAATCTCGGAGCAGGAGTACGAGCAGGTCGTTCGCGCGGCCTCGGTGCAGAACCGCATCACTCGGGCAGCGCTGCACGGCGGCGTGAACGCGATCGTCCGTGAGCTGGCCGTTGCCACGTCGACCTCGGTGGCGCTGATCGGCCGGCGCACCGAGTCGTTTCATCCCGCAGACGCATCCGACCTCGTCGAGCAGGCCCGCGAGATCGCCAGCAGCATCCGGCCGTCGTCCTCTCCCGCCACCGTGTCGGCGAGCGAACCGGGGCGCACAGTGACCCTGCATTCGGTTGCGATCACCGGTGGCGCTCCGACCTTCCTGGCCATTCGCACCACAGGGCCGATGACCGGGGTCGAGCAGATCCTGTTGGGACACGCGGTATCACTGGTGACGCTCGACCTCGAGAAGCCGGCACGACTGCGCGCCGAGCAGTCCAGGCTCAACACTCTCGCGCTCGGGTTGTTGCTCGACGGACATCTCTTGTCTTCCGACGATACGGCCCTACCGAGCTATCTCGCCGATGCTGCCGACGACGACTCCCACATCAGGGTTGCGGTGATTCGCGGACCGTCCGAACGCATCGCCGAGGCAGTCGACGCCGAGTGCCGGGTCCGCGCGCGGCCGACCTACGCCCGTAACACCGATACCGGCTGCGAACTACTGCTGCGCGGCTCCGACGACGCCCGGTTCGTTGCTCACCTCGTCGATTCACTCCCTCGGTCGACGTGTGCAGGCATCAGTTCCCGGCTGAACATCGACGAGTCGCCTACGGCGCTGCGGCAGGCCACACTCGCATGCGCCGCGGCGGGTCCCCACGACCGGATCGTCGAATTCACCGGATCGATGCTGTTGGCCTCCGAACCGGTGCAGGAGTCGTTGCGTGCCATGGCTGCCGTGACCATCGCGGTACTGGCCGAGTACGACCGCACCCATTCCGCCGATCTGGTCGGATCGCTTCGGGCTTTCCTCGAGGCGAACGGGCATTGGGAAACCGCTGCGGCGCACCTGTCCGTTCATCGTCACACGCTGCGAAACCGGATCACGCGGTGCGAGGAATTGCTCGCGGTGGATCTGACGTCGGCGCGGGTGCGAGCCGAACTGTTGCTCTCACTGCTTGCCGCGACAACGTGAATATCGGCACACGTGTCAGGATTTCCCGATGACCACGCCTCGTCCCGAACCCCACATCGCCGTCGCAACTGCGAAATCGGTTCGGCTCGGAGTACTGCTGGCGGCAGTCGGCGGATTCCTCGACGCGTACACCTACATCACCCGTGGCGGCGTGTTCGCCGGTGCGCAGACCGGCAACGTGGTGCTGCTCGGTGTCGATGTCGCCGGTGGCAGGTGGATCGAGGCGCTGGCCTTTCTGCCGCCGTTGGCGGCCTTCGTCCTGGGCGTCGCGACCGCGGAATTCATCGCGCTGCCCGCGGTTGCGAAGATCGTGCGAAGACCGGTGCGGGCGGTGCTGGTGTTCGAGATCCTGGTGGTCCTCGTCGTCGGATTTCTGCCGGCGACCGTGCCCGATGCGGTGGTCTCGGTGATCCTCGCTCACGTTGCCGGCGTGCAGGTGACCACCTTTCGCGTGCTGGTGGATTCGCCGTTCAACACCACCATGACGACCGGGAATCTCCGTAGCATGGCGATGGCCGCATTCCATCGGGTGGTCGAACACGATCTGGAGGCCGGTACCCGCGCCCGACGGTTCGGCGCGGTGATCTCGGGATTCTTCGGCGGGGCGCTGCTCGGCGCAGTCGCGGTGGAGCTGTTCGGGCTACGGGCGATCTGGGTCGTCGCCGTCATGCTGACCATCGCTCTGGCACTGTTCGTGTTCGACGAGCGCACACCCAGGTCGTTGCCTCCGAAAGGTCAGTCGCCCAACCGAAGCGGAGCAATGGACTCGAACACATCGCCCGGCCCCGGGTTGCCTGCTGCCGACGAACCGCCCAAGTGATGCACGACGCCCCACACCGCATTCAGTGCAGTGTGAATGGCACCCTCGGCCCAACCCGCCGTCCACGAGATGTCGTCGCCGGCTAGGAAGATTCCTCGATGTCGCGGGTCGAGTCGGTGCTGCACGAAGTGAGTGAACAGCCTTTCCTGGTAGCGGTAGTGACCCGGCAGGTTGGCTTTGAAGGCACCCATGAAATCGCGTTCGGTTTCCCAGGACAGCGTCACCGGGGTGGAAATGATGTGGCTGCGGAAATCGACGCCCGGGTAGATCTCCTCGAGCGAGCGCAGCATGATGTTCATGCGTTCGGTCGGGTCGAGAGCCAGCAGCTTGAGCGAATCGTCGGACCACGTGTAGGACAGGCAGATCAGCCCAGGCTTGCCCTCGCCCTGGTCGAGTAGGTAGGTGCCACGACTCATTCGGTCGGTCAGCGTCATGCTGACCAGATCGCGGCCGGTGACCGGATCCTTGTCCTTCCAGAACGGCCGGTCGACGAGTGCGAACACCTTGGTCGAACCCATGTAGTGGGTGCGTTCGATGGCGGTCCAGTGGTCGATGGGAAACAGATCGTCGTCACACCTGATGTTGCTGAGCAGCATCCAACTCTGGGCGGTCACGACGGCGGCCGCGTACGTACGGATGTTGCCGCGGTCGTCGTGGATCGTGGTGCCACCGTCGGTGCGTCTGATCTCGGTGACGCGCGACATCGTGGTGCCGCCGTTCAGTGAGGCCACCGATGTGCCCGCGGGCCAGTGCGCCATGTTCGCAGGCGTGTCGGTCCACAACCGCATCGGCAGTTGCTGTGAGCCGCCGACGATTCCGCGATGGTGGTCGTCCGCTGCCGTGATGACGACGCGGAGGATCTCGAGAATCGAATTAGGATAGTCGGTGTCCCAACCACCCGTTCCGAATCCCACCTGGCCGAACAGCTCACGCATCCGAAACGACGAGAAGTGTTCGGATGCGGCCAAAAATCCGTAGAAGGTCTGGTCGTCGAACTTCACGATCAGCTCGTTCCAGATTCGCTTGATCTCGGCAACGTCGCGCCTGCGAATGGCACGCTGCAGCGGAACCAACTCGGCGTGATCCTCGAGCGTCCGGTTCCACGCGTCCGCGACCTCGGCGAACACCGGCGGAAGATCCTCGAGCTTCTGGGCGTAATGGCTCTCGCCCTTGAGGTCGATCACCGTACTCGGGGTCACCTCTGCCAGCGGGTTCGGAAACGGCGTGGTCTCGAGCCCGACTGCGTCGAGGTAGTGGAACAGTGCAGTCGACGACGGCGGAAACCGCATCGCACCCATCTCGGCCACCACACCCGGGTGCCCCTCGAACGGCACCGACCGCATCCGGCCGCCGATCCGATCCGATTCGTACACAACGGGTTCCAGGCCGAGCCTGAGCAATTCATGGGCGACGACCATGCCGGCGAGTCCGCCGCCGATCACTGCAACCTTCGTACCGAGGGCAGCGTCGGGAACACGTCCGAGGCCGGCCGGGTGCGCCAGGTAGTCGTCGTAGGCGAACGGGAAGTCGGGACCGAACATGGTGAGCGGCTGGTCGGCCTCGGATTCGATCGCGCTGTCCGGGGTGACGGGTGTGGTCATCGGTCGGTCTCCTGCTCGGCCCGTGAGGGTCCTGTCGGGTAGAGGTCGGTTCGGCGATCGGCCAGGTGGGTGTTGACCGCACGGGATCGAGCGAGCTCGGCCGGATCCAGATCCACTGTCAGAAGCTCTTCGTGCGCGCCGGCTCGCGCGAGGTCGGCACCGCCCGGCGCGACGGCGCAGGTCAGCCCGCAATACGTCAGACTCGTCTCGGTGCCGCACCGGTTGACGTAGGTGATGAACAGCTGGCTCTCGTACGCCCGCGTCGGGACGACATGGGTAGCGATGATCTCGAACGGAGTCATCAGTCCCGTCGGAACGATCAACCACTGCGTACCGGCATCGGCGTGCGCGCGAACGGCTTCCGGGAATTCGACGTCGTAACAGGTGAGCAGACCGCACCGAAGACCCCCGAAGTCGAACTGCACCAACAGTTCCGCCCCTGGAGCGAAGTGAGCGCGATCGAGTTCACCGAACAGGTGGGTCTTGCGGTAGCGCGCGATCGACAGCCCGGATGCGTCGATCACCTGGACCGAATTGAATACGGATTCACCACTGCTCTCGGGGTATCCGTAGACGATTGCAACGCAGTGGGATCGAGCGATCGTCGACACCTTCTCGAAGATCGGACCGTCGAACGGTTCGGCTCGTTCGAGCACCAGATCACCGATGTCGTATCCGCTGACCGACATCTCCGGGGTCACCAGGATCGACGCGCCGGCCGCAGCCGCGCTCCTCGCTGCGTCGTCGAGTGCGGCGAGGTTCGCGTCGACATCGCCGGCAAGTTCGGGCCCTTGGAACAGCGATACGGTCACGGTCATGGCGACAACTCCTGTTTCCTCGTAGGTAACTCCTCGGGTAGCGCGGGTGCCAACACCCACAGGACCTGAGCACCGCCCCTGCCTTCGGCTCGAAAGCTGTGCCGGCGACGCGGCGAGAAGGTGAACGCGTCGCCCGGACCGAGCAGCACCTCGTCGCCCGCGAACGTACGGTCCGCTTCGGCCTCGAAGGTCACCCGCAGCTCACCCGAGATCACATGCACGAACGTCACATCGAGCGGAAGGGTGTACGCCTCCGCGCCACTGCCGCCACCTTCCTCGATGTCCCCCAGCAGCACCTGCACCCGACGCTCCCCCACCGGTGTCAGCAGGTACTCGGTCATCGCCTCCCCGCCGAACATGATGCGCGGCAACGACTGCGCCCGGACCACCTCACCGGACGGGGCGTCGTCGAACAACGAGCCGACCGGAAGCTCCAAGGCGGCGCAGACCCGAACCAGGGACGCCACCGACGCATTGACCTGGTCGCGTTCGAGCTTGGACAGATACCCCTTGGTCACTCCACAGGTGTCGGCCAGCGCGTCGAGGGTCAGTCGCTTCTTCTGCCGAGCCTCCTTCAGCCGCGCACCGATACGCGGTGCGTCGTTCTCGACCGACGTAGCAACCGACACCGTTATCGCCCTTCAGGAAACTCGTGTTGACAAGATCGAGCATCAGAGTAACGCTTGCCGGGCGAACTGGTCGACTCAACTGTCACCGGACTCCTGACAATTCGGAAGGAATTCTCGATGAACCCGAGCAATCCCGAGCACACCCCGATCGGTCCGGTCGACGCCACCAAGGTCCCCCGCTACGCCGAGCCCACCACGTTCGCCCGGCTTCCCCGTCTCGACGAGGTGTCCCGGGCCGATGTGACCATCCTCGGCGTTCCGTTCGACTCCGGTGTGAGCTACCGCCCCGGCGCACGTTTCGGCCCGGGACACATCAGAGCGGCCTCGAAACTGTTGCGGCCCTACAACCCTGCGCTGAAGGTCTCACCCTTCGCCCGCCAACAGGTGGCGGATTTCGGCGACATCGGCGTCAATCCGTTCGACATCACCGAGGCACTGACCACGGTGCACGACGCGGTGACGGACCTACGCGCCGACGGCTCCTCGGTTCTGACTCTCGGCGGCGACCACACCATCGCACTGCCGATTCTGCGTTCGCTCGCACGCGATCACGGGCCGATCGCGGTATTGCACTTCGACGCGCACCTCGATACGTGGGACACGTACTTCGGTGCTCCCTACACTCACGGCACACCGTTCCGACGGGCCAGCGAGGAAGGTCTGATCGATCTCGAACGCTCACAGCACATCGGCATTCGCGGCCCGCTGTACAGCGAGCAGGACCTCGAGGACGATCGTGTGCTCGGCTTCCAGGTGATTCGGTCCGACGACTACGAGGTCGACGGCGTCGCCAGCATCGTCGAACGTATGCGCCGACGCCTCGACGGCGGCCCGGTCTACGTCTCGGTCGACATCGATGTTCTCGACCCGGCGCATGCGCCGGGTACCGGCACTCCCGAGGCCGGTGGCATGACGTCCCGAGAGTTGCTCAACACCCTGCGTGGACTCGTCGGCCTGAACGTGGTCGGTGCCGACATCGTCGAGGTGGCACCCGCTTACGATCACGCCGAAATCACCGGAATAGCAGCGGCACACGTTGCCTACGAATTGCTCTCGGTGCTGGCTCTCAACCGATAGAACGTCACTGCCTCGGCAGCACCAGGATCGGCACCGGCGAATGTCGGATGATCTTGGTCGCCCGCGACCCGAGGAACACCCGAGCGATCGGCCCCAGCGGCCCAGACGAACCGATGGTGAGCACTTCGCCGTCCTGCCACTGAACTTCGTCGAGGGCCTCGCGCCAGCTACTTGCCATGGCCAGTTCGGTTGTCACCTGTTCGGCCGGAAGCCCTACTGCGACTGCGTCGTCCATTGCTGCGGTCAAGGCCTCGCTCAACCCGACGGCGAGTTCGGTGGCGACGTCGTCCTCGACGCGTAGGCCGACTTCGGGCGGATACATCGTCGCCCCACGTACGACGAACGAGGCGAGGCGGAGCGGAATGCCCGCGGCGCGGGCGAGTTCGGCGGTCGGGCCCACGACGCGCGAGGCCTCGCTGTCACCGGAGAACGCGCTGGTGATCCGCGTCAGAGTGGCACGGTCGCGCATGCGGTAGCCACGCGGAGCGAGTGCCACGGTCACCGGGGAAGAATGCAGAAGCTTGTCTGCCGTCGACCCGACGACCACCTGCCCGAGTGCGCCGTCGCCCGAGGAGCCGAGAACCAGTACCGAGGCCGAAATGTTCTCGGCCGCCTCGGTCAAGGCCGTCGACACCGAGCGGTGTGCGAATCGGTGGAACGACGCGGTGATGTCGGGTGCCCGATCTTCGAGGTAGTGGCGCGCTTTCGCCTCCGACTCTGCTGCAGTCGTCGCTGCCCAGTCGGCGAACTCCGCATCCACCCGTGCCATCGACGGAGTCGACCACGGCTTGGGCACCACCGTCGCCACATCGATCTCGGTGCCCAACGACCGTGCGAGCTGGGCACCGAGGTCGAGGGCACCCACGCTGCCTTTCCCCGGCGCGAAGGCGATCAGGACGCTCATTCCGCATCCTTCCCAACCGATCGAAGCGCCGAATGATGCCGACCCCACAGGAAGTAGAACGCCAACACCACCGCGAGCCAGAGCCCGAACCAGAACCACGTGGTCCAGTGCAGTCCGGACAGGATGTACAGGCAGGCGAGAACCGACAGCACCGGAGTCACCGGGTATCCAGGAACCTTGAACGGCCGTTCGAGATCGGGCATCGAGCGGCGCAACACGATCACTCCGATCGACACGACGATGAACGCGACGAGGGTGCCGATCGACACCAGGTCCGCCAGCTTGTCGAGTGGAATGAACGCGGCCAGGATCGAGATCACGACGGCGACGACGATCGTGTTGTTGACCGGCGTGTGTGTGCGCGGACTGACCTTGGCGAAAGCTTTGGGCAACATGCCGTCTCGGCCCATGGCGAACAGGATGCGAGTCTGCCCGTACATCGTCACCAGGGTCACCGAGAAGATCGAGATGACTGCACCTGCAGCCAGAATCGTTGCCGGCCAGGCCTGCCCGGTGACGTTGCGCAGGATCTCCGCCAGCCCGGCTTCCTCCTGGCCGGCGAAGTCGGTCCACGGCTGAGTCCCCAGGGCGGCCACGGCCACGACGAGATAGAAGACGATGACGACGATCAGCGCCGCAATGATGGCGCGCGGCATGGTCTTCTGCGGATCTTTCACCTCGTCGCCCGCGGTGGACACCGCGTCGAGTCCGATGAACGAGAAGAAGATCGTGCCCGCGGCCGCCGTCACGCCTGCTGCGCCCAAAGGCATGAAGTCCGAGAAGTTGCCGGAGTCGAAGGCGGTGAATCCGACGATTGCGAACAGCGCCAGCACACCGAGTTTGATGACGACCATGACTGCATTGACGGCCGCCGACTCGCTCGCACCGCGAATGAGCAGAACGGCGCACAGCACGATCAGCACCACTGCAGGCAGATTCATGATGCCGGGATCGGCGTCACCCGGCGCAGCGGACAACGCGTGCGGGATGGTGAAGCCGAAGAGGTTGTTCAACAACTCGTTGAGGTACCCGCTCCACCCGACGGCAACGGCAGCGCTCGACACTCCGTATTCGAGCAACAGGCAGGCGGCGACGCCCATCGCGACCACCTCGCCCATCGTCACGTACGCGTAGGAGTAGGTCGAGCCCGAAACCGGTACCGCCGATGCCATTTCGGCGTAGCAGATGGCGGCGAGACCGGCCGCGATACCCGCGGCGAGGAACGAGAGCACCACTGCGGGACCGGCTTCGGGAACCGCGAGCGAGAGGACGAAGAAGATACCGGTTCCGATGGTGGCACCGACGCCGAACATCGTCAGTTGGAAGGTGCCGATGGTCCGTTCCAACCCGCCACTGCTCTGCTGGTCCGGATCCACGATCGGCTTCTTGCGAAGCAGTTGCGATCGCAGACTCGATGCAGGTCTGTTCGACGATGTCATGGCCGGCACTCCCAATGTCGAGACGAACGGTGCGGATCGGCTGATTGTGCTCTCAGATACCGCCTCTCGCACGCCGAACACGCGGTGGAATCGGTCGATTCACACACCGATCCGTTTCTCCGCCGCGTCCGCGATGCATACCATTGACCTCGAGTCCGGATGGGAGACACGAGAACAGATGGTCACACAGCGCGATGCGCTACCGCTGGATTCGGTCGCGGCGCAGGCAGCGTCGGACGCCGGCGGACTCGACGTCGCTCTGCTGGGCAGCTTTCTCGACGTCCTCGCCGACGCCGTCGATGCCGGCGTGCCACTGAGCCGTGGGCAGCTGCACGAGTTTCGAGCGCAGGGCGATGCTGCTGCCCGCGCGGGCGTCGCACTGCGGGCATTGCTGGATCTGTACCTGACCTCGGCGTGGCGGCTGTGGCGAGAACTACCCGCTGTCGTCGCCGCCGCGGATGACCCCGCCGGGGTGGTCACCGCGGGCGAGGTGATGCTGCGCGCGGTAGACGACGCGGTGGCCGAACTGGCCGAGGGATTTCAGCTCGCCCGGCGCACTCTCGTGCGAGCCGAGGTACTCGCCCGCCGTGAATTCGTCGACGATCTACTTTCGGGCACCTCCGATGTCGCCGGGGTACTCGGGCGCGCGCAGACGTTCGGCCTCGACCTGTCGAGTCCCCACGTGGTGGCCGTGGTGACGTCGACCAAGCCGTTCACCGACGCGAGCTCTGCCATCAGCCTCGTCGAGCGCAGCGTGCAGGGCAGCAAGGGAGACGCCGAGTTGCTCGTGGCCACCAAGCAGGACCGGTTGATCCTGGTGTTCCCGGCACCCGACCTCGACGCCGTCGACCACGTCCTCAACCGGGTGGGACGCGCACTCGGTACGTCGGCGTCGAGCGAATCGGTCGATCTCCGTCGCAAAGGAGAGTACGGCCGGACGCAGATCGGGATCGGCCGGCCGCGCAGCGGGGCGGTGGGTGTCGCGGCGTCGTACCGGGAAGCCCTCGACGCACTCGATCTCGCCGCCTCGCTCGGATTCGACGCATCTGTCGTCGATGCTCGTGATCTGCTCGTCTACCGCGTCCTGATCAGCGATCGTGCGGCGATCGCCGATCTGGTCGATACGTTGTTGACACCGTTGCTGGGCGCGCGAGGCGGGGCGGGTCCGCTGCTGGAGACGTTGCAGGTGTACTTCGACACCGGGGCGAACACCGCCTCCACCGCACGACGGATGCACCTGTCGGTGCGGGCGGTCACCTACAGATTGTCTCGAATAAAGGATTTGACCGGGCAGAATGTGGGCAACCCCGTCGAGGCATTCGCGCTGCACACGGCGGTACTCGGAGCGAAGCTGCTCGACTGGCCCGAGGTGCGCTCGTCGTCGTGACGGGGAGAAACTGCTCTGATTGCCGTAACCGGGCAACGAAATCGGTCGAAACGTGTCCGCAAAACGACCATGCCTGCAGGAAAGCGAACAGTCACACTGGAGTAGTCGCGGAATGACCGAACGTTTTCCGCCGAGGCCCGAACGCACGGCCGGAACATCGGTAGGAAAAAGACAGACGAGAACGAAAAGGAGCGTGTGACAGATGGCGTCGTTGACACAGAAGTTGACATCGTTCGCTCGCAGCCCACAGGGCAAGAAGATGATCGATCAGGCACGTCGGTACGCGACCAAGCCCGAGAATCAGGCGAAGTTGAAGCAACTCGGCAGCAAATTCACGAGTAGAGGTGGCCGTTCATGAACGTCGTCCCGTGGTGGGCATGGGCGGCATTCGGTGCCGTCGTACTGATCCTGTTGGCCATCGACCTGTTGGCGCACCGCGGTGCCCACATCATCGGTTTCAAGGAAGCCGCATGGTGGAGCGCCCTGTGGGTCGGCGTGGCCATCATCTTCGGCATCGTGGTGTTCTTCACGTTGGGAACCACGGCCGGAGTCGAATACACGACGGCCTGGTTGCTCGAGAAGAGTCTGTCCGTCGACAATCTCTTCGTCTTCGCGCTGATCTTCGGTTACTTCAAGGTTCCCCGTGAGTACCAGCACCGCGTGCTGTTCTTCGGTGTGATCGGTGCCCTGGTCTTCCGTGCCATCTTCCTGGCCGCCGGTGTGGCCATCGTCAGCAAGTTCGCTGCCGTTCTGTTCGTCTTCGCAGCCATCCTTCTCTACAGCGCCTACAAGCTGATGAAGGACGAGGAGGAGTCGTACGACCCGGGCAACTCGATCGCGGTTCGTCTGCTGCGCAAGATCATCCCGGTCCAAGACGAGTACTCCGGTACCAAGTTCTTCGTCAAGGAAGCCGGCAAGCGCGTGGCCACGCCACTTCTCGCCGTCGTGGTGGCAATCGAAGCCGCCGACCTGGTGTTCGCAGTCGACAGCGTTCCCGCCGTCCTGGCGGTGACCGACGACCCGTTCATCGTCTACTCCTCGAACGCGTTCGCCATCCTCGGCCTTCGTGCCCTGTACTTCCTGCTCGCAGGGCTGCTCGAGAAGTTCCACTACCTGTCCAAGGGACTGGCGATCATCCTCGCCTTCATCGGCGTCAAGCTGATCCTCCAGGCCGGACACAAGGTGATCAGCACCTCGATCCCCGAGATCCCCTCGTTGGTCAGCCTGGTGGTCATCATCGTGGTCCTGGCAGGCTCGATCATCCTGAGCCTGAAGAATCCCCCGGCCGAAGACGACAGTGCCGACGTGATCGACGACGTCGCTGCCGACAGCCCGATCGTCGATCCGACGGACGGAACATCCTCGGCAGGCACCCCGTCCACCGGAACGTCGGGCACGGATTCACCGAGACTCGACAAGTCCTGATCCCGCACCACACATGCCCCGCCGAGTTCGATTCGGCGGGGCATGTTTGTGTTCCGAGGGGATGGGGCAATCCCTGCACATGGCTGAAAAGAACTCGTACACCGTTCCCGGACTCACCTCGGAAAAGGGCGCACGCGTCGCCGAGATCTTGCAAGATCGACTGAACGCGTACAACGACCTCCATCTGACGCTCAAGCACATTCACTGGAATGTCGTCGGACCCAACTTCATCTCGGTACACGAGATGCTCGATCCTCAGGTCGAAGCAGTTCGCGGATTCGCGGACGACGTCGCCGAGCGCATCGCGACCCTCGGCTCCTCGGCCAAGGGCACACCGGGCACCATCGTCTCCGAGCGCAGCTGGGACGACTACTCGATCGGTCGCGCGACGGCCATCGAGCACCTCGGAGCACTCGACCTGGTCTACACCGGAGTCATCGAGACCACTCGCAAGAACATCGAGGAGGTCGGCGAGATCGACCCCGTCACCGAGGACATGCTCATCGGCCAGAGCGCACAGCTCGAACTCTTCCACTGGTTCGTCCGCGCGCACCTGGAGAATTCCGGTGGCCAGCTGTCCACCGCCAACGCGACCAGCGAGGTCGACGCGGCGAAGCAAGCAGGCTAGACACTCACACTCCAGCACCGACCTCGCCGACAACCGGCGGGATCGGTGCTTTTTTGTGGGCGGACGGTCAGTCGGACGGCTTCGCCTCGTGCCCGCTGCGGCCATGGGTTCGACGCTTCTCCTTCATCTCGGCCTCGAAGACGTGGCGACGTCCGTCGAGCAATTCGTCCCGGACGGCCCGCTCGTGTTCGCGTAACGTGCTCCAGTATCCGTCGTCGAATTCCTCGACGAGCTGGAACGTCCAGCGCCCCGGTGCGATGTTCCTGCCGATCATGTCGTTGTCGATTCGCTGCGCGATCGCGTCGTGATCTGCCTCGGCGAGTGCCTCGACGGCCTCCCCCAGCAGCAGGTCGGAATGCCCCATCAGTTGGTGGAACGAGTAGAGGTGTCCCCTGGCCCGCTCCACGCACTCGAGCGCCTCGGACATCTTTCCCACTGCGGCCACGGTCGCATCGTCGACTCCGCTCGGACGCCGGTGTTCGGGCGATGGGGTCTCGTGCGGGGGCTGTGCACCGATCTCTGTATCCATTGTCGAGGACTACCCCGATCACCCCGGCACTACCCGCACGCGCATCGATGATTACTGCGGACTCTCACGGGTATAGCTCCTCGAGAACGGATAGAACAATCGATCTCGAGGAGTTCACCATGGCTGATTTCATCGACAAGGCAAAGCACAAGGCAGAAGAGCTCGTGGGCGACGCCAAAGAAAAGATCGGCCACAAGACCGACAACGACGATCTTGCTGCCGAAGGCGCAAAGGATCAGGCGTCGGGCAAGACCAAGCAGGTCGGCGACGACGTCTCGGACGCCGCGGGCAACATCAAGGACAAGTTCACGAACTGATCGTCTCGATCGGTCGTATCGAAACCCCGCACCCAGGCCCCGGCTGTCGAAGGTGCGGGGTTTCTTCGTTGCCTGCCACCGATCAGATCTGCGGATTCGGCAGCGGCAACGGACGGCCGAACATCCAGCCTTGGCCGAGGGTTGCTCCCAGGGACCTGGCGCGACGCAAATGTCTGCGGGTTTCGATTCCTTCTGCCAGCAGAACGGCATCGCTCGTGCGGACGTAGGCCCGCACCTGCCGCACCGCGGCGCGTGACCGATACGGGGACCGGATGATCGACGCGTCGAGTTTGACGATGTCCGGCGCGACGGCGGCCAACAATTCCAATGTTGCAGGCGTGGCACCGACGTCGTCCATGGCCACCGACATACCGCGAGCGCGGGCTCCTCGAACCAGGGCCATCAGCAACGGGACGTTTCGGTCGAGGTCTCGCTCGGTGATCTCGAGGACGACGTCGAGGTCGTCACCGATCGCATCGAGGTGGCTGTCGACGTCGCGTTCGTCGACGAAGCAGCCCGGCTCGATGTTGAGAAAGAAGCGCACCCGACGCGAATACGCACGCTCGCGCGCCGCCCGCAGCGCGGCGGCGCGACATGCGACGTCGACGCGACCCACCATCCCGCGCTCTCGGGCCAGCGCGAACACGTCCTCGGGAACGGCCAGGCTCGGCGACGGCCACCTGGCCAGAGCCTCGTATCCGACGACCACCCCGGTGGCCAGTTCGACGACGGGCTGAAACAGAGCAGCGACGGACTCCACCGAATCGAGCGCCGCCGATGCTGCGAACACCGCGCCGTCCGGCGCGGTCACAGTGATCGCTCGTCCACCGGAACGCGACGGGCTTCGAGGCGGTCGGCGATCAGAGCAGCATGCAGTCTTCGCAGTCCGGACGGCTTCATCGGATCGAGTCCGGTGAGCTGCTCCACCCTCTTCAAGCGGTAGTCGACGGTGTTGGGATGCACCGTCAGCCAGGTGGCCGTCTTCTTTCGGTTGGAGTCCGAGTCGACGAATGCTTGCAGCGTCGGCAACAGGTCGACCGAATCGCGCAGCGGATCGATCAGTGTCACAAGATGTTTGCGCCCCAGGCCCGGCCTGCTCACCTGGTACTCGAACACGAGATCCGAAATTCGGTATGTCCCGGGCGCGTACCGGAGCCGCCGCACGAGACCGAGCAGCTCGTACAGGTGGGGCGCGGTCGTGGCGATGTCGTCGATCGCGGCCGACCCGGTCGTCGCGGTCACCGCCACCTGACCCGCGTCGGCCAGACGATCGACCAGTTCCCCGATGTCGACACCGGGAACATCGGGCAGTAGGACGGTTCCGCCGGTGGGACTGATCGAGGCGATGGGCAGGCACTCCGCGTCGAACGTCGCCAACGCTGTGTGGATTCTTCGCAGCTTCCGAGCCGCCATCATTGCGGCGTCGATCCGTCGGCCCCCTTCGTCGGCGTGGGCCGGAAAGTGCAGGGCCACAACGTGATAGTCCTCGGCGAGCAGCGTACCCATCCGATCGGCGATCTTGCGAGCCGTGCCGTCACCGGTGAGCAGCGCATCGAGCAGTTCCACGTCGTGACGGGGACCGTTCTGCGTCAGCGTCCGGAATTCGGTCAGGTAGGCATCGGACACGGCCGCGGTGACGACGTCCAACAGTTCCATCACCAGTACGGTTCCGTCGACGAGCCGATCGTCGGCACCCTCGCCGACCGATCGCGGTGCCTGTTGTACAGCCAGTGCGCAGCCCTCGTTGACGGCATGTTGAATACGGCCGAGCGGTACACCGTCACGGGCCCACCGGGTTGCCGCATCGCGAAAGACGTCCATGGCACCGGGTATCGGCAGCCGACCGGATTCGAGGACTCCGGTCGCCAGTTCGCAGCACGTCGTCGTCATGTCGTCGAGCTCACCGCGGGCGCACTCGCGCGGCGGTGGTGTGTCCTCGGGTTCACCGAAGTACTGATCCAGCATGCGTGCGGCAGTCTCTCTCGGCGTCCGCAGACGGTCGGAGGCCCGTCGCCCGCTGACGTACTCCTCCTGCGACACGTGCACGCTCTCTGCTGCCGTCAACCCGACCCCACCCCTCGAACTCGAAACCTACTTCAGGTTTGTTTTCCTGCCGGACTGCCATCTCGAAAGATCGCTCGGTCTCGACGTCGCGCGCATGCATCCGTACCGATCGAAACCGGGCGAGAAGCAGACACACGAACAGTAGAACAACAACCAAACCCGTGGATTGTTTTTCCGAATATATCCGGCAGTCCATCCAGATTCGGGACCCGAGAACTCAGTTGTGACGTTCTCTCACATATGACGCGTCGGTTACAGGCAGATTCCAAACGCCTGGCAGGAGAGCACAAACGACCGAAATCCGCGCTTACTGTTCCGCCTTGTCCAACAACCCTCGTCGAAAGTCAGGCTCCATGACCACTTCTCGGTCCACCTTCCGCACAACGCGGAAGGCAACGACGGTGCGCGCTGCGATGATCGCGGCAATGGCGTGCTCACTTACCCTCGGTACCGGTGTTGCAGCGCAGGCACAGCCCGCCACCACGCCCGCTCCGCCTGCCACCGTGCAGGGCGACACGGTTGTTCCGCCCGGCCCGACCGAGGCATCACCCAAGGCCGCAGACCAGGGTATCGCCCAGCCGAGCATCGAATCCGCCGCTCCCGCCACCATCACCTACGACCCACGGACCGAGACCACGGGTTACGGACCGGAGCAGAAGAACTTCCTGGCCGGATTCCTCTACAGCATCGTCAACCCCAACGTCGCTCCTCAGGGTGCCAACGACTGGAACTGCAAGCCGTCGGCAGCGCATCCGCGCCCGGTCGTGCTGCTGCACGGCACCTGGGAGAACGCCTACAACAACTTCGCGCGGATGTCGCCTGCGCTGAAGAAGGAGGGCTACTGCATCTTCGCGCTGAACTACGGTGACAAGGACTCGAGCATCGTCGGCAACCTCGAGTCGCTGCGCGGCACGGCATCGGTTGCGTCGAGCGCGAAGGAGATCGCGACCTACATCGACGCGGTGCGCGCCGCCACCGGGTCCGCTCAGGTCGACATCGTCGGCCATTCCCAGGGTGGACTCGTGACCCGCCAGTACCTGCGCTTCGAGGGCGGAGCCAATCCGGCCGACCCGACGCAGAACAAGGTGAACACCGTCGTCAGCGTCGCCGGATCGAACCACGGCACCACACTCGTCGGTATCGGCACCCTGGGTCGCACGATCAACAACCTGGGCCTGAACGTGCTCGGCGTCGTCGGAGCCATCGCCGGACCCGCTGCCTCGGACCAGGTAATCGACTCGGACTTGGTCAAGGGATTGGCAGTGGGCGGTGACACCGACCCCGGCATCAAGTACACCGTGATCGGCACCAAGTACGACGAGGTCGTCACCCCGTACAAGACGACGTTCCTCACCGCAGGCCCCGGTGCCACGGTCAACAACGTCACCCTGCAGAACGGTTGCGAGATCGATCTGTCGGATCACCTGTCGATCTCGGTCTCGCCTCGCGCGATCGGCATCGTGAAGAATGCACTGGATCCGAAGGGCTTCCCCACGAGGTCGATCCCGTGCGCATTCAACGCGCCCATCACCGGCGGCTAGTCACCGGCGGGTAGCAATCGGCAAGGCTTCACCTCGGTGAGGGCGATCGGCATCGACGCCGGTCGCCCTCACTGCTGTGCGGGCGCCACCTCGTCCATCTCACGAAACGACGCGGCGAATCCCGGAGCCGTCGAACTCGACGAGGCCGCGAGCGGCGAAGGCGTCGAGCCAGCCGATCATCGGCCACCGACCCCATCGATCGAAGAACGTGCGCGCGTTGGCGACGATGTCGTCGAGATGTTCCACCGGAGGATCGGAGACCGGATGGAACTGGTGGTAGGCGTGCGCCCCACCGACCCACCGCAACCCCATGCCCGACGCCTCCGCGGTGGCAGCGAAATCGGTGTCCTCACCGCCGTAGCCGGTGTAGTCCTCGCAGAAACCGCCGAGTGCGGTCCAGGTCGCTGCCCCGACCGCGAAGGACAGCGACCAGAACAGATCGAAGTTGTCTCCGTGCTCGACGGCGCCGACCGGTGGGTTCGGCCGCGCCGGATGCGGCGCGGTCAGCAACGTCAGAGCCTCGCCCTCGGCACCGATGTCCTTCTCTTTCAGATAGGTCACCGGACCGCAGAGCAGCGATCGCCCGTTGCCGGGCAGCGTTGCCGCACAGCGGTAGTGCTCGACCATCTCCGGGCCGGGGATGCAGTCCACGTCCAGGAACACCAGCAACTCCGCGCCGCGATCGAGTGCCGCGGCCGCGCCCAGATTACGGGCGCTCGCCAGCGGGAGTGGGTGCTGCGCGGGCATCTCGATGCACGTCGCTGCGGATCCCGATCGAGCGAGTACGTCGACTATCGCGTCGTCGCCCATGGACACGACGATGTGGTCGACCTGTTCCTCGGGGCTGCCTCGCAGACCGCGCACCTGAGCGGCCAGGTGCTCGTGTCGACCGGACACCACGGTGACGACGACGATCTTCACTGTCGCACCGTCCGAGGGGCGGCCTGCTCGATCGCCCTGGCGGCGCGGGCGGGCGCACCCTCGGTACGCAAAGCCGACCACCGACGGCCACCGATCTCGAGGGCACGGTTCGCCGCAGCGTGCCACCGCGCGACGGACGGCCACGTATCGAGCACCTCGGCAACCGACCCGTGGGCCAGGGCTCGTCCGGTGGCCGACTGCTCGCCGAAGGGTCGAGCCTGCGGTACCACGATGGCGGGCGCGCCCGACGCGGCTACGTCGGCGACGGCGTTCTGACCGGCGTGCGTGACGACGAGTGCTGCCGAACACAACACCGGCCACACGTCGTCCACCCAGTCGCCGCCTGCGACGCCGAGCGCGCGGAACTCGAATCGGGCGTCCACCGCCGACCACGAGTCCACCAGGTCTCGGGTCAACTCCGTGCCACCGGCGGCACCCAGAACCACCACTGTCGGATCGGCGTCGGCAGTGACTCGCTCCCGTTCGGCGAATCGGCTGATGGAGCCTGCGTAGGTGGTCTTCTCCGCGAAGGGACGCAGCCACGTCGGATCGTAGATCTCGCGTGACCACGGTGCGACGATGTGGGTCGCTGCCCGATAGGCGAGGTTGTGGATCGGATCATCCCGCCCCCCCGGGTATTGCCATCACGATCACGCGAACACCCATGAGCCGCAGGAACATCGCTACTTCGACCGATACGTCGACCACCAC
Organism: Rhodococcus sp. SBT000017; assembly: GCF_003688915.1. Lineage (NCBI taxonomy): Bacteria > Bacillati > Actinomycetota > Actinomycetes > Mycobacteriales > Nocardiaceae > Rhodococcus > Rhodococcus sp. SBT000017. The sequence goes on from NZ_REFU01000001.1 coordinate 1,962,254, forward strand.
TGCCCGCGGCCGCTCGCGCGCCACCCACTCCGCGATGATCGCCATCCGCTCGGTCAGACCGTCCACGTCGTGAGGCGCCCAGTGCAGCATCCCTCCCGCCGAACTGTCCTCCGCCGCATCGCCTTCCACGGAATCGTCGACGTCGAGGGGAAGCGAGATCCACTCGGTCGCCGCATGCGCTGCCGGTCGAGCGCGCGAGGACAGCACCGTCATCGGCTCGCCCATCGACCGTGCGATGGCGTCGGAACGCGTGATGTGACCGACCCCGTGGTGGTGCGCGTAGTACCCGATCATGCGATCGCGAGCCGGTCGTCGAGCTTCTCGACGTGCGCGTCCAGGGTCGAGTGGTACAGCGCCTCGTACTCGTCCACCATCCGGTCCATCGAGCACACCTGCTCCGCCCGCGCCCGGACGTCGGGCCTGCGCAGCGCTGCCGCCGCGGGGATCGCTGCGGCGAGGCCGTGTACGTCGTCGGCCGCCACCAGTACTCCCGACGAGGCGTCGACGATCTCCGGTATGCCGCCCCTGGCGAACGCGGCGACGGGAGTGCCGCAGGCCAGTGCTTCCGCCACCACCAGGCCGTACGGCTCGGACCAGACCGGCGAGACGAGCGCTACCTCGGCACCGGCCACCAACGCCGCCAGGGCGGGCTGATCGAGGTGTCCGACGTAGCGGATGTTCTCGTCGAGCATCGGTTCGACGAACTCGTGGAAGTACTCGAGATTGCTCAGCGGTCCGGCGATGCGCAGCGAGCGGCCTGCTTCCTTCGCCGCCGCAATGGCCAGGTGCAGCCCCTTCTCCGGAACCACCCGACCCGACCACACCACGTAGTCACCGCCGGTGCCGAACGGCCACTCCTCCAATGAGATTCCGTTGCGAATGACGACGGTTCCGGCGGTGACATCGGCCCACTGCGAGGCGGCGAACTCGCTGACCGCGGCAAATGTGTTGGCACCGGAAGGGGCCAGCGCAACTGCGGACTCGAGCCACGCGAACGGCGGTGTGTGCAGTGTCGTCACCATCGGTACCGACAGCGTCGCCGACATCGCCAGCGGCAGGTAGTGCAGGCTGTGGTTGTGCACGATGTCGAAGGACCGAGACAGCGTCCCGGCAAGTTCCAGCATCACGGCCAGATACGCGTGATGCTCGCGGATCGCGGTTGGTGTGATCGCCACGTCGGCGATGGAGATCGGACTCAGATCCAACGTTCGGACCGGCAGCAGCGTTGCATCCAGGTCGACGCTCGATCCGTCTGCAGCGAACAGACTCACCTGATGCCCACGCTGGGTGAGCGCGCGCACCAGGTTGTAGACGTGTGCCTCCAGACCGCCGGCGAAGGGCTGTGCCACCGGAAAACTCGACGACGCCAGCACCGCGATGCGAAGTGGGTTCTCGTTCAACGCATCTCCTTTGTCACTGCTGAGTAGATCGCGGCATGAGTTGCGGCGATTCGTTGTCGTTGCTCCGCGCGAACGCCCGGTTCGACCGCCGGCGTTCGATCGGCGTGCGATGCCTGTACGGCAGCAACGAGGGTGGCGGGATCGAACGAATCGATACCCATTCGGAAACTGTGCACCCGGGCCTGATCTGCGTAGAAGCCGCAGTCGGACGCGACGACGGAGGTCCCGAGATCGCGGCAGGCCTCGAGCCAGCCCGAGTGTGTTCCGAAACGATACGGCAGCACCGAAACATCGATCGACGACAGATAGTCCCACAGCGCGTCGTCGTCGAAACGTTCGTGCACCCGCACGTCGACATCGGGAAAACTCGTGTAGTCCAGCAACTTTGCGCCGACCGTCGGGCTGTACCAATGACTGGAGGACTCGAACACGTCCTCGTCGATGTCCAACCGGACGGTGGCGTCGGGTAGCGATCGTGCGGCCTCGACCACCGCATCCATCACAGCCAACGGATCCATGTTGGACCGCAGGTTCTTGGCGTTGACGCCGATGACGAACGAGTCCGACACCGGGCGCGGGTGTGCCATCCGCTCGAGCGGCACGACGTGCGGATGGTCCACCACCGTTGCCTCCACGCCCCACCGATCGTGAATCCAGGCAGCAGCTCCCGCGGTGAGAGTGATGACGGCGGCGGCCGCGCGAACAAGTACGTCCAGCTGTCGCAGATGATCGGCGTTGTTCGCGACATGGGGATTGTGCAGGTCGTGGACCGTCAGCACCAACGGCTGCCGGTGGGCGCGCAGATGGTCGACGGTACGGGTGAGCTCGTCCGGGGCGAAGGACTCGAAACCGAAATGCACGTGTAGAACATCGAAGTGCACGTCGGTCTGCTCGGCGAGCCACCGAGCATCGAGCAGTCGTGGGGGCCACCACTGGCCGGGTACGTCGACACGGACAGGGGCCGGATCGGGTAGCACCATCACCGCCGACGGGTCTGCCGACGCCGCGCGTGCGGAGTCGCCGACGACGGGTTGCAGGTGTCGGACATAGGCGTGCGAGGACGGAACCGATGCAACGCGAATCATGAATTCCTTCGAGTACAGGCAGGTGGATCGTGCCTGGTCCCGACACGCGATACGTAGCCAGTACCCAGTTGCACCCGGGTTCAATCGGGGTTGGCGAAGCCCGTCCACCGGGTCTACGTTGACGAGAGAATGGTCCAACACGAACGAGCACACGACGTCGGGGCAAGCATGGACGGTCGCACCCGCCACTACGGCGACTTCTACGCAACAGCACACGAGCCGGTTCGCTCCGCCGATGACAGACCCCTTCTGCTCGTCTGGGGAAATTGCCAGGCCGAGGCGCTGCGCATCCTCCTCGATTCCGATCCGGACATGCCGCTGCGGACGGTGCGCATCCCTCCTGTGCACGAACTCGAATCCTCGGACCTGCCTCACATCGACCGCCTCGTGCGCCAGGCGTCGGTGCTGCTCACCCAGCCGGTTCGAGCCGGCTACCGGTCACTGCCGCTGGGGGTGTCCGACCTCGCCGAAGCTCTCGCGCCCGACGCCACCGTCATCCGATGGCCGGTGCTCAGATACGCGGGGTTGCACCCCTTCCAGGTCATCGTTCGCCACCCGAGCGACCCCGCGGCCGTCCCGAACATGGTGCCGTACCACGACTTACGCACTGTTCTCGCCGCCCATCGCGGCCTCGGCAGCGAGACGGACTGGGACATACCGGTCTCCGAGGACGGTCTGCGACAGGCAGCCGAAGCGAGCCTCGACGAGTTGCGCCGACGCGAACGCCGGGACACCGACATCGTTGCGTCCGACCTGTTCCGAGATGCCGGAAGCAACGCCACCCACACGATCAACCATGCGACCAATCCGGTGCTCGGCGCTCTCGCGCAGCGAATACTCGATTATCTGGATACCGGTAGCACGGTGCGGGACCCGGGACGCGAATTGCTCGGAGGTGTTCGCGCGCCCGTCGAGGGACGAGTACTGAAAGCACTTGGCCTGCACGGTGATCCGCGGCCGAACTGGTCTGTCGACGGCGCTGAATTGTCGCCGGATTCCGTTCACCGCGCTCACCTGCAGTGGTACGCAGTTCGTCCCGAATTCGTCGGTGCGGCGCTCGAACGTCACGCCGAGCTGATCCGAACCCTGGAGCTGGCACCGTGACCGGGTCGATACATCATCTGGTGATGGGGCCGGTCGAGCACGGCGTCGTCCGCTGCGCACGCGAATTGGCCTCCGCAACAGCGAGTCCGGTGATCTCCGATCTCGAGCATCTTCCCCTCGACACTGCGATCCACGTGCACTTCACCGACCGGTTGTTCGGCCGCACTGCACAGGAGGCAGCGGATGCCTTCGTCACCTTCGCGCAGCGGCACCGCGCACCGATCACCCTCACGGTGCACGATGTCCCGCAGGCATCCGACGGCCACGCATTCGAGGCGCGTACGCACTGCTATCGACGGGTGATCGACTGCGCGGCGACGGTGGTGGTCTCCAGCATGCACGAGCGACTGCTGCTCGAGGACGTCCTGGACCGTCGGCACGACGTTCGGGTGATCCCTCTTCCGATCGGACGTGCTGCGGCGCGGACCGCAGACCCCGTCGCCCCGCGGAGAGTCGTCGGTGTACTCGGATTCGTCTATCCGGGTAAGGGGCACGAGGAGGTACTCGGTGCCGTGACATCGCTGGACGCCGACGTCGACGTTCTCTCGATCGGGTCCGCGTCACCGGGCCACGAATCCATGATCGGCGAACTCAGCTCTGCTGCAGAGCAACTCGGTCGATCGTTCACCTCGACCGGTTTCGTTCCCGATGCCGAGCTGGACGAGATCCTGAGGTCGGTCGCGATTCCCGTCGCATTCCACCGACACGTATCGGCATCGGGTTCGATCAATTCCTGGATCGCGGCGGGCCGTCGACCACTCGTCCCGCGCGGTCGGTACGTGGAGGAGATGGAGGCCAACTCCCCCGGCGCGCTGTGGATTCACGAGAATTCGGTCGAAGGCCTCGCCGCTGCGATGGCGGAGGCTCTACGCCATCCCGACAGGACTTGGCAGAAGGACGACGTGGTCACCTACCCCACACTCGAGCAGGCAGCCGCGCTGTACCGCGCATTGTTCGACGAACGGTGCGCGACAGCGGCGAAGGAGCTACCCGACGGCCGATGGGTGGTACCGGGCAATCGGTGGGATCTCGCCCCGCCTGTCGATCGCAACCCGCGAGTGTCCGTGGTGATCCCGTACTTTCGCCAGCAGCGTCAGCTGGAGTTCGTACTCACCGCGCTGACACTGCAGAGCTACCCGGCAACCCTGCTCCAGGTGATCGTGGCAGACGACGGCTCGCCCGACGCACCGGACGTCGATGCCTTTCGGTCCGCTCTCGACATCACCGTCGTTCGACAGGAGGATCTCGGCTTTCGCGCGGCGGCTGCACGCAATCTCGGCGCATCGGCCGCCGACGGGGAGATTCTGTGTTTTCTGGACGCGGACACCGTCCCCGAGCCCGAGTACATCGCGGAATCGGTACGGCTGACCGGAGCAGTTCCTGATGCCCTCACCGTGGGTCGGCGACGCCACGCCGATCTGACGGGCTGGTCCGCCGAGGACGTGGCCGAGTGGTTCGGCGGCGGATCGTCCGCACCGCCGGAATTGTCGGAGCCGGGGTGGCTTCGGGACGGGTACGTCCGCTCGCGCGATCTGCTCGATGCCGATCGGCGTTCGTACCGGTACATCATCAGCGCCGTCATGTCGTGCAGCCGTCAGCTGTTCTGCGAGATCGGTGGATTCGACGAGACCTTCGTCGGATACGGCGGAGAGGACTGGGATTTCGCGCATCGCGCCTATGACGCCGGTGCCGTCCTGGCCCACCTGCCCCGTGCGGTCGCCTGGCACGACGGACCCGAATGGGCCGAGCGGACGGGCGGGGATCGCGAACGCAAGAATCTCGAAGCCCTGATGCTGTCCTCGCGTATCACCGACCCCGCGGCTCGCACTCACGGCCTCGTCTACGCGGTGCCCGAGATCGTCGTGGTCGTCGATTCCACCGGACACAGCTCGGCCTCGCTGCTCGCCACGGTCGGATCCGTTCTGCGCGAGCGAGATTGTGCGGTGTGGATAGACGGTCCGGACGCGGTGTCGTTGCGAGAGCAGTGGGGCGACGTCGACCCACGCATTCATCTGGGTCGGCCCGACAACACCGGCCGCAGCCACATCGTCGTGCACGTGCGCGGACTCGTACTGTTCGGAGAGCACGCTCTGCGGCGAATGCTGGCAACCGGTGCCGATCGCATGACCGTGGACGTCGGCGGCAGCGGTGTCGTCGAGTGTCGCAGTTCGCGTTCGAGTGCGCGTGCGGCGCGGTGGGCCGATGCGCTCGGTCGTGATCCGCTCGACGTTGCCGAGGATCTCTTCGGGCACATGCACCGCACGGCCGTCGAATTCGGGATCTCGACCGGTGAACATCAACCGAATCTGTCCTGGTGACGGGGAATACGACGCGGCGGCCACTGATGGAAGAATGGATGTCCGCGCTCGTCGGGGACGACGTAACAGCAAGGTCGGGTGAATTGTGAACAGAACGCTGTATTCGATGATCTGGATGATGGCGATCATCGCCTTGATTGCATTGATCTGGGGCACAGTCGGTTACGTGTACGCCGACGAACATCCGTTGCGCCGTGCGGCGTTCGTGGGCGGCGGAGTGTTGATCTCGGGATGGCTGATCGTGTTCGCTGCCGTGGGTATCAAGATCTCGCGTCTGAAAGCGCGCCGGAGAGCGAGCAACTCCGACGACGACTGACGACTCGGCCGGGGTGCGGATTGAGAACGCCATGGACGGGTACTCCGCTTCGAAGTCTCGACGCGCGATCGCCGGTCACCTGCTCGTCGAGTTCCTCTCAGTCAGTGCCGAGCAAGGGTTCTCGATGGTCAATCAGCGCAGTACGTCGAAGCAGCACGGTATGTCGGTACAACCGGCGACTCGTGAAGAGTATCTGTCGACGTGGTCGACGCTGCACAACGGCATCGATCCTTCCTCGTCTGCGCTGGTCTCGGGTTGGCTTCGCGTCGTGTATTCGCTGAGCGCGCCGCTGGTTCGCGCGTCCGTCTCCGCCCACACCGTCACCCTCACCGCCGTGGTCGTGGCAGGGGCGGCGGTGGCGCTGTCGCGACCCGGCACCTCGGCACCGTTGATCGCAGCCGTGCTGATCGTGATCTCCGGCCTGCTCGACGGTATCGACGGCGGTGTCGCGATGATCGGCCGGTCCCAATCCCAGTGGGGGTACCTGCTCGATACCGTCGCCGATCGCTGCAGCGACCTGCTGCTGCTGGCGAGCGGTCTCGCTCTGGGAGCCCCGATGCCGCTCGTCGTCGCGGTCGGGGTGGTGACGTTGCTGCACGAGATGGCACGTGCTCGCGCGGTGGGTTCCGGCATCGAGGATGTCGGCTTCCTGACAATATGGGAACGTCCTTCGCGGGTGATCGCTGCTGCGGTCACGGCGACGGTTGCCGGTGCCGCTCCGGCTGCTGCCGGAACATCGGCGACCATCGGAATGTCGGTGACGTGCGCGCTCGCGGTCGTCGGGTTCAGCCAGTTGATGTTCGGGTTGCATCGTCGGGCCGATCGAAATCGGCGGTGACCAGCCAGCCGGCGAGGGCCAGCACATGGAACACGAACATCCACAACATGATTGCGACCCCGCCGCCGATCGCGGTGAGGCCTCCGAACGGCGCACCCAGGTCCACCGGTATCGCCAGGAACAAGATGAATCCGTGTACGAATCCGGTGACGATGGACGAGGTGACGAGTGATCCGACGATCAACGCCCGCCAGCCCACCGCACGTGGCGCAATCACGCGATAGGTCCAGGCCAGGGGGACCGACAGGATCACCCACAGGCAGTTGAAGCCGAGGAATACACGCAGCGCCATGGCACCGACTCCGCCGCCCCCGGTCGATGCGTCGAGCAACCGCGCAACGCAGAGGACCCCCGCCAGCAAGACCGGTGCGGCGGCGAAGAACGGCACCATCGCCAACCGACCCCGCCAACCGGTGAACGATTCTCTGGTCGGAGCGAAGCGCACGATCGCCCGGCGCAGACCCTCCCCGTAGAAGGTTGCGGGGAAGATGGCGATCAGGACACCGATCGGGCCGAGTTCGACTCCGGCCGTGGCCAATCCATCCACCGCCGCGCGAGCGCCGAGGGCGTCGGGCAACAACGCCGACATGGCGTCGAATCCGCCGCGTACCCAGTCCGCCGACACCAACAGAGTGCAGGCGCGGATGGTCAGGAGCAGCAGCGGCACCACAGCGATGACGGCATAGAAGGTCAGGCCGCCCGCGATCAGGGTGGTGTCCTCGCGGGCGAACCCGGCTTTGATCGCGCCGACTGCCCGCGTTGCCCTGGTACGTATCGAGGTCATCTCGCGCGGGCACAGAGGGACACGCCGACCGTCACCGCGTCACTCAAGGGTGATGTCCACTCCGTCGATGACCTTGAGAAACGGGCAGATCGAGGTTGCCTGCGCCAACACTGCTTCGGCGTCATCGGTGCCGGGAAGAGATACCGCGAGGGCGAACCTCGCGTCGTAGCCGGATGCGTCCGAGTCGGTGAGTACGACGGTGCCCTTCACCGCCAGTTCGTCGACGCTACCTCCGACGGTTCCGAGCGCGATTCGCAGAGATTCGACCAAGCAGCTAGACAATGCGGCGGCCATCAGCTGTTCCGGGTTGGTGTGCTCCCCCGGCCCACCGAGTTGCTTCGGTTCGCGTACACCGAGGGACAGAACCCCGTCGTCGGAGGTGACTCCCGTCGCGGTGGCAGAGACAGTTGCGGTGTACAGCTCGGTGTTCATCGATGTCGGATGTCCAGTCGGCAGCCGATCGAAACCGCCGGGGTTCGTGCGCCCGAGACGAAACCGAAAGGTACGTGTCGATCTTCACACATCGGACACATCAGTTTGACCGAACCTACCGACGGGTAACGCTGCTGTCAGGGCCGAGCATCACGCTGTGACCCACAGGCATCGGCCAGAGAAAATCGACCACCCAACCGAAAGGGGAGCACCATGAGCACATCCACGTTGATCGCACAGTTGCGCATTGCACTGCAGCTGACCAATACCGAGATCCAGATCGCGGAAACTCGCGTCGTTCAGGCGCGCACCGAGGCGGTACGCAGGGAGTTGACTCAGAACGCCGCAAACGGCCGCGAGCGCGCGGCAGCCATCGAAGAAGCCCTTCGCGGACTCGGCGGACTGCCCGAACTCGTCGCACCGTTCCTGGGGCGCACACTCGCTGCCGTCAAGACGGTCGCGGAGCAGGCGCAGCCGTTCGACGAGGCCCTGCTGGGCGATCTCGCCCTCGAGCAGCAGCTGCTGGGCCGCGCCAAGTACATCAAGGCACTGGCCACGGCAGCGAACGAGCCCACCGTCGTCGCACTGGCGACCCGGCTGGCCACGGCGCACAGCGCAACGGTGGAATGGCTCGAGACGGTGCTCGCGGAAGACGCCCTCGGCGGACCCGCAGCGCTGCGTCGTACTCCGTTCCAGGCCGCCGCAGGCACCGCGGTCAAGATCGTCAACGCTCCGGCAACGTGGTCGGCTCGCAATCTCGACCGTGCACTGGACGCAGCTCGCGCCACCCCGGACCGCCTCGCCGCACTTCTCGGCCGCGGCGCTCACGCCGGTGACGTGGCAGTCAAGACGCTGACGGCAAGCCGCGATGCAGCACTCGAGGCAGCCGAGGACGTCACCCGTAGCGAGGGAGTCGATACCGTCGCCGACGCGATCCACACCGCACGATCGGCCGGCGGAACCCTCGACGCCGACGAGCTGCCGATCGCCGACTACGACGACCTGAACGTCTCGGACGCCGTCGCCGCCATCAAGGACCTCACGAACCCGACCGACGTTCGCACCGTCGTGACGTACGAAGAGGCACACAAGAACCGCCACGGAGTCGTGTCCGCAGGACAGACACGCGTGGCAGCAATCGCCAAGGATGTCATCTCCATCGACTGATGTAGCTTGATCGACCCTTCTGCGAATACCGATGCGGCCCGTGAACTTCCGGGCCGCATCGCTGTATTCGAAGCACACGCTAGGGCTTCAGTAGCACCTTGATGGCACCGTCCTGCTTCTTCTGGAAGATCTCGTATGCATGCGGAGCCTCCTCGATCGAGAGCTCGTGCGTGGCGAACGAATCGACGCCGAGAGGATCGTCGTCGCCGAGCAACGGCATGATGTCGTCGACCCACTTCTTGATGTTCGCCTGCCCCATGCGGAGCTGAATCTGCTTGTCGAACATGGTCATCAGCGGCAGCGGATCGGCCATGCCGCCGTACACCCCGATGATCGAGATGGTTCCGCCGCGGCGGACGATGTCGATTGCCGAGTACAGCGCGCCGAGTCGATCGACACCGGCCTTCTGCATCATCGGCGCGGCCACGGCGTCCGGGAGCATTCCGACGATCTGCTGTGCGAGTTTGCCGACCGGAGATCCGTGTGCCTCCATGCCCACCGCATCGATGACCGAGTCCGTGGCCCCGGCCGTCGGTCATCTCGCGGATGACGTCGCCGACGCCACCGCTGTGCTCGGCCAGGTTCACCGTCTCGATTCCCCGTGCCGCGGCGCGGGCGAGTCGCTCGGGTACGAGGTCGACGGCGATCACTCGCGCGCCTTTGTGCTGTGCGATGCGCGCTGCCATGTCTCCGATGGGCCCGAGGCCGAGGACGGTCACCGATCCCCCGTCGGGAATTGCCGCGTATTCGACCGACTGCCATGCGGTGGGCAACACATCGGAGAGGTACACGAATCGCGAATCCGGCGGGCCCTCCGGCACTTTGATGTGCGTGAACTGTGCCTGCGGGACGCGAAGGTACTCGGCCTGACCGCCGGGGACCTGACCGTAGAGCTTGGAGAAGCCGAACAGTGCTGCGCCCATTCCCTGTTCGCGAACCTGGGTGGTCTCGCACTGGGTGTACAGGCTCGAATTGCACATGTAGCAGTGCCCGCAGGAGATCTGGAACGGAATGACCACTCGGTCTCCGACTGCCAAATCCCCTGTCTGCGAGCCGACTTCCTCGACGATGCCCATCGGCTCGTGGCCGAGGATGTCACCTTCGTCCATGAAGGCACCGAGTGTTTCGTACAGATGCAGGTCCGAACCGCAGATATTGGTGGTCGTGATCTTCACGATCGCGTCCGTCGGCAGTTCTATCCGCGGATCGGGAACGGTGTCCACGCTGACTTTCCTCTTGCCTTGCCAGGTCACTGCGCGCATGTGGTCCTTCCGATGGAACGACTCCGAAGTTCGATGTCGTGCACTGCGCATTGCCTGTCGTGACAGGTCACAAACACGCAGGCCGTCAGTGGTTGGTACCGGCCGGCAACGGGTAGCCACCACTATGACCGCGTTGTTCTCAGTCGACCCGTCCACCGCTCGCTCTCCCGCACTGCCCACCCCCTGTGGGCCGATCTCCGAGGCCGTCACTCGGTCCCTGACCGCAGGTGAGCCCAACGGGACTGCAATCGTGGCGACGCCGACCGAGGTCGATCCCACGTCACGAGACGTGCAACTGTCGCTTCTGATCTGTTACGAACTGCACTACCGCGGGTTCGAAGGTGTCTCCGACGCCTGGGAGTGGGACCCCGAACTCCTCCGACTACGAGCAGCGCTCGAGTCTGCGTTTCTGACGTACGTACGCGAGAACGTGGAACCCGGCACCGACGCGGTGGCCGAGATGGACGCGCTGTCCGTCGAGGCGACCTCGGGAACCGGCCCGTCGTGGTTCCTGCGCGACGAGGGGTCATGGGAGCAGATGTGCGAGTACTTCGTGCACCGCTCCGTCTATCACCTCAAGGAAGCCGATCCGCACGCCTGGGCCATCCCCCGGTTGACAGGTCAGACCAAAGCTTCTTATGTGGCAGTCGAATTCGATGAGTACGGCGGCGGCAAAGGCGATCGCCTGCACCAGCATCTGTGGGCCGAATCGATGGTGGCCGCAAATCTCGATGCGTCGTACCTCGGCTACGTCGATCGCGTCCCGGCGCAGACCTTGGCCTGGGTCAATCTCATGTCCTTGTTCGGTTTGCACCGAGGACTGCGCGGTGCCACCGTTGGCCACCTGGCGGCAACCGAGATCACCTCGTCGCCCGGCTCCCAGCGCTACGTGCAGGGACTGCAAAGGCTCGATGCCCCTGCTGCATGCATTGCGTTCTACGCCGAGCACGTCGAGGCCGACGCCGTACACGAGCAGGTGCTGCGTCACGATGTGGTCGGCACTCTTCTTCGCCACGAGCCCGAACTCGAGGCAGATGTGGTGTTCGGAATGCGTGCACTGGACTTCGTCGAGAACGAACTCGCCGACCACGTGATGAAGCGATGGTCTGCCGGTCAGTCCTCGTTGGACTGAGAAGGTCGTTTCTTCGCGCGGTGGCTCGTGTCGCACAGTGGATAGTTCTTGCTACGCCGACACGTGCACACCGCGACGACGAAGCGATCCGATTCCACTCGCGTACCGTCGTCGAGTTCGATGTTCACCGGTCCGTCGATCAGCATCGGTCCGCCGCGCACGATTCTCACCGTTGTGCGCGCAGATGCCGAGTCATCGCCTGTCGCCACGAACAACCACCAACTCCTCTGTTCGACGACCCGGAGCCAGTACTCCACGAGCTTCGAGCCACTGTGCGCGACGGTGCATCACGGGCCCGAAATCGATGGTGCGCCTGCTGACCTCCGTCACCGACAATCCGTTGTCGGACAGCATGCCCACGGTGCGTCGAGGTCCGGAGAACTCCGAGTGGACGACGAGCAGCACCCCGCCGGGAGCCAGCAAGGAGGCAGCGGCTCGGCAGAGTGGATCGAGCACCATCCGGCCGTCCTCGCCTGCGTCCCAGGCTCGGTGCAGCCCCATTCCGGTCGGCATCATCTCGGACGGAACGTACGGTGGATTGCAGAGCACCACGTCGAACGATTCGAGTTCGGCCGCCTCTGCCAAGGATCCCACTCTGACGTCCACCTCGACCCCTACCGAGCGCGCGTTGCGCTGGGCGCAGTCCACTGCGCGGGGCGCGATGTCGAACGCCACCACCTCACGCGCGCCCAACAGTGCAGCGGTGATGGCAACAGCACCACTTCCGGTGCACATGTCCAGTACTCGCGCGCCGGGAACGATGCCCGTCGTGGCGGCGATGTCGCACAGCAGAAGCGAATCCTCCTGCGGTTCGTACACTCCGGGATCGGCGTGCACGGAGGTCAGGGTTCGAACGTAATCGGATTCGGCTGTCGTCATCGGCGTGCCTCCCACGGTGTAGCGATCGTTCTCGTATTCCCGTCGGACCCGCAGTCAAACCCGTTGCCGTTTCGAGGCTTACGAACACCCCACCCCGGGTAGTCCATCCAAGCGTGGTTGAGGAGTAGCCCGCAATCCCCGTATGTCGACTGTCGACTCCCCGTGCGCCGGGCGAGGAGTTCGGCTGCTCAGGAGTGTGTTCATGATCGTCGTACCGTCCATTTCGTCCCCGCTCGTGGAAGTGATTCCGTCACTGATCGACTCGCAGAGCCTCGTCAGCGAGATGACTCTGTCGGTCGACGAGAGCGCAGGCGCCGACATCGTCGTACGAGTGATCGGCACGATCGGAGACTCGGACGTCCCTGTTCTGACCGAAACCCTCGGTGAGGCCGCCGAGCGCGGGCGAGCGTTGATCCTCGACCTGTCGTCGGTGGCAGGCGTCGCCGCAGGTGTCCACTCCGTGCTCGACGCCACCGCCATCCGACTGGGACGCTGGAATCAGCGGCTCGCCGTGGTGCTTTCACCGGCTCTGCAGCAGTCCGGCATCGACCTCGTACCGGAACGCGTAGAGGTGCGTTCATCGACGACCGAGTCCGTGATCGCGCCGACAGCAGACACCCGGTGATCCGTTCGGTGACGGCGAGGGCACCCGTCGATGCGCGAAAGGTGTTGTAAGTGACCACCCCGAACACGACCTACGACGTGCTCGTCGTCGGCGGAGGCAACGCAGGCATCAGCGCGGCAGCGCGACTGCTGAAGAAGGGCATCTCCGACGTCGCGGTCATCGAGCCCAAGCAGGTGCACACCTATCGCCCACTGCTGTCGTACGTGGGCTCCGGTCAGGCGGCGCTGACCGAGGCCGAGCGTACCCAGCGTTCGGTGATTCCGACCGGATGCGTCTGGCTCGAAGACTCGGCGGTTGCGATCGACCCGGTGAATCGTCTGGTGCGATGTGCCTCGGGCGCGGAATACGGCTACCGCGACCTGGTGCTCGGTCAGGGCCTCGTCGTCGACACCGACGCGCTGCCCGGAGTGCGGGCTGCGCTCCGATCCCCCACTGTCACCAGCAATTACCTCGACCGAGCCGAACGCACCTGGCAACTGGTACGCGATCTACCCGCCCACAGCAGTGCGGTGTTCACCGTGCCGCGCCCACCGGTCGGCTGCACCGGCACCACGCTCAAGCCGTTGTTCCTCGCCGCAGACCACTGGACCCGCACCGGCCGCATGCCGGGAATCGACATCACGCTGGTGGTGGATCGACCTCGACTGATGGGTGTGCCGGAGCTCGACGCCATCGTCGTCGGGCGACTACGCGAGCTCGGCGTGCGAATCCTCGCCCGCACCGCGGTGACGGCACTGCACCCGGAGAGCGGACACATCACCGTCACGGACCACGACGGCGTCGACGAGCGCATCGGCTACGACATGCTGCACCTCGTACCGCCGTTCCGCGGTCCGACGTGGCTGGAGGAATCGAACCTGACCGGTTCTGCGCCGCACGGTGTCGTCGACATCGACGGCAAAACTCTGCGCCACCGGGTGTATCCGGAGGTCTGGGCCGCGGGTGACGGCGCAGCCATCGACACCGACTCCTCGGGTGGCGCACTGCGCAAGCAGATTTCGATTCTCGTCGACAATCTGATCGCAGCGCGCAGCGGGCAACCGTTGTCGGAGTACGACGGCTACACCGTCGCCCCCATCGCGGTCGGCGCACACAGCTTGATCGCCGCCGAGTTCGACCGCACCGGAACCCTGACGCCGTCGCTGCCGTCGTTCCTCGATCCGCTGAAGCCGAGGCGCGCCGCCTGGGCGTTCGACCGATACGGGCTACCGCTGTCCTACTGGAACATGATTCTCGCCGGCCGACTCTGACCCGTCGGGCGACTCCATGAACCCGTCGGGGTCGTGGACGACGACCCGGTGACCGTCGTCCTCCAGGGCGCGAAACGCATCGCGCAAGAGCCGTCGAGCCGCGCCGTCGATTGCACGTACCTCGCTGAAGTCGACCTTTGTGCAAGTGTTTTCACCGAAACCGTCGACCAACCGAGCCGTGACCGCCTCTGCACCCGCGAACCGAAGATCGCCCTGCAGCTCCACGGTGGCCACGCCGTCCTCCTCGGTCACGCTACGGATCGCCGATTCACCGCTGGGCGCGACATGCATCATGTGCAGACCCAGATCGCGCGACAGCCTCTCGAACACCGCCACCCCACGCACACTGTTGCCGTGCTCGTTCAGCCTCGGCGACAGCACGGCAATCCCCACCTGACCCGGCAATACACCGATGACCGCCCCGGCAACCCCGCTCTTGGCGGGTATCCCCACGGTCGCGAGCCAACTGCCACTGCCGTCGTACATTCCACAGGTCGCCATGACCGCCAGTACGTGGCGATCGATCGCCGGGTCGAGTACCTGTTCGCCCGTCTGGGGATCTTTCCCGCCGTTCGCCAGCACCGCGGCGATCCGGGCCAGGTCGTTGCAGGTCACGGTCACCGCGCACTGCCGGGCATAACCGTCGACGACATCGGCGGGCTCGGCTCCGAGGTGGCCGACCGACTTCAGTAAGTGTGCGATCGCGGTGTTCCGGTCGTCGGATTCCAGTTCGGCCTCGTACACCTGACGGTCGACGGAGAGTTCGCGGCCGGCCATCCTGCTCAGAAGGTCCGTCATCCGCCCCGCCCGCTCTTCGCTCCCGTGGCCTCGAATCATCGAATGCACCGCCAGTGCACCGGCATTGATCAACGGGTTCCGCGGCCGTCCGGTCTCCGCTTCCAGGGATATCTCGTTGAACGAGTCGCCCGACGGTTCGACGTCGACGGCCTCGAGCACCGCTTCGATGCCGTTGTCCTCGATGGCGAGCGCATACGCGAGCGCTTTGGCTATCGATTGGATCGAGAATTCGGTGTCGGTATCGCCCGCTCCGTGCAGCGAACCCCCGACGGTGGCCAGGGCGACTGCAAACGTGTCGGGATCCGCCGAGGCCACCACCGGGTTGCCCTCGGTCACCGTCCCGCCGTCGAACGCTCGACAGTCCTCCAACACGGAAGCCAGGTATTCGGGAACAGGCGATCTCATGTGTCCACGCTAGTCCTCGACGAGGAGGTCTTGACACCACAGCTGTGCTGCCGTTTACACTCCTGGTTCCTCAACCGTTGTGGAGCCCCCTCACGCGAAGATCGGATTCCTCAAGTGCGATTGCGACGCATGATCGCTGCCGACTCGGCAGATCGTCTGGCCGTGTACGCACCCGAGTCGGGGGCGTGGGTCGATCTCGACGCCGCCGTGTCGACGCTGGGTGCCGACGAAGCCCTACGCCCGCTCACCCGCACTGTGCTCGGGTTTCTCGATGCCGGCGAACGCGCGCGCGACGCGGCGTCGGCAGTGGTGCAGCGTGCGGTGTCCGAGGGAGTCGCGGTGATCGAGCGACCGGCACCGACGCTGCCGGTGATCCCGGCGTCGCTTCGCTGCTTCCTCGGCTGGGAGGCACACTGGGATCTGGCTGCGCACAACCTGGTTCGCCGCAACCTCCCGAAAGCCGTCCCCTTCATCCGCAGTTTCGAAGCCGTCACTCGATCGACGTTTCCTGCGCTCCGTCCTGGGCCGGGATTCGACGACCATCCGGTCTACTACACCGGCAATCACCTCACCGTCGTCGCCGACGAAGCTCCGGTCGAGTGGCCGTCCTACAGCCGGGTACTGGATTTCGAGCTCGAGTTCGGAGCCGTGGTGACCAGGCCCGTCCGCGACGTATCCGAGCGAGAGGCCACCGCTGCGATCGGCGGGTACGTGGTGTTCGACGACATCAGTGCCCGCGACACCCAATGGGAGGAGCAGCGCCGCACCCCGTTCGGCCCGGTGGTCAAGACCAAGACCTTCGCCAGCTCCATGGGAGCCGACATCGTCACCGCCGACGAGGTGGTGCCGCATCTGGACTCGTTGACGGCCAGCGTCACGGTCAACGACGAAGTGTGGTCGACGACCGGCACCGCAGGCATGCGGTACTCGGTCGGCGAATCGCTCGCGTACGCCTGTCGCGGCGAAAACGTCTACCCCGGTGAGCTGTTGACCTCCGGCACGCTCCCACGCGGTTGCGGCCTGGAACTCGACCGCTGGATCGCCCCGGGCGATCGCGTCGAACTGAGCATCGAACGAATCGGTTCGGTCACCAATACGATCGGGACTCGCTGACGATTCAGCGCTCGATGTCGGACTTGTCGGTGGAGGCATCCTGGAACATCTCCAGGAACGACCCGAACCCGGATGCTCCCTTGCGTGATTCGTCCATGTTGTGATCGACGGCTCCTGCCGCCCCCTCGTCGTGTGTCATGTCTTGTAGCTTGCCGCTCGCAAATTGCAGCGAGTCAGGGACCGAGGACACGAATTGGCAACGAAAGGTAACGGACCGATAACGACGAACTCGAAGCTATGGATGGATCGAGCACGGTTTCCATCCATAACTTCGAGTTCGGTAGAGAAAATCAGGCCAGCTCGAACCGATCGAGCATCATGACCTTGTCCCAGGCAGCGACGAAGTCCGCAACGAACTTGTCCTTTGCATCGTCGCAGGCGTAAACCTCTGCGAGAGCACGCAATTCGGAGTTCGATCCGAACACCAGGTCGTTGCGAGTTCCGGTCCACTTCGTCTCACCGGTCGCCGCGTCCTTGGCCTCGTAGATGCCGTCCTCCGCGGCGGGGACCCACTCGGTGCCCATGTCGAGGAGGTTGACGAAGAAGTCGTTGGTGAGCGTTCCGACCTTGTCCGTCAGGACGCCGTGCGACGAGTTTCCGAAGTTGGCTCCGAGCACACGCAGTCCGCCGACGAGCACGGTCATCTCGGGTGCGCTGAGCGACAACAGGTTCGCCCGATCGACGAGGGAGTACTCCGCCGGAAGCTTCTGGCCCTTGCCGAGGAAGTTACGGAAGCCGTCGGCCTTCGGCTCGAGATCGGAGAACGAATCGACGTCCGTCTGCTCCTGCGTCGCGTCCATGCGGCCCGGCGTGAACGGCACGCTGACACCGGACGCCTTCTCGAGTGCGGCAACGCCACCGAGAACGACGAGGTCGGCGAACGAGACCGTTCCGGAGAACGACTGCTGGATTCCCTCGAGCACACGAATGACCTGCGCGAGCTCGTCGGGCTCGTTGACCTCCCAGCCTGCCTGCGGCTGGAGGCGCAGACGGCCACCGTTGGCACCGCCGCGCTTGTCGCTGACCCGGAACGACGACGCCGCGGCCCAGGCAGCCGAAATCAGCTGATCCTGAGTCAGTTCGGAGTCGAGGATCGTCTGCTTGAGCTCGGCGATCTGAGCTTCACCGATCAGCTCGTGATCGACGGCCGGGATCGGGTCCTGCCAGATCAAGGTCTCGGACGGGACCTCGGGGCCGAGGTAGCGCGAGACGGGTCCCATGTCGCGGTGGGTGAGCTTGAACCAGGCCTTCTGGAACTCTTCTGCGAGCTCCTCGGGATGGTCGAGCCAGCGACGGGTGATCTGCTCGTAGATCGGATCGACACGCATCGCGATGTCGGAGGTCAGCATCGACGGGTGGCGACGCTTGGTGGGATCGGCGGGGTCGGGGACGAGATCCGCGCCCTCGCCGTTCTTCGGGCGCCACTGGTGCGCACCTGCGGGGCTCTTGTAGAGCTCCCACTCGAATCCGTACAGCGTCTCGAGGAAGCTGTTGTCCCACTGGGTGGGCGTGGGGGTCCAGATGACTTCGAGACCGCTGGTGATCGCGTCCGCGCCGACGCCGCTCTGGTAGCTGTTCTTCCAGCCGAGGCCCATCTGCTCGATGGGTGCGCCCTCGGGCTCGGCACCGATGTGCACGTCGGGATCCGCTGCACCGTGCGTCTTGCCGAACGTGTGCCCACCGACGGCCAGTGCCGCGGTCTCGATGTCGTTCATGGCCATCCGGCCGAAGGTCTCGCGAATGTCCAGTGCGGACTGCACCGGATCCGGGTTGCCGTTGGGGCCTTCGGGGTTGACGTAGATCAAGCCCATCTGCACTGCGGCAAGCGGGTTCTCGAGGCTCGTGCGATCACCGTCGTAGCGCTCGTCGCCGAGCCAGGTCTGCTCCGGGCCCCAGTAGACGTCCTCGTCCGGCTCCCAGGCGTCGACGCGTCCGCCGGCGAAGCCGTAGGTGGGTAGGCCCATCGATTCGATGGCGACGTTGCCGGTGAGCACGATGAGGTCCGCCCAGGAGAGCTTGCGGCCGTACTTCTGCTTGACCGGCCAGATCAGACGACGAGCCTTGTCCAGGCTGGCGTTGTCCGGCCAGCTGTTCAGGGGTGCGAAGCGCTGCATGCCCGCTCCGGCACCGCCGCGTCCGTCCTGCTTGCGGTACGTGCCCGCGGCGTGCCACGCCATGCGGATGAAGAAGGGGCCGTAGTGACCGAAGTCGGCAGGCCACCAGGGCTGCGAATTGGTCATGAGGGCTTCGATGTCGCGCTTGACCTCGGCGAGGTCGAGGGAGTTGAACTCGGCGGCATAGTCGTAATCGGCACCCATCGGGTCGCCGACGGCCGGATTCTTCTTGAGAATCTTGAGGTTCAGAGTCTTGGGCCACCACTCGCGGTTGCTGCCACCCTCGACGGGCATCGGCATCGAGTCGTGCATGACGGGACACTTGCCACCCGACTCCTGTGGCTGATCCTCGTTCATCTCTTTTTCGCGTGTTGTGTGATCTTCTGACACGTGCTTCCTTCCAAGGTGTGACGATCGGGCTGTGATCGAGGTCGGTTCACGAACTCTGCTGTGTCCGAGAACCGGGAGGGAACGAAACAGGAGCTGTCGACTGCCCTCGAGCAGTCGAACACTGTGCGCAGAAGCCCCAGTAGATGACTTCCGCCTCGTCGATCGTGAAACCGACGGAGTCCGATGCGGTGAGACACGGCGTTTCGCCGACCGCGCAGTCCACGTCGGCGATGACGCCGCAGGAGCGGCACACCGCGTGGTGGTGGTTGTCGCCGACACGAGATTCGTACCGAGCAGGCGATCCTGCCGGTTCGATTCGCCGTACCAGGCGCGCCGCGGTCAACGCATTGAGCACGTCGTACACGGTTTGCCGCGACACCTCGGGCAGCACCGATCGCACGAGTCCGAGGATCGTGTCGGTGTCTGCATGAGGATTGGATCCGACGACCTCGAGCACCGCGACCCTGGGACGGGTCACGCGCATGTCGGCGGTGCGTAACAGCTCCGCGTACGGTGAGATCGGCATCACAGTAATACTATCCTCCGCTTTTCTGGACAAAGTCAAGTATGCAGCGGAATTCGTCGGATGTCGACCTCGACGTCGCACAACAGCGTCGTCACGGAGCAATCGCGACTCCCACTGTTCGCTCTCCCGTCGCTCCCTCGTGGGATTCGACCCAGGATCAGGCCAGCGCCAGGAACAGCTTCTCCAGTTCGGCCTCGGTCATCGGCTCCTTCTCGCCCGCGCTCTCGCCGGTCATGCATTCACGCAGACCGGTCGCCACGATCTTGAATCCGGCCTTGTCCAGCGCTCTGGAGACAGCAGCGAGCTGAGTGACCACATCCTTGCAATCGCGTCCGTTCTCGATCATCCCGATGACGCCGGCCAGCTGACCGTGCGCACGCTTGAGCCGGTTCAATACCAGTGCGATGCTGTCTTCGTCGCCGATCATGTCGATCCCCTCGATGGTTGTGGTAGTGAACCCGATGGTACCCCCGGGGGCATCAAGCGGGATCGGATCCGGTACCGCCCAGTGCCGCGATCGCCGCCTGCAGTTTCTCGGTGGCCTCGGAGGCGACCGCACCCAATTCGGGCTCACCGGTGACCTCGACCATGATGGCCGGATTCATCGCCTCGACGACGACGGATCCCACTACGGCCGTGTTCTCTCGGACCACCACGTTGCACGGCAACAGCAGGCCGATCTGCTTCATCACTCCGACGGCGCGATGAGCGAGTCCCGGGTTGCATGCCCCGAGAATCACGTAACGCTCCATGTCCTCGCCGAGCTTGGCTTTGAGGGTGGCCTGCATGTCGATTTCGGTGAGAACTCCGAATCCTTGCTCCGACAACGCCTTTCTGGTGCTGTCGATCGCGGTGTCGAAGTCGGTGTCGGTCAGTGTGGTGGACAATGCGATGTTCATGGTGACTCCTGAGAAATTGTTGTGTCAGTGCGAAAAGCGGATGGAGGGCAGTACCGCGCGCAGCCATGCCGGCGACCACCAGGCACCGTGCCCGGTCAATCGCAACAGGACGGGAAGCAGCACGAGTCGAACGAGGAACGCGTCGAGCAGTACAGCGACACCGAGGATGATGCCCATCTCCTTGGGTGGCAGCGGATCGGAGAGTGCGAACGTGAAGAACACTGCCACCATCACCGCTGCTGCGGCAAAGATGACCCGCCCGGAGTGGGCCAACCCGTCGACCTGAGCAACCTTGGAGTCACCCGAGCGTTCGTAGTGTTCCTTGGCGGTGGCCAGCAGGAAGACCGTGTAGTCCATGGCGATGGCGAAGATCATCGCGAAGAAGAACACCGGGCCCCAGCCGTCCAGGAATCCTTGCGGGGTGAAACCGAGCAGTGACGCCCCATGGCCGTCCTGGAAGATCAACTTGGCGACTCCGAAGGCCGCCGCGGTGGACAGCAGGCTCACCAGAGTGCCGAGCAGCGCGATCAGTGGGGCCTGCAGCGCCACCAGAAGCAGCACGAACCCGAGGACCAGGATGATCCCGACGACGATCGGCAGGTAGTCGTTCAGGGCCTGCTGGAGGTCCAGGTTCTCCGCGGGCGCTCCGCCGACGAGTGCCGAATCGGGCAGCGTGGATCGCAGATCGGCGAGAACGGTACTCATCGATTCGTCGGACGGATCCACCGACGGAATTGCCTGCAGCAGAGCAAATCCCGAACCGTCAGCGGCACTCTGCGGCGGAGTCACCATCGAGATCCCGTCGACTCCCGCAGCGACGGTCGCGGTCTCGACGGCATCGGCGTCGGGGACCACGATCTGCAGCGCTCCCGGCGCGCCCGGTCCGAACTGGGCCTGAACGAGTTCGTAGCCCTGCCGCACCGGTGCGTCCTCGGGCACCACCGCGATCGACGGCATCGCTACTTTCAAGCCGAGTACCGGAAGCGCCAGGGCGATCAGAATTCCCACGGAGACGACGGCGAACGGCCACGGGTGCTTGTGCAACAACTCGCCCCAGGCCGCGAACTTCGGGGATCGATGCTCCTGCCGCTTGGCGTACGGCAACGAGGCGGCATTGACCTTGGGCCCGAGCGCCCCCAATGCCGCAGGCAGCAGCGTCATGGTTGCCAGCAACACGAAGGCGACGGCCAGCATGATCCCGACAGCCATCGTGCGCACTGCAGGCGCGGGGACGAGCAGTACTGCGGACAGACTCACCAGCACCGTCAGCCCGGACAACACGACGGCTTTGCCTGCAGTGTCCATGGTTTCGGCCACTGCGGCCCGAGGGTCGGCGTTGCGCAACGCGTCGCGGAATCGAGCGACGATGAACAGCGCGTAGTCGATTCCGAGCGCGAGGGCGAACATCATCGCGAAGTTCATGGCCCACACCGAAATCGGCGTGACACCGTTGAGCAGAACGAGACCACCAGCGGATGCGACGAGTCCGGCGACGGTGAGCAGCAGCGGCAATCCCGCGGCGACGAGCGATCCGAACGCAAGCACCATGATCGCCAATGTGACTGGCCACGAGAATAATTCGGCCTGGATCATCGCATCGTGGTTCGCCTTGTTGAAGTCCGACCACAGGGCCGACGAACCGGTGGGATACACCTCGATTCCGTCGGTCGAGAGCGCGGTCAACCGCTCCTTCACATCGTCGACGGCTTTGACCATCTCGTCGGTGGTGCCGTTCGCCCCGGCGATGACGATGCCGGTGCGGCCGTCCGGGCTGATCGTCATACCCGGTTGCGGCGCAACGACGTCCCCGAATCTGGTATCGCCGGTGAATACATCGGACACGTCGGCAATCACATCCTGAACAGCGGGATCGGTGATGGGTGCCGAGTCGGAGTGGACGACCACCTGCACCGCCGCGGAGGAATTACCGCCGAAGTGCTGCTGGGCCAACTCTCGAACCTGTACGGATTCGGATCCGTTCGCCTGCCATCCCGCTCCGGCCAGCGACGAGAACACCGAGGGCGCAAACGAACCGAGGCCCACGAGCACGATGAGCCACACACCGAACACCCACCGCCGGTGAGTCACCATCGAGCCGCCCGCGCGGCCGAGCAGGCCCGGCTCGGCCTGAGGCCGATCATCAGGTGGGCGAAGAACTTCGGCGTCACGCAGCGACATTGTGCTCCTATACGGGTGGGGGTATCGAACGGGGCAGACGAAACCCTCGAACGAACGAACCTGCCCACCTTCGCACATACCCAGGGGGGTATGCAAGTACCCCTGGGGGTATCACCTCAGGGGTACTTGTTCTTCAGAGCCGAATAGCCGGTGTTGTCACCCGCCGGTCAGCGCCGACCGTTCCACTGTTTCTCGATGCCACGCAACACCTCGAGCGTCCGAGCAGAGTCGGCATCGACCGCCATCCTCGACCGAGCGCGCTCGAGCGCACGCTCGGCCCGAGTGACCGCACGGTGCCCCGAGTCGGTGGCCTCGACCATGTACTGCTGCCGATTTCGCGGATTGACGCTACGCACCAGCAACCCCGCCTCGACGAGACTGGCCGTCGTGGCGGTGATACTCGTCCGGTGTCGCACCAACTCACGCGACAGCGCACTGTAGGACATCGGCCCTCGCCTGGACACCAGTTCCAGCACCTCGTACCTCGCCCAGCTCAGCCCCTGCGCGTCCAGTGCCTCCGCCAGACGAACCCGCGCGGCCGACGCCATGCGCAGCACCGTGGACACGATTTCGAGCTCGGTGGAATGCACCGGAGAGGTACCACCGTCGAACGATTCAGCGAGGGCAGTCATCGGACACTCCCCTACTTGATCTCTGCGAGGACGGTGCCTTGGGTGATGGCGTCGCCTGCGGTGACGGTCAGGCCGGTGATGGTGCCTGCTTTGTGGGCGTTGACGGGGTTTTCCATTTTCATTGCTTCGAGGACGGCGATGAGGTCGCCGGCGTCGACGGTTTGGCCTTCGTCGACGGCGACTTTGACCACGGTGCCCTGCATGGGTGCGGTGACCGAGTCACCGGATGCGGCTCCGGCTCCGGCTCCGCCGCGGGTGCGGGCTTTGGGTTTGCGGCGCACTGCACCCGCGTTACCGCCGCCGCCGCTGCCACCGCCGAGGGACAGTTCCCCGGGCAGGGACACCTCGACGCGTCGGCCGCCGACCTCGACGACCACCGACTGCCGCGGCAGGACCTCGTCGTCGTCGAGCGGTTGCCCGGCGGTGAACGGGGGAACTTGGTTGTCCCATTCGGTTTCGATCCAGCGGGTGTGGACGTCGAAGGATTCGCCGTCGCCGATGAACGCCGGATCGGAGACCACCGCGGCGTGGAACGGGATGACCGTGGCAAGTCCTTCGACGGTGAATTCGGCCAACGCACGACGCGACCGCGCCAATGCTTCCTCGCGGGTGGCTCCGGTGACGATGAGTTTGGCGAGCATCGAGTCGAACTGGCCCCCGATCACCGAGCCGGATTCGACTCCGGAATCGACGCGCACACCGGGTCCGGAGGGGGCGGTGAAGGTGGTGACCGGTCCGGGGGCGGGCAGGAAGCCGCGTCCGGCGTCTTCGCCGTTGATGCGGAACTCGAACGAGTGGCCGCGTGGTTCGGGATCGTCGGTGATGGACAGTTCTTCGCCGTTGGCGATCTTGAACTGTTGCAGCACCAGGTCGATGCCGGAGGTTTCCTCGGTGACGGGATGCTCGACCTGCAGTCGGGTGTTCACCTCCAAGAACGAGACCAATCCGTCTTGGCCGACGAGGTATTCGACGGTCCCGGCACCGTAGTAGCCGGCTTCGAGGCAGATGGCTTTGGCGCTCGAGTGGATTTCTTTGCGTTGGGCGTCGGTGAGGAACGGGGCGGGGGCTTCTTCGACGAGTTTCTGGAAGCGGCGTTGCAGGGAGCAGTCGCGGGTGCCGGCGACGATGACGTTGCCGTGTTGGTCGGCGATGACCTGTGCTTCGACGTGGCGCGGCTTGTCGAGGTAGCGCTCGACGAAGCATTCCCCGCGCCCGAACGCGGCGACCGCTTCGCGGGTGGCGGAGTCGAACAGTTCGGGGATTTCCTCACGGGTGCGGGCGACTTTCATGCCGCGTCCGCCGCCACCGAATGCGGCTTTGATCGCGATCGGGAGGCCGTGTTCGTCGACGAACGCAAGGATTTCGTCGGCGTCCTTGACCGGTTCGGACGTACCGGGGACGGACGGTGCTTTGGCGCGGGCGGCGATGTGGCGGGCGGTGACCTTGTCGCCGAGGTCGCGGATCGACTGGGGTGACGGGCCGATCCAGATCAGTCCGGCATCGATCACCGCTTGGGCGAAGTCGGCGTTCTCGGAGAGGAAGCCGTAGCCGGGGTGGATGGCGTCGGCACCGGACTTGGCGGCGGCGTCGAGGATCTTGTCGATCACCAGATACGACTCCGCCGAGGACTGTCCACCCAGTGCGAAGGCTTCGTCGGCCAACCGGACGAACGGGGCATCGGCATCGGGCTCGGCGTACACAGCGACACTGGCCAACCCGGCATCGGCGGCCGCCCGGATCACCCGCACCGCGATCTCACCACGATTGGCGACAAGAACCTTCGAGATTTTCTTATGGGAAGTCGAGGTAGTCATGTATTGAAATTCCTTCACTGGCCATATCGGGCATTGACGAAAAGAGCTGGGGCACTGGCAAGTCCGTATCGATGCAGATCCTCGGGACGACCCCACAGATCCGATACAACCGGAGCTTCGACGGTCGCCGAAGACCGCGCTGCGGTCAGAACAGCAACAACGGCAGCAATGTCGGCGTCGGTGGGGCTTCCGCGAAACGACCAACCAGGCGACGCAGCAACATGATTCGCGTCGCCGTTCGTTTCGTTGCTCACTGCGTCATGATTCGCTTCGCCGCTCATAGTGGGATGTTTCCGTGTTTCTTGGGTGGGAGGGTGACTTGTTTGCGTTCGAGTAGTCGTAGTGCGGTGACGATCTGGCCGCGGGTGTGGCTCGGTGGGATGACGGCGTCGAGGTAGCCGCGTTCGGCGGCGATGTAGGGGTTGACGAGGGTGTCCTCGTATTCCTGCTGCAACGTCAGGCGGAGGGCGTCGACGTCTTCACCGTTCTTCGCGGCGTCGAGCAGTTGTTTGCGGTAGACGAATCCGACGGCTCCGGAGGCTCCCATGACGGCGATCTGTGCGGTGGGCCAGGCGAGGTTGACGTCGGCTCCCATGTGCTTGGATCCCATCACGTCGTACGCCCCGCCGTACGCTTTGCGGGTGATGACGGTGATCTTCCCGACCGTTGCTTCGCCGTAGGCGTAGAGCAGTTTCGCGCCGCGTCGGATGATGCCGTTGTATTCCTGGCCGGTGCCGGGCAGAAAGCCCGGTACGTCGACCAGGGTGATGATCGGGACGTTGAAACAATCGCAGGTGCGCACGAACCGGGCAGCCTTCTCGGAGGCGTCGATATCCAATGTGCCCGCGAACTGGGTGGGTTGGTTGGCCACGATCCCCACCGATCGGCCGTCGATGCGCCCGAACCCGACGATGATGTTGCGTGCCCGCCCTTCCTGGACTTCGAGGAATTCGTCGTCGTCGAGGATCCGGGTGATGACCTCGTGCATGTCGTAGGGGGTGTTCGGTGAATCGGGGATCAGGGTGTCGAGTTCGAGATCCTCGGCAGTGAGCGAGTCCTCGATCGACCCGACAACGGGGTCCGACGGTGCGGTGCGGGGGGCGTCGGCGCGATTGTTCGACGGCAGGTACGACAGGAGGTCGCGGACGTAGTCGAGGGCGTCCTGTTCACCGGAGGCGACGTAGTGCGCGACCCCGGATTTCTCCATGTGGGTTCTCGCGCCGCCGAGTTCTTCCATCGTGACGTTCTCACCGGTGACGGTTTTGATGACGTCGGGTCCGGTGACGAACATCTGGCTCGTGCCGTCGACCATGACCACGAAGTCGGTCAACGCCGGGGAGTAGACGTGCCCGCCTGCGGCGGGTCCCATGATCACCGAGATCTGCGGGATCACTCCCGACGCGCGGACGTTGCGGTGGAAGATCTCCCCGTACAGTCCGAGGGAGACGACCCCTTCCTGGATGCGGGCTCCGGCGCCTTCGTTGATGCCGACCAGAGGGCGGCCGGTCTTGACGGCCAGGTCCATGACCTTGACGATCTTCTCGCCGTAGATTTCCCCCAACGAGCCGCCGAAGACGGTCGCGTCCTGGGAGAACACGCACACATCGCGGCCATCGACCGTGCCGTAGCCGGTGACGACACCGTCACCGAACGGCCGGTTGTCGGCCAACCCGAAATTCTGGGAGCGGTGCCGGGCCAGGGCGTCGAGTTCGACGAACGAGCCCTCGTCGAGCAGGGCGGTGATCCGCTCGCGGGCGGTCAGCTTGCCTTTGGCGTGGACCTTGTCCACCGCCGCCTCACCGGACGGAATCTCCGCAACCGCGAGACGTTTACGAAGATCGGCCAATTTACCCGCAGTGGTATGGATATCGGGTTCGGTTGTCGTCATGCAGAGGTCCCCTACGTTGTGTGGAATGGCAAACGGAGATCGTCAGTTCGTGGCAAGCGAGCGCGCGATCACCAGACGCTGAATCTGGTTGGTGCCCTCGAAGATCTGAGTGATCTTGGCGTCGCGCATGTATCGCTCGACGCGGAAGTCGCGGGTGTACCCGTAGCCACCGAACACCTGCACCGCATCGGTGGTCACCTTCATGGCAGCATCGGTGGCGATCAGCTTGGCCACGGAAGCGTTGCGCGAGTAGGGAAGTCCGGCGTCACGCCGACGGGCAGCATCGAGGTAGGTGGCGCGGGCAGAGTCAACCGCCGCCGCCATGTCCGCCAGCACGAAACCGAGGCCCTGGTGGTCGATGATCTTCTTGCCGAAAGCCGTACGCTCCTGGGCGTACTTCACCGCGTCGTCGAGCGCCGCCTGCGCGATTCCCACTGCTACAGCAGCAATTCCGAGCCGTCCGGCATCGAGTGCGCTGAAGGCGATCTGCAGTCCCTGCCCCTCCGCACCGATTCGCCACTCGGTGGGTACGTGGACGTTGTCGTAGTGCGCCGAGGTCGTCGGGATCGCGTGCAGTCCCATCTTCTCCTCGGGCCTGCCGAAGCTCAGGCCGTCGGTTCCATCCGGAACGAGAAAGCACGAGATGCCCTTCGATCCTTCGCCGGTCCGGGCGAACAGGTTGTAGAAGTCGGCCACTCCGCCGTGCGTGATCCACGCCTTCGAACCGTTGACCGTGTAGCCACCCTCGGTCGGGGTTGCCTTGCAGCTCAGTGCGGCGGCGTCGGAGCCGGCCTGCGCCTCGGACAGTGAGTACGCGCCGATCTGTGCACCACCGAGCATGCCGGGAAGCTTGTCGGCCTTCTGCTGATCGGTACCGAAAACCATCAGGGGGTGGCAGGCCAGGCCGTGCACGCTCACCGCAACGGCCACTGCCGCCCAGCGCGATGCCAGTTCTTCGAGAACCTGGAGATAGACCTCGTACGGTTGTCCTCCCCCGCCCCATTCCTCCGCGTACGGCAGGCTCAACAGGCCCGCCTCGCCGAGGGTGTCGAACACTCCGTCGGGGTACGCCTCGCGCCGTTCGTGATCGTCGACGATCGGGTCGAGCACCTTGTCTGCCACGTCGCGGGTCAGCGCGATGAGGTCGCGCGCTTCGGCAGTGGGCAACAGACGATCGACGGGCACGTGAAAAACCTCCAGAAAGTTCGGATCAGTACTGCCGGGCGATCCGCAGTACTGATGCAGAGTACTGCACAAGACGATGCAGTACCATCCCTGATGTGAACGCACCCGTGACCTCGCATGCCACGGCTCGCCGTTCCGAGCTCTTCGACCAGCTCGTGAGTCTGTTTCTGGCAGAGGGCTTCGCGCACCTGACGCTCGACACCATCGCGGCCCGCCTCCGCTGCTCCAAGTCCACGCTGTACACACTGGCGTCGAGCAAGGACCAGCTTGTCGGCGGTGCCACCGTGCACTACTTCAAGTCCATGACCACGCAGGTCGAAAGCGCGGTCGCCGAGGTCGATGGCACCCGCAATCGCATCACCACGTATCTGACTGCGGTGGGAGCAGCCCTGGAGTCGGCGTCCGAGCAGTTCATGACGGACCTGGCGTCACTCGAGGCGGCCCGCTCGGTGTACGAACGGAACACCGCGATCGCCGCGCGCCGCGTCCAGGAGTTGATCAGCGAGGGCGTGGCCAGTGGCGAGGTGCGCGACGTGCACGCGGCCTTCGTCGGCGACGTCGCCTCCTCGGTCATGGTTCGCATTCAGACTCGCGAGGTGTTCCGCCTGACCGGACTGAGCGACGGCGACGCCTATCTCGAACTGGCGAAGCTCTTGACCGCCGGCATCGGTGCGTAGCCCCGACGCCGGGAATGGATTCGACCCGACACACGCTGAAGTACAGTGAATAGTTGATCCTTCAACGAAAGAGCGCGTGATGAAGAAGATCGGATTTCTGTCCTTCGGGCATTGGTCGGCGTCCCCACAGTCACAGACGCGGTCGGCGTCGGACGTGCTGCTGCAGTCCATCGACCTCGCGGTCGCGGCCGAAGAACTGGGTGCCGACGGCGCGTACTACCGCGTCCATCACTTTGCCAGCCAACTCGCGTCACCGTTCCCCCTCCTCGCCGCCGTCGGTGCCAAGACGAGCACCATCGAGATCGGCACCGGCGTCATCGACATGCGCTACGAGAATCCGTTCTACATGGCCGAGGACTCGGGTTCCGCCGATCTCATCTCGGGCGGACGGTTGCAGCTCGGGGTCAGCCGAGGATCGCCCGAGCAGGTCATCGAGGGGTATCGCCATTTCGGCTACACACCGGCCGAGGGTTCCGACCACGCCGACATGGCCCGCGAACACACCCGCATCTACCTCGATCTCCTCGAGGGCAAGGGCTTCGCACAGCCGAATCCACGGCCGATGTTTCCCAATCCGCCCGGACTCCTGCGCCTCGAACCGCACTCCCCCGGTCTCCGACAGCGCATCTGGTGGGGTGCCGGCACCCGCGAAACCGCCGAATGGACCGCGCGCCAAGGCATGAATCTGATGAGCTCGACGCTGTTGAGCGAAGACACCGGAGTGCCGTTCCATCAGTTGCAGGCCGAGCAGATCGAACGATTCCACAAGACGTGGAGCGACGCCGGACACGATTTCGCTCCGCGAACTTCGGTGAGCCGCAGCATCTTTCCGATCGTCAACGATCTCGATCGCGCCTATTTCGGCCGAGAGGGCAGTGGCGACGATCAGGTCGGTTACATCGACGGCGGCAAAGCCCGATTCGGCAAGACGTACGCAGGCGAACCCGATCGACTGATCGAGGAACTCGCTGCGGACGAAGCGATCGCGGCCGCCGATACCTTGCTGCTCACCGTCCCGAACCAGTTGGGCGTCGACTACTGCGCGCACGTGCTCGACACTGTGGTGCGCGACGTCGCCCCCGCGCTGGGGTGGCGCTGAACACTCGCGGAGCGAGATGGGGTTGGTTTCGGCGGATACGGGTACTGGCAGCACGTTCACCCACCCCCACCTGCCAGGAGTTCGAAGTGCTCAAACGCGACGTATCCGCGCGCCTCGATGTAGACATCACCGCAGCCACCACGCTCGAATTTCAGATCGCGATTGCGCCACACCCGGGCACGACGGTCACCGAATCACTGTCCTTCGTTCTCGACGGCACCCCCATCGAGGCGAAGGAAGTGAGCGGGCCGCACGGCAACCGAATTCACGTCATGCCCGCCGACGTGGGCAACCTACAGGTGTCGTACGACGCCACAATCGTGGGCAACACCACCCCGGCTCCGGTCACCGACTACGACATGTCGCTCTACCTCCGACCCAGCCGGTACGCCGAGGCCGACAAGTTCTACGGTTTCGCCGCAACCGAATTCGGCGACTACGCGGACTCCGAGGAACTGCTGGCCAAGATTTCCGCGTGGGTCGGCGCTCGCCTGAGCTACGTTCCCGGAAGCAGTGATCCGATCGACGGAGCTGTCGACACGCTGCTCGCCGGACAGGGCGTCTGCCGGGACTACTCGCACCTCGTGGTTGCCATGCTGCGCGCGGTCAACGTTCCGGCCCGCCTGGTGGCGGTGTACGCACCCGGCTGCGATCCGATGGACTTCCACGCCGTCGCCGAGGCGTTCGTGGGTGGCCAGTGGCGCGTCGTCGATGCCACCTGCCTCGCCCCGCGCTCGACGCTGGTGCGCATCTCGGTCGGTCGCGACGCCGCCGACACCGCATTCCTGGACAACCACAAGGGTGCCATCACGCTGAACAGTTCCGTGGTCACCGCGGTGGTCGACGGCGACCTCCCCCATGACGACATCACCGAGCTGGTCTCCCTCACCTGACCCTACGAACGAACGGCGCCGTGATGTGATCTGCATCACGGCGGCGTTTGTTTTCGCCGACGAAAACCGACTAAGTATCCGTTACCAACATTCACAGCCACCTGAAAGGGGCCCACATGAGCTTCATCGACAAGGCCAAGAACGCAGCAGAAGACGCCATCGGCAAGGCCAAGGAAGTTGTCGGCGACGCCACCGACAACAAGGACCTCGAGGCCGAGGGCAAGAAGGACCAGGGTTCGGCAGGCGTGAAGAAGGTCGGCGAGAACATCAAGGACACCTTCAAGTAACCACCCCCATCGCATCGAGTGCCGCCGATCTCGACGATCGGCGGCACTCGCCTTTCACCCCTCCTACTTCACACCAGAGAACGGATTCCCCTCATGACCGCATCGACCGACACGACACAGACCACCAAGCGTCGCGGCGGATTCGCCTCCAAGTTCGCCCTCCTCGTCACGCTCGTCCTCGTCGCAGCACTGGTGATCTTCGTGCTGCAGAACACGATTCACACCAACATCAACTTCCTCGGCTGGAACTTCGAGCTCGCTCAGGGTGTGTCCCTGCTCGGTGCCGCTGTCGTCGGTGCCGTCATCGCGCTCGCCGCAACGGCCGCACTGAAGGTTCGACGCGCAGTTCGCTGATCACGTAGAGCCGGTCGACGACACCGTCGACCGGCACAACCACGTCACTCAGACGATGTCGCTCAACAGTTCTCGAAGCACCACACGATCGTCGAACTCGACGATCTCACGACCGTAGACCTGCTCGGTGTCGCAGCCTCGGCCCGCGACCACAACCACGTCTCCCGGCCCGGCGGTGTGCACCGCGAGCGCCAGCGCGGCACGACGATCCGGCTCCACCATCACCACTGCCGACCGCGCAGCTCGCGCGCCATCCGCCACTGCTCGGCGGATGACATCGGCGTCCTCGGACAGCGGGCTCTCGTCACTGACGATCACCACATCCGCCAGAGCCGCTGCGGTGGCACCCAGCGGGAAGCGTTTGCCGGGATCACGTTCCCCCGTCGCCCCGACAACCACTATGACCCGTCCGGGCACCAGAGATCGCACGAACGGCAGCAAGCTGCGCTGCCCCGCGGTGTTGTGCATGTAGTCGACCAGGGCCAGAAACGATTGTCCGGCGTCGATGCGTTCGAGCCGGCCGGGAACCGAACGGACACGCTCGAACCCGGCGGCGACCGACTCGAGACCCTTGCCCGCAGCCAATGCGACGGCGAGCGCGGTCAGCGCGTTGCTCGCCTGGTGCGGTCCGAGCAGGGGCAGGCGAATGTGCAGCGAACCCAGCGGAGTTCGCACCGTCATGGATGTATCGGCATCGGTGCACTCGATGTTCTCGCCCACGACATCTGCGCGCGGATCGGCTGCAGACCACGTCCAGCACGGAACGTCGACCAGCCGGGCGAGTCGTCTGCCGTGTACGTCGTCGATCCCCACTGCCGCGACGGCCGTTCGGTCGGCTGCGAACAACTCGGCCTTCGCCGCGAAGTACTCGTCCATGCTGCCGTGATAGTCGAGATGGTCCGGGCCGAGATTGGTGAACCCGACCGCTGCGAACCGCACGCCGTCGACGCGGTGTTCGGAGACCGCGTGCGAGGACACCTCCACTGCAACCGCAGTCGCACCCTCGTCGCGAAACCGTCCGAGTGTGCGCTGGACGGTGGCGGCCTCCGGTGTCGTTCGTGCCGTCGGCACCGATGTCAGTGGTCCCTGAAGACCTATGCCGGTCATCGTGCCGACAACCTCGCCGGACGCGGCGAGTCCGGCGGCGAGAAGCAACGCGGTGCTGGTCTTTCCGTTGGTGCCGGTCACGCCGTACATGTCCATCGTGTCGGCCGGATACCGATGGATCCGGGCGCAGACCGGACCGGCGCTTCGACGCGGATCCGCAACGACGATGGTCGGCAGCACCGTCGACACTCGGTCGGACAGCACGGCGACTGCTCCGCGCTCGAACGCCTCGATCTCGAAATCCAGTCCGTGAACGTGCGTGCCGGGAAGCGCCACGTACAGGTCCCCGGGCATCACGGTGCGCGAGTCGTCACTGGCCCCGGTCACCGAAACGGACTCGATGGGTTCCGGTGATCCGAGCGAGAGGGCCAGATCGGCCAGGGGCACCCCGACGACTCTCGACAGTGACCGTTGGCTCTCGTACGACGCGGAGTCGGTCAATGCCCGGCGGGGTCCGTCAGCGACTTACCCTCCTGCGCTTTGACGCGGCGGCGTTCGAGCAGCACCAGCACGATTCCGGCAATCAGGAGGATCGGCGCGGCCACCGCCCCGATCCACGTCCAGCCACTGAACCCGTACCCGGCTGCGGTGAGGGTGAGGCCGAGGCTCACCAATGCCAGACCGATGCAGATGTATCCCGGCCAGTTGCGGGTGTCGACGATCGCCTCACCGGCGTGACCACGTGTGGTCCGATCGTCGTCGGTGGCGCCGGCGTCGGCTTCGCCCGTGTTCTCGTCTGCCATGTGGATCCCCTCCGGATGCGGACCGTTCATCCCATTCGAGACAAACCGTCCACGACGGCTGCCCGCTCGAGACGGGAGGTAAACCTGGCAGCGAAGCGAATCGACCGATCAAGCGTGCCAACCCACCGCTGCGAACGGAGCGTTGCTCGTCACTCGGCCGACGATGCCTGCGTGCGCGAAGTCCTTTGCGGTTGCCACCGCATCGAGCACGTCCGCACCCTTCGCCAGCTCGGCGGTGATGGCAGCCGCGAAGACGCAGCCCGCTCCCGAGACCCGCTCGTCACCGATCTTGGGAGCGCGCAACACGGTCAGTTCGGAACCGTCCCAGACGACGTCGACGGCCTCGTCTCCGGGCAACCCCGCACCGCCCTTGACCACCACGTAGCCCGGTCCGAGATCGGCAATTCGCTTGGCCGCCTCGCCCAGATCGTCGACGGTGGTGATGGCGTCCATTCCGGACAACGTCTGGGCCTCGAACAGGTTGGGGGTGATCACGGTGGCCAGCGGAAGAATGTCGCGCCGAAGCGCATTGTCGGTGTCGAGCGCCGCGCCCGGCTCCTGCCCCTTGCAGATCAACACCGGATCGACCACCACGTGCCGCCACGGCTGCAGACGCAACGAGCTCGCCACGGTCTCGACGGTAGCGGGCGTGCCGAGCATGCCGATCTTGACGACATCGAGATCGTGTGCGGCAGTGGCAACTTCGATCTGATCGGCGATGACCGAGCTGTCGATGGGGACGAAACGATGGCCCCAGCCGG
The DNA here is from genome assembly GCF_003688915.1 of Rhodococcus sp. SBT000017. Taxonomy (NCBI): domain Bacteria; kingdom Bacillati; phylum Actinomycetota; class Actinomycetes; order Mycobacteriales; family Nocardiaceae; genus Rhodococcus; species Rhodococcus sp. SBT000017. The sequence goes on from NZ_REFU01000001.1 coordinate 1,996,709, forward strand.
ACTTCGGATCGAACGAGACGATGCACGTGATGGTGCCGACTCCGTAGACCCCGAGCCGCTCGAATGTCTTGAGATCTGCCTGCAGACCGGCTCCACCGGTGGCTTCCGAACCTGCGATCACGTACGCGATAGTCGACATGAGCTCAGTATGACAAGCACCGCTGCGCCTCGAATCAGGTGGTCGAGCGGCGGGTCAGTGCGGTCAGCTCGGCAGATCGGGCTTGGTCGGGTGGTCACGGCTGATCAGCTGCGCCGCCAACATCGACACCGGCACGTTCATTTCCTGCGACAGCGCGCCGAGCATGTCGAAGGCGCGGATGGCGTCGACGTCGAAACGCTCCATGATGATCCCCTTGGCCTGACCGATTCGATCTCGCGAGGCCAAGGCGCTGCGAAATTGCTCACCACGCCGAGCGCTCGACAGCGCGATCGCCGCGTGTGTGGCCAGGTTCAGTGCCGAATCCTCGGTCTCCGGATCGAACCGGCCGGTGCCCTCGGCGAGTAGATTGAGCGCGCCGAGTTCCTGCCCGTCGGTGTAGAGCTGGATGGACAGAACCGAACGAACCGGAGTCCGTTCGACCACCGCACGAGTCAGTCGTGGCCACCGGTCCTCGGATTCGACGTCCTCGATCCGCACTGTCTGATGAGTCCAGATGGCCTCGAAACAGGGCCCTTCTCCATGCTCGTGCTGCAAAGCATCGAACGTGCGAGGCGCATCGCCGGTCGAGGCCGTCGACTCCAGGTATTCCGGGCGTCGGCCCTTGCCTACTCGCCGAACCAGAGTGACCCCCGCATGGTCCACCCCGTCGAGCAATCGCACGGCCGCCGCCGTGACCTCCTCCAACACCTGCTGCTGGGTCAAAGATCCGTGGACGACCGTTCCGTGCGCCGTGAGAGCCATCTGCGAGATTCGTTCGTAGATGTCGACCTGTTCCACGTCTTCATCCTTTCGACCGCATGCGTCCCGTCGGTACCTTCTCACACCGGTGCGATGGCGCGCAGTCCCTGCGAACGGCTCTCCTGCTGCCGGTTGAGGTGGACAGTTTCGGGGCATACGGCAGTATCGGATCGTTCTACCGTGCGATCGCAGCATCGAGAGTGCCCCACTTCCAGCCCCGGAGTGTCGACGAGCACCGATCGCGCGCTCACACAACACCACGAGAGATTTCGGAGGCCCAATCGTGCCCACGAGCAGAGACACCACAGCCAGCTGTGAGGACGTCTGGAACGTTCTGGCGAACGGATGGACGTACGCCACCTGGGTGGTCGGTGCATCCCGAATTCGCGCAGTCGACGACACCTGGCCCGCCGCCGGTGCCGCGATCCACCATTCGGTGGGTGCCTGGCCCGCCGTACTGAGCGACATCACGCGCTCGGTGGGAATTCATGCCGACCGCGAAATCCGGCTCGAGGCGCGGGCGTTGCCGTTCGGCAAGGCGTCGATCACCTTGCGGCTACACCCGATTGCCACCGGCTGCCGCATCGAGATCATCGAACATGCGATCACGCCGCCCTTCGACCTGGTGCCGAACAGGGTGCAGCATCTCCTGTCGCATCCGCGTAACGCCGAGGCACTACGCCGGCTCGCTCTGCTGGCAGAGCGGTCCACGGCTCCGTGAGCAAGTCCCCACTGCGACAGGCAGTCTCGGGGAAGATGCTGTTCGTGTTCATTCTCGGCGACGTGCTCGGCGCCGGAATCTATGCTCTCGTCGGCGAGATCGCGGGTGAGGTCGGCGGTGCGATCTGGCTCCCCATGCTCGTCGCGCTGCTGATGGCGCTGCTGACCGCTGCGTCGTATGCGGAACTCGTCACCAAGTACCCACGAGCAGGTGGCGCGGCCGTGTTCGCGCAGCGCGCGTACGGCCGCCCGCTCGTGTCGTTTCTGGTGGGGTTCTCGATGCTCGCCGCAGGTGTCACCAGCGCCGCAGGCTTGGCGCTCGCCTTCTCGGGCGACTACCTGGGTGTGTTCCTCGACGTGCCTGCCGTGCCGGCCGCGGTTGTCTTCCTGCTTCTGGTCGGGCTGCTCAACGCCCGCGGGATCACCGAATCGTTGCGGGCGAATCTCGCCATGACGATCGTCGAGGTATCGGGTCTGGTGCTGATCGTCGCCCTCGCCGGTCTCGTCCTGAGCCGGGGCGACGGCACGCCGTCCAGGGTCCTCGAATTCACCGACGAGACAACTCCGACGCTCGCAGTGCTCGGCGCGGCTCTGCTCGCGTTCTATTCGTTCGTGGGATTCGAGACGTCGGCGAACATCGCCGAAGAAGTCGAGGACGTGCGACGGGTCTATCCGCGAGCTCTTCTCGGTGCCGTCACCGCGGCCGGGGTGGTCTACGTGCTCGTCGGTCTCGCAGTGTCCACCGTCGTGCCCGCCGACACCCTGGCGCAATCGAGCGGTCCGCTGCTCGAGGTCGTCGCCGCTGCCGATGCCGGCATTCCGCCGTGGGTCTTCGGCCTCGTCGCACTGATAGCGGTAGCCAACGGCGCACTGCTGACCATGATCATGGCGTCGCGACTGACCTTCGGCATGGCGCGTGACGGTCTGCTTCCCGGCGCATTGGCCAAGGTTCTGCCGGGGCGCAAGACTCCGTGGGCGGCGATCGTCGCCACCACGGTCGTCGCGATGGTGTTGTGCAGCACCGGTTCCGTCGCTGCGCTTGCGGAGACCGTGGTGCTGCTCCTGCTGTTCGTCTTCATCAGCACCAATGTCGCGGTGCTGGTACTCCGCAGCGATCGGGCCGACTCCGGTCATTTCCGGACACCGACAGCACTCCCCGTCCTGGCATTGATCACGTGCGCAGTTCTACTGACCCAACAGTCCGCGGCAACGTGGCTGCGCGCCGGATTGCTCCTCGCCGTGGGAGTAGCGCTGTACTTCGTCGGTAACCTGCTGACCAGCAAGACCGATCCCGACCAGAGGAGTGCAGTCTCATGACCACCACCGAGGTCGACGCGATCGTGATCGGCAGTGGCCACAACGGCTTGGTGGCGGCGGCGGCGATGGCCGACGCCGGCTGGGACGTCGTGGTTCTCGAGGCCGCCGAACATCCCGGCGGCGCTGTGCGCAGCGCCGAGCTCGTGTCCGGTTTCACCAGCGACCTCTTCAGCGCCTTCTACCCGCTGGCTCTCGCCTCGCCTGCCATGACGGCACTCGAGCTGGAAAGCCACGGGCTGCAGTGGTCGCACTCCCCCGCGGTGTACGGCCATGCGCGGTCACCGCAGGACACCGACGCGCCGGTCGTTCACCACGACGTCGAGACCACCGCTGCGCGGCTGTCGGAACACGACGCGCGAGACGGCCGAACCTGGCTGCGGCTCTTCGAGCAGTGGGAGCGCATTCGCGAGCCCTTCATGAATTCGTTGTTCGGACCGTTTCCACCCGTCGTCCCAGCCGCTCGACTCGTCCACACCTTGGGGGTGCCCGAGACACTGCGCTTCGCGCGATTCGCGGCCCTCCCCGCCCGGGTGATGGCTCACGAACTCTTCCACAGCGAGGCTGCTCGCTGCCTGCTGCTGGGCAACGCCATGCACGGTGACGTCCCGACCGATGCCCCGGTGAGCGGCATGATGGGCTGGCTGCTCACGATGCTGGCCCAGGACGTCGGGTTTCCGGCCCCCGTGGGCGGATCGTCTGCGCTGACGGCCGCGTTGATTCGTCGCGGTGCTGCGTCGGGTGCGGTGCTCGAGTGCGGCCAGGCGGTCGAGCACATCGAGGTGCGCGGCGGCCGCGCTCGTGCAGTGCACACCGCTGCAGGAGACACGTTTCGAGCGCGTCGGGCGATCGTGGCCGACGTGTCCGCGCCGGCCCTGTACGGTTCACTACTTCCGTTCGACGCCGTACCTCGCCGAGTGCACGAGGACTTGCGCACCTTCGAGTGGGACACCCCGGTGGTCAAGGTGAACTACGCGCTCGATCGCCGAATACCCTGGAACTCACCGTCTTTGGCCGATGCCGGCACCGTCCATCTCGGTGCGGACGACAACGGCCTCGTGCACTGGGCGGCAGATCTCACCACCGGAGTTCTTCCTCGGAGCCCGTTCATGCTGTTCGGCCAGATGACCACCGCCGATCGGAGCAGATCACCGGAGGGCACCGAAAGCGCCTGGGCCTACACACATCTGCCGAGGGGCGTCGTCGACGACGCGGCCGCCGACACCGTGGCGAATCGGGTGGACGACGTCCTCGAAGCCCACGCACCGGGTTTTCTCGATTCGGTCGTCGGGCGGGTCGTCCAGCGCCCGAGCGACCTGTACGGTGCCGACGCCAATCTGCACGGTGGCGCGGTGAACGGCGGAACCGCGCAGCTGCAGCAGCAGTTGATATTTCGACCGACGCCGGGACTGGGGCGGTCGGAAACGCCGGTGGAGGGGCTGTTCCTGGGTTCGGCATCGGCGCATCCGGGTGGCGGAGTGCACGGAGCAGCCGGCCTCAATGCTGCCCGGGCAGCGCTGGGCCAGCGAGGCGTGCGTGGCTGGATGAAGAAGAAGATCACCGGTTCACTCATCGACGTGCTGGCCCGGTAGCGCCGTTATCGAAACGAGATATTTCGTTACTCGTTCGAGATATGGGGCGAAGCCTTCTGCAATTGCGCACTGACATCGTTGAAAGCACAACAACTCAGCATCGGCACCGGGCGGGCAAACCGACCGGGACGAGCGCTTCGGGGAAGAGGTAACGACATGTTGACCAGCACCGCAACCATGGAACGCTCCATTCGCGACGACGAGGGCGTGTTCCGAGTCGAGACCGTCGTGCGACCGGACGGCCACAACACACTGCGCGCTTCGGGCGAACTCGACATGTCCACCCGGGCCGAATTCGTGCACAGCCTCGACCGCCTGGCCGCTACGTCCGATCGGGTCTCGGTCGATCTGTCGGAGGTGTCGTTCATGTACTCCGGCGTCGCCAATGCGATCATCGACGCCACCTACGTACATCCGGGGAAAATCGCCGTGCTCGCACCTGCCCGATCGGTCCGCATGGTCCTGGAAGTACTGGGCGCAGGCGACCTGTTCGTCGACACGTTTCGGTCGTGAATCCGACTCGACAACAGGTAACGTCGGGCATATGCCAGACGAGCCGACCGGAGCCCCCTTCGAGATCGTGGCGGCAGCCCACGACGCGACGCAGGTGCTCACCGTTCGAGGCGAACTCGATCTCGACACCATCCCGGAACTGTCGGCCGTAGCGTTTCCCGCTGCCGACACCGCTCGAGGTGGACTCGTGGTGGACCTGACGGACGTCAGCTTCCTGTCGTCGAGCGCGATAACGGTGCTGGTGCGAGTGTGCGATCGACTCCCCGACGCCTCGCGCATGGCGCTGGTGGCGGTCGACGGAGTCGTGGTTCGGCCTGTGCAGCTCAGCGGAATCGATCGGGTGATGGCAACTTTCACGACTCTGCCCGACGCGGTGGCCCACGTTCGGTCGGCAGCTCTCGACGCGGAGGTCGACCGATGACCGGCCGGTACCGATTCGGACTCCTGTCATGACCGAGAGTGGCCGAACACCGTTTCCCCTGCGCTGGAGCCACACCGCGCCGGCCGAGCCCGCCGTGGCTACTGCCATCCGGCGCCGATTGCACCATTGGACCCTCGAACTCGGTGTCAGCAACGGTCTGGTGGACGACATCGTCCTCGGTGTCTACGAGGCACTGGCGAACGTCGTCGAACACGCGTATCGATCGGTGCCCGAGCCCGGGACGATGACAATCACCGCCGCCTACGAACACCGGACACTGACAGTGACGATCTCCGACACCGGGACGTGGCGTCCACCGACGCCGACGACCAATCGCAGCCACGGTCTGCACCTCGCAGCCGCGGTGGCCGACGACCTCCTCGTCGACCACCGACCGGGTTTCGGCACCGTGGTGACTGCTGTGTGGACCGATCCGGTCACAGCCGACCGCTCGAGATCCGCCACCCGCTCGTCATGACCGAAGGGAGTCCCCATGTCTGCCACGGCCGCTGATCTACTCGACACCGCACCGTGCGGGGTGTTCTCTGTCGACGTCGCCACCTCGCGAATTCTGTACGCCAACGCGGCCGCCGCTCGGATCACCGCGCGCAGCCGCGAGGCCCTCGTCGGGACGACCGTCACCGACCTGTTCACGATCGAGTTCGAGCCGATGCTGACGGCCCTGATGGACGTCGCGTCGACATCGGGATCGGACTCACCGATCGGAGCGACCGCGAAGTTGACCGTCGCGCCCGATCGACGTGCCGCGATAGCCGTATCGATACTGGCCAACAGTCTGCGAACGCCCACGGGGGCCGTGACGGTGACGATGACGCTGCACAACGAGACCGAACGCCATGTGCGTGAGAAAGATCTGATCGACGCCCGCGACAATGCCGAGGCCGCCCAGGACAACGCCGAGGCCGCTCTGGACAGATCACAGGACGCATTGGGTGCTTCGGAGGAAGCACGCAAGCAGGCCGAGGCGGAGAAAACGCAGGTGCAGATTCTGGCGTCGACGCTGCAACGCACTCTGCTGCCGCCGATACTGTCCGCTCCGACGGGCATGAACGTGGCAGCCCACTATCACCCCGCGTCCATCGACGAGGTCGGTGGCGACTTCTACGACGTGTTCCCCCTCGACAAGCAGACGTGGGGATTCTTCCTCGGCGACGTGAGCGGTAAGGGTGCCGGAGCCGCCGCCGTGACCTCACTGACCCGGTACACCCTGCGCGCCGCAGCAGTGTTCGACCGCAACCCGATCTCGGTGCTCGAAAACCTCAATACCGTTCTGCACCACGAGTTTCACGGCGACGACCCACGTTTCTGCACGGTGGTGTTCGGCACCATCACTCCGGGACCGGACGGCGCCGAGATACACCTCGCCAGCGGCGGACATCCCCCGGCACTGCGCATCACTCGCGACGCCGTCGTGGACTTCGTCGACACCACCGGTGGCCAGTTGGTCGGAGCGTTGGCCGAGCCGCACTTCGCATCGGCATCGGTGACCCTGCGACCCGGCGACGTCATGGCCTTCTACACCGACGGATTGACCGAAGCAATAGTCGGCCCCGGACGCACACGCTTCGACGACGACGGTGGCCTCGAATCCTTCGCTGCCAGAAAGGGTCCGACGACGGCACCGAAGATCGTCGACGACCTCACGGCTCTGCTGGCCTCCTTCGGGGACGGCCTGCAGGACGACGTTGCACTGCTCGCCTTCGAGGTACCCCGGGCCGACGCCGACTCGTAGCTGTCCGGGCCCGCGGGTCCGCTCAACGTGCGCGTATCCCTGACAGAAACACCCGCAGGACGTAGTCGGAGACTTCTTCCGGGCCTTCCTCGGACCGCGAGACGGATCTGATCACCACGTTGTTGGCGAGTATCGTCGCAAGATCGCTCGCCGACGCCTCGGTACCGAAGTCGCCTCGACGCTGGCCACGTTCGAGGATCGGGGTGAGCGCCGAGGGCAGTGGGAGTTGCTCCCGAACGGTGGTGACGGTGCTCGGCTCGTGAAACTGTTCGAAGCTCAGGGCCAGCAACATCCCCGAGCTCATCGACCGGTTGCGCGCCACGAACTCCGCAAGCCGATTGACCGAACGCTCCAGGGCAGCAATGGGTTCCACCTCCAGTCGGGCATCCGCCCGACCCAGCCGGAGGACGCGTTCGAATTCGGGCGTCAGTGCGGCAACGATGATGTCGACCTTGCTCGGGAACAGGCGTTTGAGATCGGCAACAGTGAGCGAGGAGGCAGTTGCGATGTCGGCGAGGGTGACCGAGAAATATCCGTGTGCCGCGAACAACGTCTCGGTCGCCGCGATGACATCGGATTCGATGTCGGCCCTCGCATGATCGAGACCCTCGAGAGAAGCAGGCGCGTCCGCCGGTCCCGCGATGCGTTCACGACGATCCGAGTGAACCGGGTCCACTGCCCAATCCAGCAGCGATTCGACGGCCGCGGACGCCCGAGACGTGGGTACCGTTCCCGGCGTGATGGTTTCACGGAAGGCGAGCCCGTCGAGCAGAGCGACGAGGACCATGGACAGTCCGGTCACTGTGAGCGGCGTTCTCACCGAACCACCGAGCGCACGGAGCTTGTGGCGGACGGCGTCCTCGACGGCGGCGTCCATGGCTGCGAATTCGGGTGCCAACGACGATCGCGCTCCGGCATGGTCGGAGGCGATCATCGCGCCGATCATTCTCCTGCGCAGCAGACCGGAGGTCAGTTGTTCGAAGTAGGACGCGAGATCCGACGAGGGATGCTCTGCGTCGTCGGGTCTCGTGTATCGCAGGGTCACGTGCGCGAGCAGGTCCTCGACGAACGCTTCCTTGCCACCACGCTCCCCGGCACGGGAGGACCCGGGGTACGCGTTGTGAAAGGTCTGATGCGACAGACCGGCTTCTTCCACGAGAGAGGCAATCGACAACGATCTGGCCAGCACCGACATATCGAGATCGGTCAGCAATCGTGAGCCCGCCAGGAGCAGTTCTTCGCGGGGTGTGGATTTCGGACTCAACGACGACCGCCTACGATATTCGACCCGGTGGATAGTGAACTATAGCAATCGTGTCATGAACCGCTGACTTTACAAGCAAATAAAGCTAGGTCGATAAAAGTCTCCAATGCCGTGTTCCGCCTCGAAGCCATTGGTGTTGTTTCATATTTTCTCGCGTGGTCGGATACTCGAAACACCCAAGTCGGACAACGGGGGTCGGATGCAATGCGAGTGACGAGTACAGGTGTGTCGACCACGATTCAGGCTGCGTCCGGTACCGCGATCCACCCGGCGCAGAGGTTCGCGCCGCGCCGCAGTGCATCGACCGTGCGGGCCAGGACCGCCGTGACTTCCGGCACCGACACACCCAGGTCCCAGAAGGAAGCGGCGACATTCGCCGATCCAGGACTCACCGCGCGCGAAATCGCGGTCCTGGATGCGTGGTTGCGCTGCGACTCCAAACAAGAAGTGTGTGCGGTCCTGCACATCGCACTCGGCACGGTCAATACCCACCTGACTCGAATTCGCGCGAAGTACGCCACTGTCGGTCGGGCTGCACCGACCAAAGCGTCGCTCGTGGCCCGTGCACTGCAGGACGGCCTGGTCACCCTCGACGATCTCTGACCCATTGCGGTTCGCCGCGTCGCGGTCCGATGCTAGATTCCCAGACGCACGATGTATTCATGCCGATGGTGGGGGCCATGACAATTCTGGGGGAATTCGCGCGGCGCTCGTTCGTGCGTGGTGCCGTGTGCATATCGTTGGTGGCGTCGACTTCAGCCGTGGTACCTGCTGCTGTGTCTGCTGAGCCTGTGCCGGGCCGCACCGAACGCGAGATCACGTCGTCCTCACCCGTCACCGGGGTCGTCGCGACGGTCGTCGATCTCGACGCCCCGCTTCCCGCGGGTTCTGCGCCGCACCCGGCGGAGTGCGATCGGCTCGCCTATCTGCGATATCGAGCCGCGGACGGACCCGAGAATTCAGCGGACGCCGACCGAGTGCTCGTGGCACAGCCCGGAGTGTTCGAGGGTGCGGGTGCCTTCGAGTCCGTCGCCCGCAACACTGTCGCCGCAGCGGACGCAGAGGGCAGACACATCGAGTTCTGGGCCCTGGACCGCCGCTCGAACTGCCTAGAGGACCACACCGGAACCCAGGCGGCACTCGCCGCGAACGACCTCGACATCGCCACGGACTACTACTTCGCCGGGGGAACCGTCCACGGCCACACGTTTGCCGGATACGCCGACGGCGCGGGCACCGCGTGGCTCGAGGACCAGGGCCTGGTGCAGACCATGCGCGACCAGTACGACGTGCTGCGTCTCGAATTCCCCGACCAGAAAATCCGTAAACAGAAGGTACTGTGCGGTGGCCATTCCCTCGGTGGGTTCCTGACCGGTTACTTCGCGAACTGGGATTTCGACGGCAACCCGGCAACCACCGACGATGCCGGATACAACCAGTGCTCCGGGTACTTCGCACTCGACACCGTGATCAAGGCCGGTCCGCCGAACCCCATCAGGAACCTCGACCTTCCGGAAGTTCCGCCGGCGCTCGCCGGCCCCGTCGAGGCCGCGTCGGGTGCGTTGACCGACGTGTACCCGGTGACGCGATTGCCCGCCGTCATCAATCCGGAAACGACGAATCTGCTTGCGATAGCGGGACTTGCCGCTCGATTGGACCCGACTGGAGTCAACGACGTCGTCGACCGACTGCCGCGCAGCCTCAACTTCGATGCGACATTGCGGACCTTGCTGTCCAAGGACCCCATCATGGCCGCGACCGGACTCCCCGACATCAGGACGCTGTACGCCACCAACGAAGCCGTCGTCGGCGCGTTGCTCGACGACAATTCTCAGCCACTCGGTTTTCTGCAGACCAGCGTCGGCTTCATCGGCAACGGGCCCGTACAGGACAAATACTTCCCGATGCCGAACGAGGTGATCGCGACGATTCCGTTCCTGGGTCAGGTCTTCGGCAGCGACCGCAAAGCAGCACCGACGAGCTACGGGGACCCATCCGTCGTCTACACCTGGCAGGACTACGACGAGATGACCCCGAACTCGTACACCGACCCATCGAAGGAAGTCAGTTCCATCTCGCAGATCGTGCGGAGTCTGAGCGAACCGCCTTTGGACTTCACCGAGTGGTACTTCCCGACGGCCATCAGCACCGATCTCGGTCAACCGACCGCGCCGTCGATCGCCGCTCACTACCTCTACCGAGACGGCGTCACCCGCAACCCGGTGCTGACGCTGCAGGGCGACGGCGGGCTCGACCTCGGTGCGTCGGACAGCCCGAGCGACGTTCCCGTCAAGCTCCGCGGATACAACCACCTCGACGTGTTGACGGCAGCTCAGAAGCAGAACGACGGCCTCCCGGAACAGGTTTCGACTCGACTGGCAGAGTTCAGCCGATGACCGACAGACCTGCGCTGATGTTGCTACACGGCGTCACCATGTCTGCAGCAGCATGGGACGATGTCGTACCGCTGCTCGCCGAGCGTTTCGACCTCATCGTTCCCACTGCAGCCGGCCATCGCGGAGGTCCTACGCTCGCAGCCGGGGCGACAATCGCTGCCGTCACCGATACCGCGGAACGCGAACTCGACGAGCGCGGCCTCGACGCAGTCCACATCGCTGGAAACTCGATGGGCGGATGGATGGCCGTCGAACTTGCTCGACGGGGTCGGGCGCGGTCGGTCTGCGCATTCTCACCGGCCGGGTTGTGGGAGAAGAACGAGAAGCCCGGTGCCAGCCGAGCCACGCTGATCCGCACCAAGAAGCTGGCCGACGCGACCCGCCATCTCGCTCCGCCGCTGATGAAGTTCGGCTCGGGCCGGCGAATTGCCATGCGCGACATCGCGGTCCACGGAGATCGAATGACGAGGCAGCAAGCGGTCCGATCGTTCCAGGACCTCGTCGGGTGCGAGGCGGCGTACGAACTGCTCGACACTCGCGAGAACATGGAACCGCTCCTCGAACTTCCGTGTCCGGTGACCGTCGCGTGGGCTGCCCACGATCGCATCTTTCCGCCGGCCGAGTTCGTTCCCGTCGCTCGGCAACGGCTGCCCGGAGCCCGGTTCGTCGCACTACCCGGCGTCGGTCACGTTCCGATGATCGACGACCCCGAACTGTGCGCACGCACGATCGTCGAGACGATCGAGGACGGCACCGGCTGATCCGTAGGTCAGCCTCGGTCGGCCCATGGGTCGCCGCGTCGCCACAGGGTCGGCAATTCGAGGTCGATGTCGTCTCTTCGCGCGCAGGCGTTCAGGACATCGACGGAGGCAGACATGTCGTCGAAGGCGTACGCGAGCGCCTGCAGTGGTTGGTCCAGGGACCGAAAGAAGTTGTCCCAGTGCGTCAATACTACGCGTCGGGCACCGACCGCCACGGCCGTCTCCTGCCAGTACTGCTCGATGAACGCGCGCGGTCGGCGGCCCAGTTGTCCTATCGAGAGGTAGACCACGTCGGCACGGCGACCGTCGAGCATGCCGGACCGAAACCCGGCGCTGCTGTGCACGAGTGCGGTCCGGCCGCTCGGAACGTGTTCGATGTGCATCGACCATGCCTCGCCGCACCGGTACTCGCGCACCCGAGCCGGCTGGGTCAGTGGCCGCTCGATCGTTCCGTGCGCTCGGTCCGGATACGAGTGAACCGATTCGACGAACGTGACGGCAAAGTTGCCCTGCGTTGTCGTCTCACCGTTCTCGACCACGACGATCCGGTCTTTCGGGAGCTCCGAACCCTGCCCGATGAAACCGGTCGAGGAACCGCCGACCAGAACTGCACCGGTACGCAGCGCTACCGCCGCCGAGTCGAGTGCGTGATCGTAGTGCGAGTGGGCACACAGCACAGCGTCGAGCGTGGTGATCCCTGCTCTGTGCAGGGCCGCATCGATGCGCCGCGTATCGGAATGAAGCCGCAGCACAAGGGTTTTCGGAAGCGACGGTCGCGAGAAGAAGCCGTCGGTGAGGATCGCCGATCGGCCGTCGTCGAAGAGCACGGTGCTGACACCGAGGAACGACACTGTCACCGGCGACCTGGGACACGCCGACGCAGTGGTGGCGATCTCCGTCGGACCCGGCAGCGCGGAACGACCGATCCTCCTGGCCACCGTTATGCCTGCGCGGCCAGTGCGCGTCCGGCCTGCCGGCCACCGAAGATGCACCCACCCAGAAACGTTCCCTCCAGTGAGCGGTACCCGTGTACACCGCCGCCGCCGAAACCGGCGATCTCACCTGCCGCACACAGGCCGTCGATCGCGTGTCCGTCGCCGTCCAGGACACGGCCCTGCAGGTCGGTTTGGATGCCGCCCAACATTTTTCGCGTAATGATGTTCAAACGCACGGCGATCAACGGACCCGACTTGGGATCGAGGATCTTGTGCGGTGAGGCGGTACGCGCGATGCGCTCTCCGCGCGATCGACGCGAGTTGTGGATTGCGGAGATCTGCAGGTCCTTGGTGAACGGGTTGTCGACCTCACGGTCGCGGGCCTCGATCTGCCGCTTCAGATCGGCGAGCTCGATCAGATTTTCGCCGGAGATCCTGTTCATGCCTTGGACGAGTTCGGCGAGCGTGTCCGCGACGACGAAGTCCTCGCCGTTCTTCTTGAACGCCTCGACCGGTTCGCTGGCACCGGGCAACACTCGGCCGAGAACGAGCTTGAGGTTCTTCCCGGTGATGTCCGGATTCTGCTCCGATCCCGAGAGCGCGAATTCCTTCTCGATGATCTTCTGCGTCAGAACGAACCAGGAGTACTCGAATCCACTGTCCTGGATGGCTTTCAACGTTTCGAGGGTATCGAATCCGGGAAAGTTGGGAACCGGGAACCGTCGACCACGTGCGTCGAACCACATGGACGACGGGCCTGGAATGATTCTGATTCCGTGGTTCTTCCAGATCGGATTCCAGTTCTTGATGCCCTCGGTGTAGTGCCACATGCGGTCCTTGTTGACCAAGCGGCCACCGACTTTCTCGGTGATGCCGAGCATGCGGCCGTCGACATGTTCGGGGACTCCCGAGATCAGGGACTTCGGAGCCGTCCCCAACCGTGCCGGCCAGTTCTCCCGCACCATGTCATGATTGGCCCCGATACCGCCCGCGGTGACGAGCACGGCTCCGGCACGCAACTCGAACTCGCCCACCTCCACGCGCGTACTACCCGAACCGCGTTCCGCGGCACTGGGTTCGAGAACTGCGCCTCGGACTCCCTCGACTGTGCCTGCGCTGACGATGAACTCGTCGACGCGGTGCCGAAAACCGAAGCGCACCAGCCCTTTGTCGGCGGCCTCACGCACGCGTCGCTCGAACGGCGCGACGACCCCAGGCCCGGTACCCCACGTCAGGTGGAACCGCGGAACCGAATTCCCGTGTCCCTCGGCGAGATAGCCACCACGTTCGGCCCACCCGACGATGGGTACCCACCGCACGCCCTGCGCGTGCAGCCAGGACCGCTTCTCCCCCGCCGCGAAATCGAGGTACGCGCGCGCCCACTGGTGGCCCCAGTAGTCCTCCCCGGCGGGATCGTCGATGCCGCGGTCGAAGGTAGCGGTGCCGAGCCAGTCCTGCCACGCGAGCTCCGCGGAATCCTTGATGCCCATGCGTCGCTGTTCCGGGGTGTCGACCATGAACAGACCGCCCAGGGACCAGAACGCTTGACCGCCCAGGTTCTGCTCGGGCTCCTGGTCGAGGAGCAGCACCCGCTTTCCGGCGTCGGCCAGTTCGGCGGTCGCCACCAGTCCGGCCAAGCCTGCACCCACCACGATCACGTCTGCGTCCATTGCCCCACTCTTCTGCTCGACCCGTCTGTCTCCCTCGACTGTGCTGTCGTGAGCACCGTAACTCAAGCAAATCAGCATGGATGATGATTAGGTTTATCAGTCACTGACAAATATGAGACGATGCCGCGATGTACCCAGCCCGGGCAGCGGTGGTCGCCGAGATCGAAACGGAACTGGTCACTGTGGTGGCGTCGGCAGTACAGGCCGTGCGGGATGCAATCCCGGTCTATCGCAACCTGCACGGTCCGCAGTTGGCCGATGTCGAGGCGATCGCCTACTGGTCGCTTCGTCGCCTGATGACGTTGTGGGCGGGCGGCGATCCGGCTATCGACGAACGTGATCACAGTCGCTTCCGCGCAATCGGTGCGGCTCGCGCAGCCGACGGCCGGCCGTTGGCCGACGTGCTCAGAGCGTACAGAGTTGCGTCGAGCGTGTTCGTTCGGCACGTGGCGACCGAGTACCTCGATGCGCTCGACCCACCGGACATAGCCGATCTCAGCCTGGGCGTGCTCGACGCCATCGACGCGATATCCGAGGAGATCATCGGCGCGTACATCGTTGCGCGCGAACAACTCACGTCCAATCGGGCGCAGGCTCACGCCCTCTTGCTGGACGACTTACTGGCGGGCAGACACAATTCGCCCGGAACCGTGGCCGATCGCGCCCGCGAACTCGACCTCGAACTGCCGAGTCACCCGAATCTGCTGGTGGTGGAGCCGACAGGCGTGGGCAGATCCCTGACCGACGACACTGTCGAATCTCTCGTTCTCGCACTGGGACTCGCGCCACCCGATCGCACCACGCCGTCGACCCAGCGGAGTCACCTGTGCACCCGGCGGGAGCAGCGGGCGATCCTGCTGCTGCCGTCTGCGATCGGTCGCGCCCACGTCGACGTCGCATCCCGGGCGACCGGTGTGCATGGATGCCTCGTGGAGCGATCGACCATTGCCGGTGTCGGCAGCGCGTGGAGACTCGCTTCGGAGGCTCTGGACACTGCACCGGATCACGCGTTCGAGGACCGTGCCGTGCTGGACTCCGGTGACGGGCAGCTGCTGGCACTGTTGACCGCGCGGCCCACCGCGGACACGAGCGAGGTGGTGCGCACCGTTCTCGGCTCGCTCACCGAGGCCGCGAATGCGCACATCCTCGAGGGGCTTTCGGCCTTCATTGCTACCGGCACCGCCACGGCCGCAGCGACACAGTTGCATGTGCACCCGCAGACTCTGCGCTACCGACTGCGCCGAGCCCAGGAACTGACCGGCCGAGATCCGCGATCGGCGTGGCATCGGCTGGCGCTCGACACCGCGATTCAATTGCGGCAACTCGGTTGATCCGGCTCGGCTGAACCCAGTGACCTCGGTGTCCACTATTGGGCATCGGACACGGAAAAAAGGGGGCCGACGACAGAGTGCGTGGGCAGCGACGTCAAAGCGATTCAGTTGATGTTCCACGACTCGACAGCATCGAGTCGCTGGCCGTCGGCATCGTATGTGTAGAAGCCCTCTCCGTCCCCGAGGCCTGTCTTTCCCGCGTCGATACCCTTTTGCAGCATATCGGCGAATTTCACTTGATCCTCGCCATTGCTCGCGCGCGCGATGTGAGCTGCGACGTTGAAGCCGACCGTGTCGTATATCTGGAACGGACCGGCGGGTGCCCCGGTGGCTATTCGCCACACGTTGTCGATGTCCGCCGGATTGGCAACCCCGCCGACGTAGAGGTTGGCTCCTGCTTGCAGCAGCGGAATCAACAGACTGTTCAACACGTATCCCGGAACTTCCTTTCGGACCGGAACGGGAACGAGACCGATCTCCGAAGCGAAGTTCAGTACTGTATCGAAGTAGACGGGATCTGTTGCAGCAGTTGCCATCACCTCACCTGTGTTGTACCGCCACACGAGATTGGCGAAGTGCAATGCAAGAAATTTTTCCGGCCGCCCGGTAGCCTCCGCAAAACTGCTGGGTAGTAGCGACGACGAGTTGGTCACGAAGATGGTTCTCGGCGGGGCGGACGCGCCGATATCCGACCAGACTTTTTTCTTCAGCTCGAGATCCTCCGGAACTGCTTCGATCACCAGGTCGGCGTCCGAAACGGCTTCCGCGACGCTGGTGGTGGTCGTGATGGATTCGATGGCCTCGTCGAATCGCGCCTCGTCGAAAGTCTTCAGGTCACGCTTGTAGTATCCGCGCATCCATTCCCAGCGATCCGGCAGTTTGGCCAATAGCTCGTCTGAAATGTCGTATCCCACAACGGTTTTTCCGTGGTACGCAGCCTGCATCATGATCTGTGAACCGAGCACTCCAGTTCCGAACACGGCTACTTTCTCAACGTCAGTCATGGACGACACACTTCCCATTTATCGAGTCACTGGTTTCCCGCTCTGCAAGTTCTACGCTGACCATGGAACCACCGTCTCGGGGTCCAACAGCGGATCGACTCGCTGAACGAGCGGTCGAGTCTCCCCGAGGAGCTGTCACGCGGCGAAGGAGATCGAGCGCGCTCCCCATGACAGCGGCCATGGCGAACTGCCCGGCGGTGCTGCGACGCCGCGGTCAGCACGTTCACGCTGTGTAGTGTGCCCGACCCCGCTCTCGCGTTGCGCGAGATCGGACGCGTGCTTCGTCCTGGCGGCAAGTTGTTCTTTCTCGAGCACGGTCTGTCCCCGGACCCCCGCGTTCCCGCGTGGCAGCGTCGCCTCGACGGCATCGAGCAACGCGTCGCCGGCGGATGCCACCTCGTTCGCAACGTCCCCGAATTGGTGACGGACGCCGGCTTCACGATGGAGAAATTGGACACCGACCGGCTCCCCGGGCCACGACTGCTGCGCCCGTGGGGCCATCTGTCCCTCGGGGTTGCGGCTCTACCGGTCCGATGCCGAGGTCGATGAGCGCGGGCTGCGGGCCACATAATTGGTGCCGTCGGTGGTGCGTGCGCGGTTGCAATTACCGCTCCATCGGATCGTCGGCTGACGCATACTCGATCGATGGCTATAGATCCCCGAGGAAAAGACCTCAAGCGCTATCTGGAAGAAGACCCCGGTGGTGCTGTGGTGATGCTCAACCTGCTGCGGTTCGCCGACGGTGGCCGCGATTCATACGCCGAATATGCGAAAGCACTGGACGAGACGTTCCTTCCGCGCTACGGCGCGACGGTGCTGTACGCGGGCGACGGCTCGACGGCATTGGTAGCCGACGACGGTCAGGCCTGGGATGCGGTCCTGCTGGTGCAGTACCCCTCGCGCAAGGCATTCAGCGAAATGGTGGCCGATCCCGATTATCAGGCGGTGACGGCACTGCGGACCGGCGCGCTGAAGGAGGCGGTTCTACAGGCCACCGTTCCGTGGTCATGAATCTGGGGGCTCGCTGACCGAGTTGCTCGGTCACTCAGCAGGGCCGAGACAGCGATCTACTCAATCTGTCGGGAGCAACCGACTACGGAACAGGTCGAGCACCTGATCCAACGCCTGCCGTGTCGGCTCCCCCGGCTCGTCGATCAGTCCTTCGGTGACGACCGAATGCGGTGGTCCGAAGGCTTCCGGATTGAAGGAGGAGTCGGGCAGTTCCGCCGAGACGAATGCGTCGCCGAGCTGCTCGCGCAGCCATTGGAATCGCGCGGGTGGGCACATCTTGTCGCCTTCGAAACGCATGCCCAGGACCGTGAGCTCCCCTGCCGCACAACGGCTTTTCACCTTGTCGAGGTCGCCCGGAGTGATGTCGATGGATCGACTGCGAGACTTCGAGGCCGCGAACGGAAGTGACGGCTGCGAGAGCACCGGTGCGATCAGTCGATCGTCCGCCGCCATGGCAAGCGCGAATCCGCCGGTGAAGCACATTCCGATGGCACCGACGCCTGGTCCGCCGCAGCGCTCGTGCTCCTGCGCTGCCAGGGCGCGCAACCACACCACGATGCGCGACGATTTGCCGGTGGCCAGGATGGTGAATTCGCGACTGATACACGCCGGAACCATGGCACGGGACATGGTGGCAACGGTGCCGAGCGCACCCAGTGGCGCGGCCAGCGGATCCTTGCCGTCGACTCCGAACAGATGCGGAACAACGGCCGTACAACCGATTCCGGCGACGGTTCTCGCGAAGTCCGCGACCCTCGGAGTGATGCCGGGCATCTCCGACATCACGATCACAGCCGGCCCGGTTCCGATGCGGTAGACGGGCGCTGTCCGCCCGTCGGCGGTGAACTCGGTTCGCTCGAAGTCGGCCAGCGTGTCATCGGTCATGGGAGTGCGTCCTTCTGAAGAGTTGGATCATCGAACGGGATTATCGCGAGTACTCGCGCAGCAGAAGGTACAGAGGTGCCGCGAAGCAGATTCCGACCGAACCGGTACCGACAGGCACCAGCCACCAATGCTTGACCCCGTTGTCCCTCGAATCCCACAGGGACCAGAGCCCGAACGCGACGCTGGTGATGCCGAGATCGGCCGTCAAAGCACGATTCGGCGTCGAGGCGACCCACTCGGCAAAGAAGGCGGTTGCGCTCTCGCGACTGACACCGTGCTCCTTGAAGTACGTCACCACGAAGGTGTTGGGGACGACGAAGCCGATGACGGTCAGCAAGAGCAGTAGGCGTCGACGGGTGGCATCTGCAGTTCTCATGGCACTGAACCTAGAGCAGATTCGTGCGGATATACCATCTATGACGGTATCCGGCGGCAAGGGGGTTCGTGGTGCGAAGTAGGACGAGACGGTTCGGGCTCGGAGTTGTCGCAGCCGTCGTGGTCGCGCTGGCGACGCCCTCTACCGCGGCCGCATCCTCGATCGAACACGTCAACCTCGGCGACAGCTTCAGCGCAGGAAACGGAGTGCTTCCACTGGCACCGGGGGCGCCGCTTCAGTGTCTGCAGTCCGAGCAGAACTTCGCCCACATCGTGGCGCGCCAGCAGGGTTACGACCTGACCGACGTGAGCTGCGGTGGTGCAGCAACCGAGGACTTCTACGCTCCTCAATCCAGTGGTACTCGTGCGCAATTCGATGCGTTGTCGCCGTCCACCGACGTGGTGACCTTGATGATCGGGGGAAACGACAACAGCGTCTTCTCGGGTGCGATTGCCGCGTGCGTCGGCGCACTGGTAACCAATCCCGGTGTGGCGAACCCGTGCGAGCAGCAGAACGGAAACACCTTCGACGACAAGATCGTCGACATCACGTTGCCGTCGATTCGGCAGGCATTGCGTGACATTCACACTCGCGCCCCGGACGCGAAGGTGATCATCGTCGGCTACCCGTGGCTCATTCCCGCCGAGAGCACCTGCGAACCTCTGGTTCCCGTTGCGCTCGGAGATGTGCCGTATCTTCGCAACCTCCAGGCCACTCTGAACGAGGCGGTCCGGCAGGCGGCGGCCGATACCGACACGACATTCGTTGACATGTCCGTGGTGTCGGAGGGGCACGACGCCTGCCAACCCGTCGGAGTGCGATGGGTGGAACCGCTCCTGTTCGCAGACCAGTTCGTGCCGCTGCACCCCAACGCTCTAGGGGAGGCCGCCATCGCAGAGGAAGTCACCAGGTCTCTCACTGCGCGCTGACCGTCGAGTGTGCGGCTAAATGCCGACGCTGTCGACCCCGTACTGGGCTTGCTCCAGGGTGAACCCCTCGAACACCAACTGATCGATCAGGCCCTGTCGAGAGAATGCGCTGTAGTCGAGGTAGCTCTGAGCCGACTCGACCGCCTGTTGGTTCCAATCGGGTGAAATCGAATCGACGGCGACCGAAGCGTCGTCGAACGAGTAGTCCTCGAACACCAACTGATCGATCAGGCCCTCGCGTGAGAACGACGAATAGTCGAGATACTGCTCCGCCGACCGAATTGCATTTCTCTGGCCGGCCGTCATACCGGGTGCGGGCGCAGGTGCCTGCGTCGTCCTCGGAACAACCGGAACAAGAGTTGTCGGTGCCGCCGTTTCGACCGTTTCGACCTGCACTGGAGGCGGCAAGAGCACCGTCGAGGTCGCGATTGTCGTCGACGCTGGAGCTGAACTGGACCGTGCGGTGGTGCTCTGAGTGCTCGCCGCGACGTCGGCGTTCTCGTCGGGAGAGACGAGCGAACCGACGATGCCGAGGAGCACCACGATGCCCGCGACAGCGCCGACGATCCACGGCCATTTCCTACCTTTGGATCCACCCGTGGCGGAAACAGTGTCTCGATCCGAAAGGTGTTCCGTCGGTGCCTGATCCGATGGATTCGGATGAACCGCCGAAGTCCACTTCTCTCCATCCCACCACCGCAGCTGTTCTGCATTCTGGGCGTCCGGATACCATCCAGCCGGTGTAGTCATGCTTGTTCCTCAATGGTCGATTGCGTCCGACACGGCCCCACAACAGATCAGCCTGGACCAGATCGAGAAGGTTCTGCACGGTGTACTTATCGTTTCGTCGAACTTCCCGCGCATCGGTGTCAGTAGTTAAAATTAATACCATTCGGTTTGCGATAAGTCGTCAGCCGGAAGTCCTGCGAACGAATCCGAACTGGGGTTTGTTCGCTGTGAACGGTGAAAGTTCATCCGTCCGAATGGGTCGCACTACAGAACCGGAGCCCGGACGCCCTGGGGTGCGCCGAGTCGCCGCGGTCTCGTCGATCGACAGGCCGGTTCGGATCAAACGTCCTCGAGTCGAATGCCCTTCGTCTCCCTCATGAAGAAGCACGCGACGCCGGTCATGGCGGCCAGGAACATGATGTACACGCCGAAGACCCAGCCCAGATCCAACCCGAGGAACAGCTGGTTGAGATACGGCGCAGTTCCACCGAACACCGCTACCGAGAACGAATATGCGAATCCGATTGCCTGCGTGCGGAGTCGGGTGGGAAAGCTTTCCGACAGTGTCGACGACAGAATCGAGGCCGGGACGGCGATGACGAGCAGTGCAACCGTCGACGGGAGCAACAACGTCCACCACTGCGTCGAGATCATCATCGTCAGCGGGATCTGTAGAACGAACATCAATACTGCGAACGCGGCCAGCATCGGCCGGCGACCGATCGAGTCCGAGAGACGACCGAAGAACGGCAGCGACACCAACGCGATCAACTGAGCGATGACGAGCATCCAGTACGCGGTGTCGGGATCCATCCCACGCTGAGTGATGGCGAACGTCGAGACGTACGAGGTCCAGGTGTAGTGCGCCGCTGTGATTCCCGACGTCATTCCGATCATCAACACGATTGCCTTCACAACCGTCTTGCGTGCGATCGGAGCCTGCGTCACCTTGTTCTGCTCCGAATCGAAGACGTCGCTCTCGTCCATGTTCTTGCGTAGGTACAGAGCGAACAGCGCGAGGACTGCACCCAGCAGGAACGGGATGCGCCAACCCCATTGACCGACAGCAGATTCGGACAGCGTCGAGGTGATGACGCCACCGACCGTGTATGCCAGTGCCGAACCACCGAAGATCGCGACGAACGCGACGCTTCCCCACATTCCACGCCGGTTCGGTGGCGCGATCTCGCCGACGTAGGAGTAGGCCGTTGCGGACTCGCCGCCGTGCGCGAAACCCTGCATGACGCGTGCGAGCAGCAGCAGTACCGATGCCCAGGCCCCGATCGCACCGTAGGTGGGCATGATGCCGATCAGCAGGCTTCCGGCCGCCATCATCAGCATGGTGGTGACGAGAACGAACTTGCGCCCCTTCTTGTCTGCGATCCGGCCGAACACGATGCCGCCGAGCGGCCGCATCAGGAACCCGACGGCGAACACCGCCAACGTGGACAGTAGGGCCGAGACCGGATCGCTCTGGCTGAACATCGCCGCGGCGATGAACGGTGCGAACACTGCGTAGGCGCTCCACTCGTACCATTCGAGTACGTTGCCGATCGTGCTGGCGAACAACGACTTCTTCCGCGAGGCAATGTCCGGTGTCGAGCGGGTTTCGCGGGGTGATCCGACGGTCATGGGGTGTCACTTTCGCTCGAGTGAGTCTGTACTGAAACAGGTTTGAGGGCTGCGCGACGAATCTTCCCGGTCTGCGTCTTGGGCAGCTCGTCGATGATGTGTATTTCTTTCGGACGCTTGTAGGCAGCGAGTCGATCGCGCGCGAAGGCAATCAGCTCGTCCGTGGTCACGGCCGAACCATTGCGGACCGACACGTACGCGACCACCGATTCCCCTTGATAGGTGTCGGGACGACCGACCACGGCTGCCTCGAACACCATCGGGTGTTCGTAGAGGGCGTCCTCGACCTCTCGGGGCCAGACCTTGTATCCCGAGACGTTGATCTGGTCCTTCAGCCGGTCGACGAGATAGACCCATCCCTGTTCGTCGATGATCGCTACGTCTCCGGTGTGCAGGCGACCTTCGGGCATCGTCGACGCCGACGCCTCCGGGTTCTGCCAGTAACCCGAGACGACCTGCGGCCCGGACACTTCCAACTCGCCCGCGACCCCCGGTTCGGTGGGTCGCCCGGCCAGATCGAGTGTGCGCAGCTGCACGCGAGGAAGCGGCAGTCCGACGGACAACGATCCGCTCGACGCGTCCACCGGTGCCCGGAGTCCGGGCGGCACCGCGATCACACCGGCGGTGGTCTCGGTCATCCCGTACGCATTGTGGATGTAGCACCCGAACTTCGCCTCGAACGCGGAGACGGTGGCGGGCGGAATGGGTGCGCCGCCCGAGTACAGCGATTTGACCGAGGCGAAATGCCTGCGGTCGACGCCCGGGCTCTCGGAGATCGCGTTGAACACGGTGATGGACCCGATGGTGTAGGTGACCCGATGCTCGACAAAAGCGTCCAACGTGACGCCGGCATGGAATCGGTGGGCGAACACGAGCACGCAGTCGCGCACCAGAGCGACCGCAGCATCGAGCATGGCCCCGGTGATGTGGAACAGCGGTGCGACAGCGAACACGACATCGCCATCCTCCAGTCCCGCACGCTCACCGAAGTCCGTAGCCGTCGCACACGCATTGGCGTGCGAGATCCGAGCGCCCTTGGGCGGTCCCGTGGTTCCGGAGGTGTAGGCCAACAACGCAAGATCGTCGGGCTGCGGTGTGAATGCACCCATCGCGTGACCGCGGTAGGACTCGACGAGGCCGAGCAGGTCGTTCTCGGGCGTCGGCGTGACGCGCGTCGTCGTGGTGAACACACGTGGATCGTTGCGAGTCTGCAGATCCAGTCCGCTGGTGCTCACGAAGAACCGAATCGTACTGCCCTGCAACGATTCTTCGAGCACGTCGAGATCCGATTCGTCGCACACGAGCGCGACGGGCTTCGCGTCGTCGATCAGGTGTCGCAGTTCTCTGTTGCGGTACATCGGATTCAGGATCAGAGCGACGGCACCGATCTTCCACAGCGCCAAGAAGGTCAGTGCGTAGTGCGGAACGTTCTGCAGGTAGATGCCGACACGGTCGCCGGGGGTGACTCCGCGATCCGCGAACGCGGCGGCGACCGCGTCGGAGGCCTCGTCGACCTCGCGGACGGTGAGAACGGCATCGAAGTACGCCAGCGCAGGCCGATCGGGCGACCGGGACACTCGGGCGCGCCACGCGTCGAGAATGGTGAGGGTCATCGAGGACTCTTTCGATTGGGCGTCGGTCTGGCCGGCCGTACCGACCGAACACTCGCTCGGTCAGTTCTCCGTAGTGTTGCGGATCACAGAAGAGGTGTCAACCGGGTGCTTCCGGGACCACCCGCGTCGCTTCGCCATCTACGGTGGGCGAATGACCGCGACCCGCACCTGGCGAACGTACGAGGGCTCGAACCTCTCCCCTGCCTTGTCGTCGGCGTTGAACACGTTCGTGGAGCAGGGCTATCACGGGACGTCGGTCCGGCAGATCGCCGCAGGGGCGGGCCTGTCCGTTCCCGGCCTCTACCACCACTTTCCGTCGAAGCAGGCTCTGCTCGTCGGCATCATGGACGCGTCGATGGACGAGCTCTTGGAACGAACTCGATCGGCAGAGGCCGGTGCCGGTTCGTCGCCGAGTGACCGTTTCGACGCCGTCGTCGAATCGCTGCTGCTGTTCCACATTCACCGGCGCGACGCCGCCTTCGTGTGCTCGACGGAAATTCGCAGCCTCGATCCCGCGAATCGCGCCGCCTACATTTCCAAACGCGACGAGGAACAACGGCTGCTCGACGCGATCGTCGCTGCCGGTGTCGATGCAGGCCTGCTCGACACTCCGCACCCGAGGGACGCCAGCCGAGCCGTCACGACGATGTGTGTCGGCGTGGCAACGTGGTACCGACCGGACGGGCCGTTGTCTCCGAGCGAACTGGTGGCGGTCTATCTCGACATTGCCCGTCGTACGGTCGGTGCGGCGACCGGCGGGCACGAGTAGCTGCCCAGAAATCCTTGACCCGACCGAGCGATTGTGCCAACCTTCCAGTGACCGAGCGAGTGTTCGGTCGGTATCGGAATGGGAGCGCATCGTGGCCATCGATCTAACGTACGAACCCGACATCGAGAAGCTGATCGATCGGACGCGCACGTTCACCCGCCAGCATGTGCTTCCCATCGAAGACCGATTCCTGGGCAACATCGCCGACGCCGGGGGCGACGAGCTGCGCGTCGAAATGCAAGCGGCCGCAAAGGACGCCGGCGTGTTCGCACCGCACGCGCCGGTCGAATACGGCGGCCACGGGCTGTCGATGAGCGACCGCGCGCCGGTGTTCGAAGAAGCCGGCTACTCGTTGTTCGGTCCGATCGCCCTCAACCTCGGCGCCCCCGACGA
This sequence comes from Rhodococcus sp. SBT000017, assembly GCF_003688915.1. NCBI lineage: Bacteria > Bacillati > Actinomycetota > Actinomycetes > Mycobacteriales > Nocardiaceae > Rhodococcus > Rhodococcus sp. SBT000017. Next base: position 2,021,618 of record NZ_REFU01000001.1, read on the forward strand.
GGGCAACGTCCACATGCTCGCTCACATCGCGTCGGCAGCGCAGAAAGAGCAGTTTCTCGCTCCGCTCGCGCGCGGTGACGTGCGGTCGGCTTTCGCGATGACCGAACCCGCGCCGGGGGCAGGTTCCGATCCCGCGGCACTCACCACCGCCGCCGAGCGGGTCGAGGGTGGCTGGAAGATCAACGGGCACAAATGGTTCATCACCGGCGCCGACGGCGCAGGCTTCTTCATCATCATGGCCCGCACCTCGGGCGCGCCCGGTGATCGCGGCGGGGCCACGATGTTCCTGGCACCCGCCGACACCGCGGGCATCAGGGTCGGCCGACACATCGGCACCCTGGACAAAGCGATGATCGGCGGTCACTGCGAGGTGTTCTTCGAGAACGCGTTCGTGCCCGACGAGAACGTTCTCGGTGCCGTAGACGAGGGATTCGCCTACGCCCAGGTGCGGTTGGGGCCTGCCCGCATGACGCACGTGATGCGCTGGCTCGGGGCCTCCCGCCGTGCGCACGACATCGCCGTCGCGCAGGTGGCCCGACGTGAAGGGTTCGGCGGCAAGCTCGGAGATCTTGGCATGGTGCAGAAGATGGTCGCGGACAACGAGATCGACATCGCGGCCACCAGGGCGCTGCTGACGGTGGCGTGCTTCGAGTTGGATCGAGGTGGGCACGCGTCCAACGAGACGTCGATCGCGAAGACGTTCGCGGCCGAGGCCATCTTCCGAATCGTCGACCGCAGCATCCAGATGTGTGGGGGTCTCGGGGTTTCCGACGATCTTCCGTTGGCCAGGCTCTCACGCGAAGTGCGCCCGTTCCGCGTCTACGACGGCCCGTCCGAGGTACACCGGTGGGCAATCGCCAAACGGACGATCGGTGCAGCCAAGCGCGCAGCGTGGGAGGCACAGTCGTGAGCGAACTGCCGGGCATGAATCGCGATGCGCTGGAACGGTTCCTACGAGGACACGGAATCGACGTCGACGGCGCACTGTCGGTCGAGATGATCAGTGGTGGTCGGTCCAACCTCACCTACCGGGCGTACGACGACACCTCGACCTGGGTCGTCCGTCGACCTCCCACCAGCGGGCTCACGCCCTCCGCGCATGACATGGCCCGAGAGTGGGCCGTCACCGAGGCGCTGGCGGGCACCGATGTACCGGTCGCTCGAACCGTCGCGTTCGACCGAGACGGTTCTGCGTTGGGTGCACCCATGACCGTCGTGGAGTTCGTCCCGGGTCGGGTGATCCGCACGCGCGAGGATCTCGACGATCTGACAGACGAGCAGGTCACTGCCAATGCCGCGGAGCTGGTTCGAGTTCTCGCGCGACTACACGCGGTTGATCCAGCTGCCGTCGGCCTGGACACCTTCGGCCGACCCGACGGGTTCGTCTCGCGGCAGGTCGCCACGTGGGCTCGGCAGTGGGAACGAGTCAAGACTCGCGACCTACCCGATGTCGAACGGCTGCATCGCGCGCTCGAAGCGGCAGTACCGGCAGGATCTGCGTCGTCCATCGTGCACGGCGACTATCGGGTCGACAACACCATTCTCGACGCCGACGACGTCGGTTCCGTTGCCGCGGTGGTGGACTGGGAGATGTCGACACTCGGCGATCCCCTGACCGACGTTGCGTTGATGTGCATCTATCGTCAACCGGTCTTCGATGCAGTCCTCGGCGCTGACGCTGCGTGGACGAGCGATCGGTACCCCTCGGCGGCAGACCTGGCGCAACACTACGCAGTGGGATCCGGTCGGGATCTTCACGATTGGGGCTTCTACCTCGCCCTCGCCAATTTCAAGCTCGGAGTGATCGGCGAGGGAATCACCCACCGCGCACTGTCGGGCTCCGACACCGGGGACGGTGCAGGCAAGGCCGCGGAGGCCACCGGGGAGTTCATCGCGGCCGGGTTACGAGCACTCGCAGGAGCCACCGACTGACACGAAAACCACTGTCAGGCGGGCTCTCTCATCACACCGATGTGGCGGACGGTGTCCGACACACCCGGGAGTTCCCGAGGCTCGGACCAGGTGTTCAACCCGTCGGTACTGTCGGAGTAGAAGTACTTCCGGTTGGTGTAGTCGTCGTAGTACAACCGCCATGTGCCGTCGGGTAATTCGATGACGGCCGGACCTTCTTTCAGTGGTCCGAAATCGCGGATGGGGACGAGGGTGTACGGACCGATCAACGACGGTGCCGTCCAGTGTTCGATGACCTTGTTGGTCTCGTTCTTGGTGAGTGCGTGGTAGGTCGGCCCCACTTTGACCACCGTGGTGTCGATGTGGTCCGCACCGATGCCGACGAACGGAACCGGGAAGTTCCACATCCTCAGGCCCGGATCCATGGCCGTCATCAGATACGGGACGAACCCGCCGCCGGTCGACAGCGACACGATGACGCTGACGCGGTCGCCCTCGACGAACCACTCCGGTGCCCATGCCTTCGTGGTGAACGGAGACAGTGACGGTCCGTCCGAGAATCCGGCCGATCCGCTGAATCCGGGCGGGCTGGCCGATCCGGTGCCGGCTCCGGTGCCCGGCAGGAAAGCGCAGCAGAACGGGATCGGGAAGTTCTGCAGGAACGTCCAATTCACGCGGTCGCTGCTGCGCGCGAAGCCGATGTTCGCCCCGCCGCCCGTCGTGTACGTCACGTAGTACATACCGTCGGTGTGCCGGAATATGCTCGCATCGCGCACCACACCGGACGGAGGTCGGTACGCCGATGTCTGCAGTGCGGTGAAGTCGGTGCCGTCGCTGGATTCGTAGACATCCATGTCTCGATCGCTGTCGTTGCTGAACGCCACCATCGTGTAGCGCCACGCAGAGGGTGCAGCGGCACCGGTTCCCGCAGTGGAGAACATCAGCCCGGCGACCGCCAGGATCACCATCGGTACGACGAACAGGAACCTACGTACGGTCGATATCACCGAAGAAGTATGGCCGACCCATACGCACCATGCGTACCTTTGGTAACAGATACAACAGATCGCTACCGATGTTGTTATGAATGCGAAATGTACTGCGAAATAGGCTTGGCCTGGTACATCTCGTGATCGGCATCGTCGAGTATGTCCAAAGCACTTCGGGTGTCGTCGCGATCGACGGTGACGCCACCGATGCTCGCCGTCACCGTCAACACCCGCCCGGCGGCCGTGATAGGTGTGGCGAGTTCGGCGCGAACATCGTCGGCCTCGGTACCCACACAACGCGACACGACCGCCACGAACTCGTCGCCCCCGATCCGACCCACGAAGGCGTCGGCCGGAAGAGCTCGCGTCAGACGGTCTGCGACCACTCCCAGAACGGCGTCGCCGACGGTATGACCGTGCAGATCGTTGATGGTCTTGAAGTTGTCGAGGTCGATGAACAGCACGGCCATGGAGTCCTCGCGATCGGGCTCCGCCAGCTGTTCGTCCAGACGAGCCAGGATCAACGGCCTGTTCGGCAATCCGGTCAAATCGTCGTGTGTCGCCGCATGCTCGAGCTTCATGCTCATCCGATAGGTGTCGGTGATGTCGACGAACGTCGCGACGACCGAGGGGGTCGGGTCGCCCGCGGTGAGCATCGTCGCCGTCAAGGACAGCCAGAAGTTTCGGCCGTCTCGGCGACGTTCGATCCCGATCACCGCCTGGCAGGGCTCGCCGGTTTTCCTGGTGACGGCGACGGGATGCTCGAACGGGTGAATCGGCGCTTCGTCGGTGCCGTACACCCGGAACGGAAGCACCGACGCCTGCCCTGCAGTCGCCAATCCGACCTGAATGTCGAGAATGGTCTTCGCAGCCAGGTTCGCCGATTCGATTCGGCCGGTGTGATCGAGAACGACGACACCTGCCTCCAGGGATTCCACGACCGCGGTGAAATGTTCCTCGACTCTGCGTACTGCACTCTGGTCGGCGCAGACCAACACGTAGCCGTCGGGCATCTGAGCAGCCGAAACGATCACCGCGAGCGCCGACCCGTCCGCACGCCGATGGGAATCGCACAGTCGGCCGCCGACAGCGAGAATCGCGGCCGGGTCGCAGGGCACCCCTACGGCCGTCGAGACGTCACGACCGAGCACCTCCGCTGCCGGTCTCCCGTAGACCGACTCCGCAGCAGGATTCCAACTCGAGACCAGACCGTCGGCTGACACACCGATGATGGCATCGCTGACGTGCTCGACCAGCGCGGCTTGCTTCTGCAGCGCCTTCTGCGCGGCCTTGTGTTCGGTGAGATCCCGAAGAATGACCTGGAACGCCGCCTCACCGTTCCACACGGTGCGCACCGATACCGCTTCCATCGTCAGCGTCGTACCGTCGAGGGCCAGCACCGTTGCCTCCGACGCGGCGCTGGCAGTGCCGTGTGCGTCGAGGGCAGAGATCCGCTCGAGCATGGGTCCCACCGATTCGGTGGCGATGAACTCCGTGATCGGATGCCCGACGACGTCCGCAGGATCCTCGGCGCGCAGATACCGCATCCCGGCTGGGTTGAGGTAGACGAGGATGCCGCGTCGATGGACACCGATCGCGTCCGGTGAATGCTCGACGAGAACTCGGTAACGATCGGCGAGTCCGGGCGACGCGGGAAGCGATCGAGGGTCGCCGACGCCATCACGCTCCCCTGGAGCCATGCTCGGTCCTCGCGATCGTAGGCGGACGGTCAACACCCGATTGAACCACTTACCAACGTGCCGTTGGCGACTCACGTCCGTTTCGGACTGTATGTCCCTTTTCTCGACTGGACCTGATGCCGGTTTGCGGGGCTAAATCGAGGAGCGAACCGAATCCGGTTCGCGTACCTCGAAAAGAAACGGATTTCGACGATGAGCTCTCACGGCATCGACATCACCGGGATCGGCGCAGTGTCCGGCTACGGCTGGGGCGCATCCGCCCTGTGGGACGGCCTGTCCACGGGCAAGGCGGCGGCGACGCTGCACCACGACCTCACCCGGCCGGGACAAAATCCGGTCTGGCTGGCGAAAGTCCCCGAGGGCGGGGATCGGAGCGACAGCACCAGCCGATTCGGACGGGCGCTTCGCGGGGCGGCACGCGAGGCCGTCGACGACGCGATGGCGCGGGGCTGGCAGCCGGGTCGACGGGTGGGTCTGATCCATGCCGTCGTTCTGGGTGAAGTGGACGAGTGGCGCAACTTCTATCTACGCGACGGCGGAGAACGCCGAGTTCGTGACTATCTGACGCTGATGCCGTCGACCCCGGTGTCCCTCCTGATGCAGGAATACGGCTTTCACGGCCCGGCCATGAACGTCTCGGCGATGTGCGCGTCGGGCAATGCAGGTCTGCTCACCGCCAAGATGTGGCTCGATACCGGATTCGTCGACGACGTGGTGTTCGTCGCCACGGATCTGTCCCTGACGCCGGAGAACATCGACCACTTCGTGAAGCTCGGCGTCGGTGTGGTCGACGTCGAGCCACAGCAAGGCTGCCGGCCGTTCCAAGAGGGCAGCCGCGGGTTCGGAATGGGTGAGGCCGCAACGGCCTTCGTTCTGTCGACGCGCAGCTCGGCCTCGTATGCACGGGTACTCGGCGGTTCGATGACACACGACGCGTTTCATGCCACCTCGATCGACCCTGCGCTCACCCAGGTGCGGGCCTGCTTCGAGCAGGCGTTGGTCGACGCCGACGTCACTGCCCAGCAGGTGCGGTATCTCAATGCCCACGGCCCCGGCACCGCTCAGTGCGATGCGGCAGAAGCCACCATGTTGGAGACAGTGCTGGACTCCCACGCTCAGGTGTACTCGGTGAAGCCGTTGACGGGACATTGCCAAGGAGCCGCGTCGGCGATCGAAACCATCTCTGCGGTCATGGGATTCGAGCGCGGACTCGTGCCGGCTGCCCCGCAGGTCTCGGATGCTCACCCCCTGCTGCTCGACGGTTTCACCGCGGCGGAGCCCGGATTGACCGTCAAATCGTCCCTGGGAATGGGCGGACACAACTCGGTGGTGGTGCTGGCACCGGCATGAGTCGCTCGCGGGGGCTCGGCAGCCCGCGTTGGCTGCCGAGCCCCCGAGCGGTACTGCTGCAATCAGCCGGTGCGCAAGGCGGTTTCGACAACACGATCGAGGATCCTGGTGATCTGCTCTACGTCGTAGCGGTCTCGGGGCGAGTACAACAACACGTAGGGCTCAGGAAGTCCGATCGGTGGGCGGCCGGCCAACGGATGCAGTTCTCCCCAACCGGCATCGATGATGCGCTGGGCATCGCCGTGCTGCGCGACGACGTGCAGCGACCCGTCGCTGGGGTGGACGTGAGCGATCTCCCCGCCTGCTCGAGTCACCACACCGGGTCGCCGGTTCTCGGCGACCACGTACAGGGCCTGCCCGCGCTTCTCGAAATGACTCGTGCCCAGGTACAGGCGATCGGAGTCGGTTCGCGCGTGGGACTCGAGAACGTCGAACACCGACACCGGGCCGCCCGGCGCGATGCCGTTCAGCTGGCGATGCGGAATCGGATAAGGGGCAACCGAGGGACGGGGCCCGGGCCGGGCCGGCAGTTCCCACGTCGGCGAGGCAGCGTCGGCGACGGCGTCACGGACGGTCAGCGGATCCCTACCGAGCGGGGTGAGGATCTTGGTGATGGCCCAACCCACCACGTTGGCGGGTAGCCCGCCGGGGCCGAGCGCCTTCCACGCCGCATAGTCCTCGGCGATCCTCACGAGACGAGAATTCTGCAGGCACTCACACCGACACTGCCTCGCCGCAGATTCCGCATTCCTCGAACTCGACTCGCTTCCAGCGTGCGACCGGCACGAAGAACAGCGTGAACTGTTGGTACTGCTTCATGCGCGCCCACTGCGTGACGTTGTGGCAGCGTGGGCAGGTTCGCGTGGCACCCGAGCCGATGTGTTTGCGCTTGCTGCCGAAGCCGAAGAGAAGGAACATGACGCCAGCATAGGTGCGTCCCTCGTCATCGCGGCGCTGGGACGTCACCGATGGCCGGCACGACCGCGATGTTCGTCACCGAACTCGAGAACTGAGTCGATCGGTTGTCGCGCTGCAGAATTCGTTCTCCGAGCAACCGGCCGTCTTCGTCGCTGAACACCAGCTGGATGATTCCCAGTCGAGGATCGTCGAGACCCAGTGCGGTGCCACTACGGCCGGCGGCATCGGTGACTCCGGATTCGACATCGAGACCTTCGATGTCCTGGGCCGCTCGAAACAGTACCGATTGCTTCTGCACCGGCACCCGCTCACTGAGGGCTCGAATCTGCTCCCACACGGCGACGTCTTCGTCGACGTCGTTCAGCGACATGTCGGCTGCGGTGGCCGGGTCTTTCCTCAAGTCGTCGAGAACCTTCGCCGGATCGTCGGGCAATTGCTCGAGTGCGGACAGCGAACGAGACGCGAGGATCGACTGGTCGCCCACCGGAAGCGTCGTCGACTGCGACGCACCGTTCTCGGTCGAGGTCATCAGGCCCGGAGCACTGCCGTCGACGGATTCCCATACCTGAACAGTCACCCAACTCGGCCCGTTCTGCCGCAAGATCTCCCGGTACACCCACCCCTGGGATGGCAGATCCAAGGGCGGTGCCGAGGACGCGGCGACGGCCGCTCTGTCGAGAACGGTGGCCGCCACTGCCTCGCTCGGCGTACCGCCTCCGCTGAGTTGCAGGCCGAGGACCATCACTGCGACGACGGCTGCGGCGGCAGCGGTCCATCGACCGAATGCCGGGCCCGCCTTTTCGGCCGGTGCCGGTTCGGTGGCCGCAGCGAGCCCCTCGGCATAGGCCTGATCGGACATCGGTGCGATGCCGCTGCGAAACTCGCGCAGGCTGCCGCTTCGCTCGAAGGTGCTCATGTCGGTCTCGTGCAGGTTCATGATTTCTCCTCGAACGATCGTAAAGTTTTGCGGGCCTGGTGCAGTCGAGATCGAACGCGCGCCACGGGCACGTCGAGCGCCGACGCGACCTGCTCGTACGTCAGGTCTTCCCAGGCGACCAACAGCAGGACGTCCCGGTCGAACGAGGACAGGGCGGCCAACGCGCCTGCTAGTGCCTGGGTCCGACGATGTGCACTGTCTCGGTCGACGACAGCGGACTCGAAGCCCGTCTCCGCGACCGGATCGATGCCGTGTCGCGCCAACGCACGGTAGCCCGAGACCTCGCGGCGGCGGTGCCGTGAGAGCTGATGTCCCGCAATGCCGTACAGCCAAGGCAGCACGCCGCCCCTGGTCGGGTCGTAGCTCGCCCATCCCGAGAACGCCACGGAGAACGTGTCCGCCGTCAGGTCGTCGGCGAGGTCGACTCCCACTCGACGAGCCAGGTACCGGTGGATCGTGCGGGCATGGTCCTCGTAGACTCCTGCGAATTCACCTGCCTCGTCCGAAGGTGGCATCACCGTGTTCGGGTGCCGCCCGGGACGGATCCGGGTCGGGCCGAAACGCATCATCGTCATACCTGTTACTTGCCTCGGGGCATCGGAACAGTTGAAGTACACACCAGTGACACCGCTCACACTGCACCAGGACATCCGAAGCGGGGTCGTCGGCGGGATTCGCCTCGCGTGGCCTGTCGGTTCGGGTTGCGTCCGTTGCACACACGGAAAGGCCGCCCTCTCACACTGGGTAGCGAGGGCGGCCGTCGTCGCGCGGTGGCGTCAGCTGGCGATCATGCCGTGTGGATCGATGACGAACTTCTGTGCGACTCCACTGTCGAATTCGCGGTAGCCCCGCGGAGCGTCGTCGAGCGAGATCACAGTTGCATTGACAGCTTTCGCGATCGAGACCCGCTCCGAGAGAATCGCATTCATCAGTTCGCGGTGGTAGCTCATCACCGGGCACTGCCCGGTGGCGAAGGACAGCGATTTTGCCCAACCGGTGCCGAGGCTGAGCGACAGAGCACCACGCTGAGCAGCCTCGTCCACACCGCCGGGATCGCCGGTCACGTACAACCCCGGGATGCCGATTCCGCCGCCCGCTGTGGTGATGTCCATCAGCGAGTTCAGGACCGTGGCCGGGGCCTCCCTGGACGAATCTCCACCGTGACCGCGGGCCTCGAAGCCCACCGCATCCACCGCGGCGTCGACCTCGGGCACGCCGAGAATCTGTTCGATCTGATCTTGCGGTGCGCCCTTGCCCACGTCGACGGTCTCGCAGCCGAACGTTCGCGCCTGGGCCAGCCTCTCGGCGTTCATGTCGCCGACGATCACCACCGATGCTCCCAGCAATTGCGCACCGACTGCGGCGGCGAGGCCGACCGGTCCCGCGCCCGCGATGTACACCGTCGCACCGGGTTTCACTCCTGCGGTGACGGCCCCGTGGAATCCGGTGGGAAAGATATCCGAGAGCATGGTCAGGTCCAGTATCTTCTCCAGAGCCTGGTCGCGATCGGGGAACTTCAGCAGGTTGAAGTCTGCGTAGGGTGCCATGACGTACTCGGCCTGGCCGCCGACCCACCCGCCCATGTCGACGTAGCCGAATGCCGAGCCCGGTCGATCGGGGTTCACATTGAGACAGATTCCCGTCTTGCGCTCCTTGCAGTTTCGACACCGTCCGCAGGCGATGTTGAACGGAACCGAGCAGATGTCTCCCACCTTCAGGAACTCGACGTCGCGTCCGACCTCGACGATTTCACCGGTGATCTCGTGGCCGAGCACCAGCCCTTCAGGTGCAGTAGTTCGCCCACGGACCATGTGCTGATCACTGCCGCAGATGTTGGTCGACACGACCTTCAGGATCACTCCGTGCTCGCACTTGCGTCCGATGTTCGCCGGGTTCACTCCGGGGCCGTCGGTCAACTCCAGGCCCGGAAATGCGATGTCCTGAACCTCTACCTTGCCCGGTCCGGCGTACGTCACTGCTCTGTTGTCTGCCACGATTTCTCCTGTTCGGCGGATTCCTGGTGCGATCGACAGACCGAGATCGATTGGGCGCTCACAGTTTTCGTGCATCTTCGTCAGTGAACGCGAGACGATGTGGCCTGCATCACACCATAGTATGCGCACGTGCGAATGCGGGTCGCGCCGCCCGCCGCACGCAACGATCACAGCACCGATCCCACTGGCCGGCGCTATCGTCGAGCCGTGCCATCCGATGAGAATTCCAGCCAGACCGTCACGATCGGCTCCGCGCCCGGCGTCGAGGTGGACGTGCTCACCTACGGTGCCACCCTGCAGCGCATGTCGGTCACCTGCGGCGACGGACAGCGACGCGACGTTCTCGTGGGCCTAGCCGGGGAGAGCGAATTACGCTCGTCCACAGCCTATTTCGGCTCCACGGTGGGTCGGTACGCCAACCGCATCGCGGATGGACGGCTCGACATCGACGGACGGCCGGTACAGCTGACGATCAACGACGGCGTCAATCACCTTCACGGCGGCGCCGACGGCTTCGACTCGCGACACTGGACCGTCGTCGAGCGATCGGTGGACTCGGTCGAACTCGAACTGATCAGCCCGGACGGGGATCAGGGCTACCCGGGCGAGGTTCGTGCGCGGGCACGGTTCTCGGTCACGGACGACACCGTGCGCTTGGAGTTGACCGCCACCACGACCGCGACGACCGTGGTGAACCTGACCTCGCATGCATACTTCGACCTCGACGGTCACGGCATCGACGACCACGTGCTCCAGGTCTTCGCGTCGTCGTTCACTCCCGTGAATCCGGACGGCATTCCCACCGGGAGCATCGACGACGTCGCAGGCAGTGCGCTCGATCTCCGAGAGCCGGGTCGCGTCGGCGATCTCGCCCGCGCCGGCCACCCGCAATTGTCGGCGGCCAGGGGAATCGACCACAACTTCGTCGTCGACGGCGACGGGTTGCGGTGCGCGGCAAGGCTCTCCTCGGCGCGCAGCCGTACCGCACTCGAGGTGTGGACCGATCAGCCCGGGCTGCAGGTGTACACCGGCAACTTCCTGGACGGTAGCGATGTCTCGCGCCGCGGAACCATGCTGCGCCAGGGAGACGGCATAGCGCTCGAACCTCAGCTGTTTCCCGACGGGCCGAATCATCCGAACTTCCCGTCGGCCGAACTGAACACCGGCGAGACGTACCGGTCCCTCATCGAGTGGAAGTTCTCTGTCGACCACCGTGGGTGAGCGTTAACAATTCTTCGATCGATCTTGGCCGAACTATTGACGACTGCCGATGTTAACGCTCACACTATGTTGCACACGTCACAGCGGAGTGGCGACATCGAGGAGATCACCATGGCGTCCAAAACATTTTTTGCGGCAAGCGCGCTCGTCCTGAGCGGCGCGATCGTCCTGAGCGCGTGCAGCAGCGGAGGCGACGACGCGTCCGGCGGCGGCAGCGAAGGCGGTACCGTCCTGGGCTTTTCCCAGGTCGGTGCCGAAAGCGGCTGGCGGACCGCGAACACGACATCGATTCAAGAGGCAGCCACCGAAGCCGGCGTCGATCTGAAGTTCTCCGACGCACAGCAGAAACAGGAGAACCAGATCAAGGCGATTCGCACCTACATCCAGCAGAAGGTCGACGTCATCGCCTTCAGCCCGGTTGTCGAGACCGGGTGGGAACCTGTTCTGCAGGAAGCGAAGCGAGCCGACATCCCCGTGATTCTCACCGACCGTGCGGTCGACACCACCGACGATTCGCTCTACGCGACATTCCTCGGGTCGGACTTCGTCGAAGAAGGCGTAAAGGCCGGTGACTGGTTGGTGCAGAACAGCGCGATCGCCGATACCACCGGAGACGGCAAGATCAACGTGGTCGAACTCGAAGGCACCACCGGTGCCGCTCCGGCCATCGACCGCGCCGAGGGATTCCGCCAGGCTATCGGCAGCGAGCCGAACATCGCCATCACAGCGTCGCAGACCGGCGACTTCACGCGCGACGGCGGCAAGCAGGTCATGGAGTCGTTCCTGAACTCCAACCGCGGCCAGATCGACGTCGTCTTCGCTCAGAACGACGACATGGGCATCGGCGCAATCCAAGCCATCGAGGCCGCCGGACTGGTGCCGGGCAAGGACATCAAGATCATCACGGTCGACGCTGTCAAGGACGGAATGCAGGCCCTCGCCGACGGCAAGATCGACTTCATCGTCGAGTGCAATCCCCTTCTCGGACCTCAGCTGATGGAGCTGACCGACAAAGTCGTCAAGGGTGAGGACGTACCCAAGCGGGTCGTCACCGAGGAGACCACTTTCACGTCCGATCAGGCGGCCGCCGTACTCGCCGACCGCCAGTACTGAGGTACGTCTTCATGACCACCGATACCGTTCCCGCTGCGGAGCCGGTTCCCATCGTGGAGATGAAGAACATCTCGATCACCTTCGGTGCCGTTCGAGCCCTCGACGGGGTCTCGCTCCGACTCTTTCCCGGCGAAGTGCACTCACTGATGGGTGAGAACGGTGCCGGTAAGTCGACGTTGATCAAAGCTCTGACCGGCGTCTATTCGATCGACAACGGAACCGTCACCATCGACGGGACCGAGCACGAGTTCGCCACTCCGAGCGCGGCCCAGGCTGCAGGTATCAGCACCGTCTACCAGGAAGTGAATCTGCTTCCCAATCTGACGGTTGCCGAGAACATGCTCCTGGGCCGCGAACCCCGTCGGCTCCCCGGAAAAGTGTTGGGAGCCATCGGCGGAATCGACAGACGCGCGATGAACCGTCGTGCACGCACCACTCTGGACCGGCTCGGTCTCGACATCGAACCGTCGTCGATCGTCGGTGATCACCCGATCGCCGTGCAGCAACTCGTCGCGATCGCCCGCGCGGTCGACGTCGATGCTCGGGTTCTGATCCTCGACGAACCGACGTCGAGTCTGGACAAGGACGAGGTCGAGACTCTGTATTCGGTGATCGAGCGTCTTCGGGGCAACGGGACGTCGATCGTGTTCGTCTCGCACTTCCTCGACCAGATCTATCGCATCTCCGATCGGATGACGATCCTGCGAAACGGCAAGTTCGTCTCCGAGCGACTGGTTGCCGACACCCCGCAGTTCGAGTTGGTCGAGCTGATGATCGGACGCGAACTCGACACTCTGCGCGAACTCGACAGCCGCGAACCGGTAGTGGTGGCGCCAGGAGACGCTCCCGTCGTGGAGGTACTCGGCATCGGCCGCAAGGGCGCTCTCGAGGCAACGGATCTTCGCCTTCACGCAGGCCAAGTCGTCGGCGTCGCAGGCCTGCTCGGCTCAGGTCGCACCGAATTGGCCCGACTGCTCGCCGGGGCCGACAGGGCGGATTCCGGATCCATCGAGGTGCACTCCACCAAACATCGCATTCGCAGTCCTCGGCAGGCCGCGGACCGACGCATCGCGCTCACCAGCGAGGATCGCAAGGCAGACGGCGTCGTCGGCGACCTGTCGGTGGCAGACAACATGATGCTCGCACTGCAGGCGAAGCGGGGATGGCTACGACCCATTCCCCGAGCGACGAGACACAAGCTCGTGCAGGACTACATCACTGCACTCGACATCCGGCCCGCAGATCCGAATGCCTCGATGCGCAACCTGTCCGGTGGCAACCAACAGAAGGTTCTGCTCGCCCGCTGGCTCATCACCGAACCGGAACTGCTGATCCTCGACGAACCCACGCGTGGCATCGACATCGGCGCGAAAGCTCAGATTCAAACTCTGGTCGCCGATCTCGCGGCCCGGGGAATGTCGGTGGTATTCATCTCCGCCGAACTCGAAGAGATTCTGCGCCTGAGCGACCGCATCGTGATCATGCGCGATCGCCGCAAGATCGACGAACGCATCAACGACGGAGTGTCGGTGGGCGACGTGCTGGCCACCATCGCAGCGGGCGTTCGTACCGACGAACCCACCGCGGTCACCGCCTCGAACATCGACAGGACTGTCGCACCATGACTCGAACTCTCGAACCGAAGACCGCCGCGCCTGCGCGCGTCCGCTCCGCTTTCACCCAGCCCGTGGTCTGGCCGCTGCTGGCATTGATCGCACTGATCGTCGTCAATGTCGTTGTCACACCGGACTTCCTCGATATTCGCATCGAGAATGGCGGACTGTTCGGTAACGTCGTCGACATCGCGCGCAACTCCGCGCCCCTCATCCTCGTCGCCGTCGGCATGACGCTGGTGGTGGCCACTCGCGGTATCGACCTCTCCGTCGGCGCGGTCGCAGTGATCGCCGCCGCGGTCGCCTGCACCCGAATCGCCGCCGCACCGGACGAGGGTGCCACGACGACCATGATCATGGCCGTCGTCTGGGCGCTGGGCGCGTGCTTGCTGCTCGGTCTGTGGAACGGACTTCTCGTGTCCGTCTTCGGTATTCAGCCCATCATCGCGACGTTGATTCTGATGGTCGCCGGCCGTGGGCTCGCCATGTTGATCACCGACGGAAACATCACGACCGTCAACAACGCTGCGTTCAGCGAACTCGCGTCCGGCACCTTTCTCGGTCTGCCGCTCGCCCTCATCATCGCGCTCGTGGTGGTTGCGGGTACCGCGGTGCTGACGCGTCGCACCGCTCTGGGAATGCTCGTCGAGGCAGTCGGAATCAATCCGGAGGCAAGCAGATTGGCCGGTGTGCGCTCGCGCACGATCGTCTGGACCGTCTACGTGTTCGCCGCGGTGTGCTCGGGAACGGCCGGCCTGATCATTGCCGCCAACACCAACTCGGTGAACGCCAACAGCCTCGGCCAATGGATCGAGCTGGACGCCATTCTGGCCGTCGTCATCGGCGGCACCGCGCTCACCGGTGGCCGATTCTCCATCGCGGGCACCGTGGTCGGCGCACTGCTGATCGGCACTCTCACTCGCACCATCACCAACGTCGGCATTCCGTCCGAGGCCAACTACCTGTTCAAGGCAGTCGTCATCATCGTGGTCTGCCTCCTGCAATCACCGCGAATCCGCGCCACGCTGCGGTCCTTCGTGCGACCCGACTCGACCAAGGCGGTACGAGCGTGAGTGATCTGCTGACTGCTCCCCCCACCACCTCCACCAGTGCACCGGTCCCGTCGCCGTCGACGTGGGACCGCATCCGGCGCTACTCTCCGCCGACCCGATTCCTGCCGGTCATCGCAACATTCGCGCTGTTCATCGGCCTCTTCGGACTCGGCGAATTCCGCTACAGCGGATTCGCCGACCCACAGGTGTTCCTGTCGTTGCTGATCGACAACTCCTTCCTGATCGTTCTCGCGGTCGGAATGACGTTCGTGATCCTCACCGGGGGTATCGATCTGTCCGTCGGATCCGTAGTGGCACTGTCGACCATGATCGCTGCACGCACACTGCAATTGGGCTGGTCGCCGTTCGTCGTCATGGCGGTGGTGCTGCTGTGCGGAACGGTGCTCGGCACGATCATGGGAGCGTTGATTCACTACCTGCAGATTCAGCCGTTCGTCGCCACACTCGCCGGCATGTTCCTCGCCCGCGGCCTGTGCTACATGATCGGCGTCGAGTCCATTCCGATCACCGACGACACCTTCTCGTCCATCGCCTTCGCCGTGATCGAACTCCCCGGGGGTTACACGATCACGTGGAGCGTGGTGATCGCACTCGTCGTAGTGGCGGTCGCCATGTACGTCCTGGCCTGCACCCGCTTCGGTCGCTCGGTGTACGGCATCGGCGGCAACGAAGCGTCCGCACTGCTGATGGGGCTCAAAGTTGCCGCGGTGAAGGTGGGCGTCTACGCGATCAGTGGATTCTGCGCTGCACTCGCCGGACTCCTTTTCTCCTTCTACGCCCTGTCCGGCTACAGCCTCAACGCCGTCGGTATGGAACTCGACGCGATCGCGGCGGTGGTGATCGGCGGAACGTTGCTCACCGGTGGACGCGGATACGTGCTGGGTTCGCTTGTAGGCGTGCTCATTCTCGGTGCGATCCAGACATTCATCGCGTTCGACGGAACGCTGAGTTCCTGGTGGACGCGAATCACTATCGGAGTCCTACTGCTTCTGTTCGTCGTGGCCCAGCGACTGATGACGGCGAGACGTAGATGACTACGACCCATACCGCAACACACCAGGGAGTTCCCATGAACGCTGACCGATACACGGTGGGGGTCGACTACGGCACACTGTCCGGACGCGCCGTCGTCGTTCGAGTGTCCGACGGTGCCGAAATCGCCTCGGCAGTGCACGATTACCGACACGCGGTGCTCGAGGAGACGCTGCCCGACGGCACGGTGCGATTGCCCGACGCGTGGGCCCTGCAGGTGCCCGACGACTATCGCGACGTCCTGCGTCGTGCGGTTCCGGCTGCGCTGGCCGCCGCAGGCATCGCACCCGAGCAAGTGGTCGGCATCGGAACCGACTTCACTGCGTGCACCATGGTGCCCACCTACGCCGACGGCACTCCGCTGTGCGAGGATCCACGCTTCGCCGATCGTCCGCACTCGTACGTCAAACTGTGGAAACACCATGCAGCACAGGGGCAGGCCGACCGCATCAACGATCTCGCTGCGCGTCGCGGCGAGAGTTGGCTCCCTCGCTACGGCGGACTGATCTCCTCGG
The DNA here is from genome assembly GCF_003688915.1 of Rhodococcus sp. SBT000017. Taxonomy (NCBI): domain Bacteria; kingdom Bacillati; phylum Actinomycetota; class Actinomycetes; order Mycobacteriales; family Nocardiaceae; genus Rhodococcus; species Rhodococcus sp. SBT000017. The sequence continues at coordinate 2,037,984 of NZ_REFU01000001.1, forward strand.
AATGGGAGTTCGCCAAGGCGCTGCAGATTCACGAGGAAGATTCCGAGATCTACGACGCGATGGACCGATGGGTCGAAGCGGCCGATTGGATCGTCTGGCAGCTCTGCGGACACTACGTACGCAACGCGTGCACAGCCGGATACAAGGGCATCTATCAGGACGGGCACTACCCGTCCGTCGACTTCCTCACCGGACTGGCACCGGGCTTCGGTTCCTTCGTCGCCGACAAGCTCGATCAGCCGTTGGGCGAGTTGGGTTCTCGAGCAGGTACGTTGACCGCCGAGGCCGCGCAATGGACCGGGCTGCCCGAGGGTATCGCCGTTGCTGTCGGCAACGTCGATGCGCACGTGACGGCACCCGCGGCCGGAGCGGTGGAACCGGGCCGGATGGTCGCCATCATGGGAACATCGACCTGCCACGTGATGAGTTCGACCGTGCTGAAGGAAGTTCCCGGCATGTGCGGGGTGGTGGACGGCGGAATCGTCGCCGGATCGTTCGGCTACGAGGCAGGACAGAGCGGCGTCGGCGACATCTTCGGATGGTTCACGCGCACTTCGGTTCCCGCGTCGTACAGCGAGGCGGCGGCCGCGGCAGGTGAGTCGGTCCACGAACACCTGACGCGGCTCGCGCAGACGCAGGACGTGGGTGAGCACGGGCTCGTCGCGCTCGACTGGCACAGCGGGAACCGGTCGGTTCTGGTGGATCACGAGCTCTCCGGGCTGGTCGTCGGGACCACGCTGGCCACGCGTCCCGAGGACACCTACCGTGCGCTGCTCGAAGCTACGGCGTTCGGAACCCGCGTCATCGTGGAGACGTTCCGCGACAGCGGCGTTCCGGTCGAGGAGTTCGTGGTGGCGGGTGGGCTGGCCCGTAACCCCCTGCTCATGCAGATCTACGCCGACGTGTTACGAATGCCGTTGTCGGTCATCGACTCTGCCCAGGGACCGGCCCTGGGATCCGCCATTCATGCCGCAGTGGCGGCCGGGTGCTACTCCGATGTGCCCGTTGCATCGAAGTCGATGGGCAAGGTTCGTCGCGCCGCATTCGTGCCCGACGAATCGCGATCTCAGGCGTACGACGCTCTCTTCGAGATCTATCTGGAATTGCACGACCGGTTCGGCCGGGACGTGCCGATCATGCGCCGTCTGCGAGCACTCCGACGCGACGCACTGACCCGAAAGGTGGATGCATGATGACCGTTGTCGACGACGTGCGTGAGGTCATCGAGGAGGTCCGCCGCGACGTATGCACCCTGCACGCCGAGCTGGTGCGGTACGGACTGGTCGTGTGGACGGCAGGCAACGTCTCGGCGCGGGTCCCCGGCCGGGACCTGATGGTCATCAAGCCCAGTGGCGTCTCCTACGACGACCTGACGCCCGGCAACATGGTGGTGTGCGATCTGTACGGCAGGGTGGTCGAGGGCGACCATGCACCGTCCTCGGACACCGAGGCGCAGGCCTATGTCTACCGACACCTGGAACACATCGGCGGTGTGGTGCACACACATTCGCCCTATGCGGTGGCGTGGGCGGCCCGAGGGGAACCGATTCCGGTGGTCACCACGATGTGCGCGGACGAGTTCGGCGGCGACATTCCGGTCGGGCCCTTCGCCACGATCGGCGACGACTCGATCGGCCGCGGCATCGTCGACACCCTGGCAGACAGTCGATCTCCGGCAGTCCTGATGCAGAACCACGGCGTGTTCGCAGTGGGGCCGACGGCCAGGGCTGCCGTCAAAGCAGCTGTCATGTGTGAGGACGTCGCGAGGTCGGTACACCTGTCCTATCAACTGGGACAACCACTTCCCATTCCGAGCTCGAAGGTCGACGCACTCTACGACCGCTACCAGAACGTCTACGGCCAGCGCTGACCGGCGCGCCGAATCTTCTCTCCACGGAGGTACCCCCATGTCCGAAGTATGGTTTCTCACCGGCAGTCAAAGCCTCTACGGCCCCGAGACACTCGATCAGGTAGCCGTCCAGTCCCGCGAGATCGCGGACAAACTCGATGCGGCACTACCCGTCTCGGTGGTCTGGAAGCCGGTGCTGCTCGACGCGTCGTCCATCCTGCGCTGCATGCGCGAGGCGAACGCCGCCGACGAATGTGTGGGCGTGGTGACCTGGATGCACACCTTCTCCCCCGCCAAGATGTGGATCGCCGGGCTCGACGCGTTGGACGTGCCGCTGCTGCACCTGCACACGCAGGCCGGAATGTCGTTGCCGTGGTCGACGATCGACATGGAGTTCATGAATCTCAACCAGGCCGCCCACGGCGACCGCGAGTTCGGACACGTCGAATCTCGGGTGGGTGTTCTGCGCACGATCGTGGCAGGCCACGTCGACAATCCCGCGGTGATCGAGCGGGCGGAACAGTGGGTGCGAGCAGCTCTCGGCCGCGCGGAGCTGAGGTCACTGTGCCTGGCACGTTTCGGCGACAACATGCGCGACGTCGCAGTGACGGAGGGCGACAAGGTCGAAGCGCAGTTGCGATTCGGAGTCTCCGTCAACACCTACGGCGTCAACGATCTGGTCGAGGTCGTGGACGGCGTGAGCGATTCGTCCGTGTCCGACCTCATCGACGAATACCGGTCGCTGTACGACATCGCGCCGAGCCTCGACAAAGACGGCGACCGCCACGAATCACTGCGGTACGGCGCCCGCGTAGAGGCCGGCCTACGGCAGTTCCTCACCGAGGGTGGCTTCAAGGCCTTCACCACCAACTTCGAGGATCTCGGTGGGCTCCGCCAGTTGCCGGGCCTAGCGGTGCAGCGCCTCATGGCCGACGGCTACGGGTTCGGCGGTGAGGGCGACTGGAAGACCTCGATGTTGTTGCGCGCCATGAAGGTGATGGCCGAGGGTCTCGACGGTGGAACGTCGTTCATGGAGGACTACACCTACAACCTCGTCCCGGGGGCGGAGAAGATCCTCGGCGCGCACATGCTCGAAGTATGTCCCTCGATCACCGACTCGCGGCCCACCCTGGAGATCCATCCACTGTCCATCGGTGGCCGCGAAGACCCAGTGCGCCTGCGCTTCACGGCGGACCCCGGCCATGGCGTAGTCGTCGGACTCTCGGACGTCGGTGAACGATTCCGATTGACTGCCAACGTGATCGACGTCGTGGAGCCCGACGAGGCTCTGCCGAAGCTGCCGGTCGCCTGCGCGGTATGGGAACCGCAGCCCTCACTCGCGGTGTCGGCGGAATCCTGGCTGACGGCCGGTGCGCCCCACCACACGGTTCTGAGTACCGCGATCGGCTTGCCTGTGCTGGAGGCATTCTCGGACATGATCGGTGTCGAGCTGCTCACCATCGATTCCGACACCACGACACGAGGATTCCAACAGACACTGCGATGGAACGCGGCCTACCACCGACTCGCAGCGAGGTTGTGAGGTCGTCGATCATCCGTGGCGTCGTCGATATTCCTGCTCGGCTCCGGGGTGAAGGGGAATGTTGCCGGTCATGACGAGCGACCGCGCGTCGAGAAATTGGCTGCCGATCGCCTGACCGGGAACGAGGCCGGACGACTGATCGAGAAGCACACTCACCAGTGCGGCGACAACACGGTCCGGCACCTCCGGATGTGCCAGCAGAAGATTCGGAATCCCGACGGTGGTGACCTCCGGGTGTTCGCCGTACACGTTCGCCGGAACCCGCACGGCCTCGTACGCGGTACCGAATTCGCGTCTCAGATCAGCGACGACGGCGCCCAGATCGAGTAGACGGATCGCGGCTCGCGGCTGGGCAAATGCCGGAGTCGGCAACCCGCCCGCCCACATCACGGCGTCGACTTCGTTGGCCGTCAAAGCATCTGCCGCCGAGCTCATCGACAGCTGAACCTGTTCGACAGCACCTGCTTCCGCCATACCCGCTGCGCGAAGGACTCGCTGAGATACTTCGGTGGCACCGGATCCCGGGGCACCGACACTCACGTTTCGCCATCGCAGATCGTCCATGGTTTCTATAGCTGAGTCTGCCCGCACAGCCACTTGGAAGTAGTTCTCGTAGACGCACCCGACAGCTGCCAGCTCTCCGCTCGGATGACTGTAGGCGGCGTCCATGAGTGTCAAGGCCAGCTCGGCCCGCCGAGATCCCAACGCCTCGAGGTTGTCGACGGATCCGGCCGTCGTGAGCGGAACTATCTCGGCGGCATCGGTTTCGGCGGCAGCGTCGGACAACAGTCCGGCGAACTCCCAGAAGAAGCCGCCGACCTCGCCCGCCGCGAGCCGCAGCTGCATCGGCGGGTCCGAGGTGCAGGCGCCCACGACGGCAGCGCTCAGTGCCAACAGACCTGCCTGCAGCGCCGTTCTACGTGAGAACGACGCTGCGGGCTCGGGCATGTCAGTCACTGTAAGGCGTGACAGGTCACTGGAACGCTCGACCCTGCTCTCGGTCGAGCACGGTCTCGGACTTGTTGCGCAGTACGAAGATGTACACCAGCAGCGAGATAGCGATCACGACCGTCACGTAGAGGATGAACCAACCCACGTGCCCGCCGTTCTTCGCGGCTTGATAGATCAGTGGTGCTGTGCCACCGAAGGCCGAGTTGGCGAGTGCGTATCCCAGGCCGACGCCGAGTGCCCGGACGTGCGAGGGGAACAGCTCCGCTTTGACGATCGCATTGATGGAGGTGTAGCCGGTGAGGATGACGTAACCGACGCACACCAGTGCGAGCGACTGCACCACCGAAGTCGCCGTCGGCAGGTACGTGATGAGCACGTAGGTGTACAGCACGCCGCCGATGCCGAAGAAGACGAGCAGCGGCTTGCGACCCACCTTGTCGCTGATCATTCCGCCGATGGGCTGCAGCAGCATGAGGAAGACCAGTCCGGCGAGGTTGATCCAGGTACCGGTCATCCCCCGGTCCTCGTACGCGGTCTTGACCATCGAGGGTGCGTTGACGCTGTAGGTGTAGAACGCGATGGTGCCACCGGCGGTCACCATGAAGCAGATCAGCAACGCGCGCCAGTGGTTGGCGACCAACTCCTTCAAAGAACCGGAGGCTTTGTCCGCACCGCTGCGAACGGCGGCGAGTTGATCCTTCGTCAAGGATTCGTCCATGCTGCGGCGCAGCCAGAAGACCACCACTGCCGCCACTCCGCCGATGAAAAAGGCTATGCGCCAACCGAAGTCCTCGATCTGTTCGCGCTCGAGGAACACCTGCATCAGCAACAGAGTCACCTGTGCCAGCACATGTCCACCGACGAGGGTGACGTATTGGAACGAGGAGAAGAATCCCCGACGCTCGCGCGTGGCGGCCTCGGACATGTACGTCGCCGACGCACCGTACTCACCGCCGGTGGCGAAGCCCTGAACCAGGCGGCACAGGATCAGGATTACGGCGGCCCATACGCCGATGCTCTCCCGGCCCGGAGTGAGCGCGATGACCAGCGAGCACGCAGCCATCATCGAGACGCTGAACGTCAGCGCAGCCCTGCGCCCGTTGCGATCGGCATACCGGCCGAAGAACCACGATCCCACCGGTCGCATCAAGAAGGTGACGGCAAAGATCCCGTACACGTAGATCGTGGAATTCTTGTCGGCGGAGTCGAAGAACTGATTCTCGAAATACGTTGCGAAGACGGTGTAGACGTACACGTCGTACCACTCGACCAGATTTCCGGACGACCCCCGCAGCGTGTTGAAGACAGCACGGCGGGTGGCAGCGCGAGAGGAAACGGGTGGACTCGGGAGCGTCGTACCGGCGATCGAGGTGGCCTCGTTGGCCATGGTTTGGTCCTTCCACAGTCGGGCATTTGGGCTGCCGGTCGACGATCGGCAACCGAAGCCTCCCTACTGTGACGGCAAGCACAGGCCGGAACCAAGCCGTTTCGGATTTCCTAACACTCCCTTAGGAAACGACTTTCGGAAGGCGCAGTTCGATCCGCAGTCCCACTGGTCGACGCTCCATGACCCGAAGGGATCCGCCGGCTCGCTCGGTCAGAGCGTGGACGATCGACAGACCCAGACCGGTGCCGTCGCCGTGCGAACCGGAGGCTCGGTAGAACCGATCGACGACCTTGCCGAGTTCGTCTGCGGGCACGCCAGGTCCGTTGTCGGACAACCACATCGTGACGTCCGCGTCACTGCTTCGGTAGTCGATCTCGATGCCGGAGCCGGAGCCGGCGTACTTGGTTGCGTTGCTCAGCAGAGCGTCGAGAATTCGAGTCAGGTCGTCCTCGGACATCGCAACGCGACACTCCGCATCGGCATCCGGCTCCGAGACGTGAACGGTCATTCCCGCCACGAATATCGTGCTCGACCAGAATTCGACTCGATCTGCGACAACCGCACCGAGATCGCAGCCGGGAGACCGGGTGCTCGCCGGGGTCTCGGCAGCTGCGAGAACGAGCAGATCTTCCACCACGGAGCTCAAGCGATCCACCTCGAGTGTGGTCCGCAGGTGTGCATCGGTTGCCGAATCCGGCACCCGCATTCCCAGAACGTCCATCCGAATTCGCAACGCTGCCAGTGGGTTCCGGAGAGCATGGGCGGTGTCGGCCACCAATCGACGTTGCGCAGCGGTGGCGGCCTCGACGTCGTCGGCCATGGCCTCGAAGGCACTGGACAGCTCACGCACCTCCGGTGGCCCGACGTACGGCACCGGCTCGAGACGATGCGATCCCTCGACCGACACCTGATCGTGGAACTTGTCGCCGAACGAATGGACTCGCGAGGACAATGCGCTCAGCGGACGAACGACCCAGCGCGACAACGCAACAGCGATCACCGCGACCGTCGCGAGGATCAGCATGGCACCGACAGCGATGACCACCCAGGCAATTGCGACGTCCCGACGCGCAGAATCGGTGGACGCCTCGAGAACCACTGCGCCGTCCACTTGCGTTCCCCCACCGACCGGGGCGGCAATCAACACCGAGGAATCCGACCACGGCGTCAGACTCGACGGTAGGTCGCCGCGCTGATTGCGCAACGCTCCTGCCACCGCCTGCTGGATGTCGGAACGCTGCACGTCCAGGCCGGACGTCGCCCGCACCCCTCCGGTGCGATCGACGACGGCAACTCCCTCGTCGTACAGACTGTTGTAGCGTTGCAACGATTCTCGGATACGGGCTACACCGGATTCGTCTTCTCGCGAGCTGAGTTCTGCAAAGAACGATGCTGCGGCGGCCCGATTCTCGCCGAATCGTTGAGCCCGTTCGCGGCCGACCAACAGCGCGAGGGGAACCGACAGAGCAAGCACGACGACGGTGGAGTAGATCATCAACACCAACAGGACTCGCCGCCGCACGTCAGGTATCCCAGCGGTAGCCGAAGCCGCGGATGGTGACGATCGCACCCGGGCGAGCAAGCTTGGAACGCAACGCCGTCATGTGTACGTCGAGCGTTCGTGAGATCGCGACATAGGCGTCGCCCCAGATTGCGTCCATCAACTGTTCCCGGCTCACTGCTTCGCCGCGTCGCGTCACGAGATGGGCCAACAGGTCGAACTCCTTGGTGGTCAGCGCAACTGAGCGTCCGCCGACTTCGACGGCACGGCCGGAGAGATCGACGACGACGTCACCGAGTGTCAGCCTGTCCGCCGTGGGTTCGGTCGCCGCGCTTCGACGATGCGCGGCCACCTCGAGTCTCGCGTGCAATTCACCCAAACGAGCCGGCTTGACGACGTAGTCGTCGGCGCCGCCGCGCAGTGCCCGGACCACCGAGCGCTCGTCGTCCCGTGCCGTCAGCACCACCACCGGAACCGAACTCAGGGTCCTGAGCTTTCGGAGAACTTCGAGGCCATCCATGTCTGGTAGTCCGAGATCGAGCAGCACGACGTCCATCTCGTGGTAGCCGAGCAGGGCATCGGCACCGCGGCGCATGCGGACAGGCGTGTGCCCCACCTCGGTCAACGCGTCCACCAACGCATCCCCGAGTCCGTCGTCGTCCTCCACCACAGCTATTCGCATCGAACTCAAGATAGGCCACTGGACGCGCGCGGACGTGACTGTTCACGATCGGGTGTCGTGCGCGGGATGCCGCCGGTGGGCGACGGTAGTGAACGCCCAGGTGCGGAATGGATCGACGAAAAGGATCAGCGTCGATCGACACCCGCGGGCCGAGTGATCAGGCGGGCGCGCTCGCGCGAAGGCCGGGTGCCAGTGCGATATCGATGACTTGCTCGAGCGTCAGTACGCCGTTGGCGCTCACATCGATTCGGGTGCCGTCGGTGGCCTGCGCAACGACGCGACTCGCGTCTTTGCTGTCCTGAATGTCGAGCACTGTTCCGTCGGCCTGCGTCGAGCGCTCGTCGACGACGCCCGCGAAGCACGGACCGACCGGCTCGGAGGACAGCCAGACAGTGACTGTCAGCGTGCCGGTCCGATCGCCGACGGTGACGGTTCCGAACGCGTCGGCGTATCCGTCCAGTGACTGCCGTACTGCGAGTGCGTCGAAGCCGAAGGCCGGTGCGAACGGATCGGGTTCGACCACTGCCCCGGTGGGTAGTGCCACGATCAGGGCATCGGTCATCGCTTGTGCTTTGGCCTCGAACCTCCACGGCACCTCGGAAACGTCGGCGTCGCCCTCGCTGACGAATGCATAGTTCACTCGCACCAAATCCTCTGGCGGAATGACCTCCGCGCAGCCTGGAATCGCGATCGGTTCAGGCTGCGGTTCGTGCAGCAGGCCGGCCACAACCGTGCCGACAGCAACAATCCCGACGATCACCGCAACCGTCGACCATACCGAGCCTCGTGCGCCTGTCGATTTCATGCGGTCCTCGTCCTTCAGGGAATGAAGTCTTCGCGGGGTGTAATTCTGAGCTCAGCGGGGCACACCCATGAGGTCCAGCTGTTGGCGACCTTATCGCCTCGACCCTGTGGAGATTCAATGACGATGCCGACCGATGCAAGCGATGCAGTTCCGTCCCACGGCAGCAACGACGGCCCCCGCGAGCACACCGCCGAAACCGACGCGATCGAGGGCGCGCACGTGGACGACGAGAACGTGCCACACCCGCCGGAAAACGGGACCGAACTGAGCTGAACCGCGCGCCGAGAAACGCTGTATGACGGCGGAGCCACCGGAATCAGCCCGAGTTGCATTCGTGGACAATGAATTTCGCGGCAAATTCGCGCGCATTCGTCAGACGCGCGCGAGTTCGTCGACGATTTTGCGAGCACTCGGCGAACGCGCGCGCGTTTGCGGAGAACAGGGAGAGCCTCGGCTATCCGAACGGTCGTCCAGCGGCGACCTGAAGGAACTCGGAAATCTATGTTCGTCGCAACGGAATGATGCTGCGAACTCGCTCGTCCCGTAGGTACAGCGCTCCCCACGCTGCGATACCCACATAGATCGCAAAGAACACCGTACTCAGCAGCGGCTTCTCGACGCGCCAATTGGTCAGCACCGCACCGCCGAGGTAGCCGGTGAGCACGATGGCACCCAGGATCGACCTCGCGGGAACTGCGTAGAGAACCAGGATGACCAGCATGACGATGCCGGTGATCGGCGCCATCTCGTCGCGCAGGCCTAGGTCGACCGATGCATCCTTCACCACCTGCAAATTCAGAATGTGGCTGATCGCGTCGAACAGGAGGAAGACGATCACGAGGATCTGTAGAACGAGGCCGATCCGCGGGGCGATCTTCCCCGACGCCGGGGTGTGGGTGGTGGTCATGGCTGTCTCCTCGGTAGCGGTCGATGTCACTTCTTGGACCCGGGCCAACCGCAGAAGTCACCGGCACTCGCCAGTCAGTAAGGTCGAAGGATGACTGTGCGAGCAGGTGTGGTGGTCACGGGAACCGAGGTTCTGGCCGGTCGCGTCACCGACCGGAACGGCCCGTGGGTTGCTCAGCGACTTCTCGAGATGGGGGTCGACGTTGCCCACATCACCGTCTGCGGTGATCGGCCGGACGATCTGACTGCGCAGGTTCGGTTTCTGGCCGACCAACGCGTCGACCTGATCGTCACCACCGGCGGTTTGGGTCCGACCGCGGACGACCTCACCGTTCCGACCGTCGCCGCGCTGTACGGCCTTGAATTGACGCTGGACGCCGAGCTCGAAGAACGTATCCACGCGATCGTGCAACGGTGGCGAAGCCGAATGAGCTCGGCAGCCGACTCCGAGCCGCTACGGGCCGGCATCCGAAAGCAGGCGATGGTTCCGGCAGGCGCGCAGTCCATTTCACCGACCGGAACCGCACCCGGAGTCGCGATATCTGCTGACGATTCCCGGTCACTGCCCGCCGTCCTCATCCTGCCCGGCCCTCCTCGCGAACTGCAGGCGATGTGGCCGGAGGCCCTCGACAGCGCTCCCATCGCCGAGGTTCTCGCCCGCCGCACACAGATGCGTCAGGACACCATTCGCGGCTATCGACTGTCCGAGGCCGACCTCGCCGCAACCCTGCGCACGGCCGAAAGCGAGATCACTGGATTCGGCGATCTCGAGATCACCACCTGTCTGAGTCGCGGCGAGCTCGAGATGGTGACCCGCTACGCCGAATCAGCGCGAACGGCATACACAGATCTCGAACGTCTCATCGACAAAGAACATGGCACACAGGTCTTTTCGACCGACGGTTCCACCATCGACGACATCGTCGCGAACCGTCTGTCCGGGCATCGCATCGCCACGGCGGAATCGTGCACCGGCGGCATGATCGCCGCACGTCTCACCGATCGCGCAGGATCGTCGGCGTATGTCATCGGGGCCGTGGTTTCCTACGCCAACGAGGCGAAGACCGGCCTTCTCGACGTCCCCGCCGAGGTCATCGATCGACACGGAGCCGTGAGCGAGCCAGTGGCCGCGCTGATGGCCGAAGGCGCACTGAAGCGGCTGAACGTCGACATCGCGGTATCGACCAGTGGCGTCGCGGGCCCGGGTGGCGGCACCGAGGCCAAGCCGGTCGGCACCGTCTGTTTTGCCATCGCCTCCACCGGCCAGCCGACCGTCACTCGCACCCTTCATCTCCCCGGCGACCGGGCGAGTGTGCGCGCACTGTCCACCACCGCAGCAATGCATATGCTCGCCGACGCGTTGGGATCCCCACCTGACGACCCAGGACCGGTCGGCGGATCAGATGCCTGAGGAGGCATTCAGCGCAGAGCCGTCTAGTTAGGTTCGGCATCCCTTATATACACTCCGTCGGTGCTCAGCGAGATGACCTACCTCGACCGCCCCGGTGTGCGCTTCGCGCGCGATCTCGGCCGCTTCGGTGACGAACCTGCCCTGATCACGTCCCACGAGACACTCACCTACCGTGACCTCGACGAACGGGTCGAGCGTCGGGCATCGGAACTCGGGACGACGCGTTGCCTCGTTCTGATCGCCGGGTCAAACGACGTCGATGTGATCGTCACGTATCTGGCGGCGCTGCGGGCCGGGCATCCGGTACTGATGGCTCCGGGCGACAGTTCAGGCCACTTCGACGGCCTGATCGACGCCTACCGGCCCGATGTGGTGGTGCGCACCGTCGACGGCCGCAGTGTCGTCGAGAAGGACGATCGACGACCCAGGCATCACCTGCACCCCGACCTCGCGTTGCTTCTCAGCACGTCCGGCTCGACCGGTTCACCCAAGCTCGTCCGACTCTCGCACCGAAACGTGCAGTCCAACGCCGAGTCGATCGCGGAGTATCTCGGCATCCGCGCCACCGACCGAGCAGTGACGACGCTGCCCATGCACTACTGCTACGGGTTGTCGGTCGTGCACAGCCACCTTCTGCGCGGTGCCGCGTTGATTCTGACCGATTCTTCCGTGACCGATCCTGACTTCTGGACCCTCGCGCGGACGCAGCGCGGAACCACGTTCGCGGGTGTGCCGTACACCTTCGATCTACTCGACCGGATGGGGTTCGAGGAGCTGGATCTGCCCGATCTGCGCTACATCACGCAGGCCGGCGGCAAGATGCCGCCGGACCGCGTCCGGAAGTACGCCGAGCTGGGTCGACGTCGGGGATGGGACCTGTTCGTCATGTACGGGCAGACCGAGGCAACGGCCCGAATGGCCTATCTGCCATCCGATCTGGCCGCCACTCACCCGCACACCATCGGCCGTCCGATCCCCGGGGGTTCCTTCCGCCTAGAGGTAGCCGACGACTGCCCCAGTGGGACAGGCGAACTCGTCTACTCGGGGCCGAACGTCATGCTCGGCTACGCCGAGAGTCCCGACGACCTTCGCCTCGGTGACACCCTCGACGGAGAACTGCACACCGGCGACCTAGCCCGGCTCACGGACGACGGACTCTACGAGGTGGTGGGCCGTCGAAGTCGATTCGCGAAGGTGTTCGGACTGCGTATAGACCTTCAGCGCGTCGAATCCGCGCTCGCGCAGAGCGGGCTGACGGCGTGCTGCACCGGTGGTGTCGACGAGTTGGTCGTCGTCTCGGAGGGCGGAGACATCGACGCCGCCCGCCGCACTGCCGCGCAGGCCAGTGGTCTTCCCGCGGCAGCGGTTCGGGTGTGTCTCGTTGATCAACTGCCGCGAACACCAACCGGAAAACCCGATCTGCGAGCGGTGGCGGACATCGCTGCCCGGCACGATCTCGACCCGTCGGACACCGTCCCGACGACCGCCGACGTGAAGGCGTTGTTCGCCGAGATCCTGCACTGCTCACAGGTGGAGGACGACAGTACGTTCGTTAGTTTGGGCGGCGACTCGCTGTCGTACGTCCGAATGTCCATGCGGCTGGAGGCCATGCTCGGCAATCTGCCCGGGAACTGGCACACCACACCGGTGCGAGACTTCGATCGAGGTCCGCGCTCACGCCGCGGCTGGTGCCGAACGGAGACGAACGTTCTGCTGCGCGCCCTCGCGATCGTTGCGATCGTCGGCTCGCACATTCACCTGTTCGCGGTACTCGGCGGGGCCCACGTTCTTCTCGGGATAGCCGGCTACAACTTCGCCCGCTTTCACCTCGGGGCCGCAGATCGAAACGAACGGACTCGACGTGTACTCCGAAGCGTTGCCCGGATAGCCGTCCCCAGCATGGTGTGGATCGGATTGGTCATCGCCCTCACGGGGGATTATCGAATCACCAGTGCCTTTCTGCTCAATGGGATCTTCGGCCCCGACGGGTGGTCTGCGGAATGGCGGTACTGGTTTGTCGAGGCGATCGTGTACATCGTTCTCGCCGCTGCTGCGGCACTGGCCATTCCATTCCTCGACCGTCTCGAGCGTGGCCATTCGTTCTGGTTCCCGATGGGACTCGTGGGCCTCGGACTCGTCACCCGCTACGGACTGATCGACATCGACGACAGCCCCAACCGCATCCTGACCGCGTCGGTCGTCTTCTGGTTGTTCGCATTGGGTTGGGCTGCGGCGCAGGCGAACACGATACGGCAGCGACTGTGTGTGACAGCGGCCATCGTGGCCACGGTCCCCGGGTTCTTCTTCGGCGACACGCAACGAGAAGTCATCGTCACCATCGGCCTGTGCATGTTGGTGTGGCTGTCGTCGATTCCGTTCCCCGCGTTGCTGAGCCGGGTGGCAGGAGTGTTGGCGAGCGCCTCCCTCTTCATCTATCTGACCCACTTCCAGGTCTACCTGCCGCTGCGCGACGACCATCCTTGGTTGGCATTCGCCCTGTCGATCGTCGTCGGGATTCTGTACTGGCAGGCGGTCGAATTCGCATTCTCCCTCCGCCGTCGAATCGTCGATGTCTTCGCAGACCGCCTTAGAGCACGCGCCTTCGACTTGTCAGACTCCCGACCACGAGCGCACAATTTGCCACCATGGCATTGATCTCGAAGGGCTTCGTGGGTCGACGACGCGGCGACGACGGGCGCACTCCCCCCGGTCAGTATCTGACCAAGGATTTTCCCGTCCTCGCGATCGGGCCCGCGCCCGTGGTCGCGACCGACACGTGGTCCTTTTCGATCACCACCGAACGCGGCGATACGCGCAGCTGGACCTGGGACGAATTCGCGGCACTTCCGCACGAGAGCCCGACCGTCGACATCCACTGCGTCACCAAATGGTCGAAGCTCGACACCACGTGGAAGGGCGTGAGCCTGGACGTTCTGCTGGACGGTCTCGATACCGATGCCGGGTACGTCGTCGTGCACGGCTTCGACGGCTACACCACCAACCTCCCCCTCGAGGACCTCAGGGACGGGAAGGCCTGGCTCGTCACCGAGTTCGACGGCGCTCCCCTGACACGCGAACACGGTGGTCCCGCACGGCTTCTCGTCCCGCATTTGTACTTCTGGAAATCGGCGAAGTGGATCTCACGCATCGAGCTCACTCTCGAGAACGAGCAAGGCTTCTGGGAGCGCGGTGGGTACCACGACTACGGAGATCCGTGGCGCGAGCAGCGTTATCAGGGCGACTGACGTGACATCGGCGGCCGGGGCGAAACCCTGGCTCGTTGCCACGGTGCAGACCGTGCGGCGTGAGACACCCACCGCATCCACCCTCGTTCTCGACGTCGACGGTTGGCCCGGCCACCTCGCCGGGCAGCACGTGGACGTCAAGCTCACCGCCGAGGACGGCTACAGCGCACAGCGAAGCTACTCCTTGGCGTCGGCACCCGACGACACGTCGCGCATCGAGATCACGGTGCAGAACGTCGCAGACGGCGAGGTGTCGCCGTACCTGGTCGAGGCCGTAGAGGTCGGCGATCGCATCGAAATCCGCGGGCCGGTGGGTCGATGGTTCGTCTGGCGGCCGTCCCAGCCCTCCGAGACCCCGTCTCCACCGATTCTGTTGGTGGGCGGCGGTTCCGGCATCGTCCCGCTACGCGCAATGGTTCGGGCTCAGGCGTCCGCGACGGGCGGCCGAGTGCCCTTTCGGGTGCTGTACTCCGTGCGCGAACCCGCGGAGGTCTACTTCGCGGACGAGTGGGCTCGCCCTCCGGCCGGCGTGGACGTCACCATGATCCACACGCGGCGTGCACCTGCCGGCAACGCTCGGCCCCTCGGCCGCATCACGGTCGAGGACCTGGACGCCCACGGATGGCCGGCCGAGTTCGAGCCGCGATGCTACATCTGCGGTCCCACGAGCTTCGTCGACACGGTGGCCGACATGTTGGTGGACAGGGGTCACTCGGCAGCGAACATCCGAACGGAGCGTTTCGGACCGAGCTGAGACGCAATGAATCAGACGATGTCGCGGAGGAACTCGATCTTGAGGCGGCTGTATTCGTCGGTCCACTGTGAATCCACCGACATGAACGAATGGTCGAGTCTCGCCTCGTTCTTGCTGTACAGGTTCAGGCGATTGGCGACGCCCACTCTGTCCAGCTCGGCGCTCAGTTCGGCTGCCTGATCGGGGAAGGTACCGGTGTTGCCGTCGGAGATGAAACTCGGTGGAAAGTCGGCGGTGACATTGTCGATGACGTTCGCCTGCGCCACCAGTGCTGCGTCGGTGGTATCGAGGTAGTTTCGGGCGGCGACGTCGAAGAAGAAACCGTTGGACGGGCTCGGTGATTGCGGCGCGCCCGCTCTGCCGACATCGAGGGCAGCACTCTCGAACACGATCGCCTTCAGCGCATTTCGGTCCATGGTGGGTTCGATACCCAGCGCTCGCGCGTAATCGGAGTTGGTCTGCACGGTGGCATAGTTGCCCACGATGTGGCCACCTGCACTGGTTCCGGCGAGCACGACGCGACTCATGTCGAGTCCGTAGCGGTCGGCGTTCGTTTCCAGGAACTGCATGGCCTGGCCCAGTTGGATTGTCTGCGTGGGGAATCGGTAGCTGGGCGCAAACGCGTAATTCACCGACACCACGTTGTAGCCGGCGTCGAGCATGGGCCGGCCCACGACGCACCGCCGGAATCTGTGCTGGGAGCACCATCCGTTTTGTCCCCGACGATCCAGCCACCACCGTGAACCGTGATGTACGTGGGCCGGCCGACCGATGGATCGTCGTCGGCGATGTAGATGTCGAGGAACGAATTCGGAAGCGTCGAGCCGTATTCGATGTCGTTGGTGAGGCGGGCACCGTCGACCATCGTCGTCGCTGACTGCGCGTCGGGCTCGAAGGAATTGCTCTGCCCCAGTGCATGCAGCGATCGAACCAGCGGTGCCGGACTGGCCGCAGTGCTGACCACCACGGCGGAGACCACCAGTGCAACCACTGCGGCGAAGCCGGCCGGGATGGCGGTGGCCGCCCTACGAGTGGAGGCTTCCGAACGGCCTGCCCACGCCGTCGCGAGCAGAAAGAAGCCGAGCGCAATCGTCGCGGTCAAGGTCGTGACCCACAGAGCGTGGATGCCTGTCACCAGCCATGCGGCCTGAGCGACGACGGTGACGGACCCGAGCGACGTTCCTACGGCTACGCGCTTTCCAGCAGAGGAGGCGCGCACGAGAGCGATTGCCACGACTGCCGCGGCGATGACCCACAATCCCACCGCGAGTTGCTGACCAATGAGGAGGAACTCGAGCCATGCGAGAACCACGCAGACGCCGCCGGTCATCGCGAGCGCGGTCGTCATCGCTCTCGTACGGCGCCCTGCTCCGACCTCGATGCCGTCCGGCACGGTCTTCCCCTCTTCGTTCTCGAGTGCGCTACCGAGCAGACGCGTGTCGTTGCCTGTGCAGTTCACGAACGGCATCGCTGAACTCGGCCACCGGACCGTCCACCACGATGCCCGGCACGATCTGTTCGATGGGCGACGGCGTGATCGCCAGTGGTGCAGCACCGAATTCTTCGAGCCACGTGAGCAATTGAGCCGTCGACGTGGCGTAGACGATGCGGCCGAGTCCGACTATTCCGTGGCTCGCAGAGCACATCACGCAGTGCTCACCGGAGGTGTAGACCGTCGATGACCGCCGTGCACCGGGGTCCAGGTTGGTCGCAGCCCACCGAGACAGCGCGATCTCGGGGTGCTGGGTGGGATCGTTCAGGTCGCCGACCCTGTTCCTGTCCTCGGCCAACAGCTCGCCGCTGTCCGAGACCAGCACCGAGCCGAACGGATCGTTGCCCGTGCGCGCCGCCTCCGCCGCCAAATCCACAGCGCGGGCCAGGAATGCACGGTCGCTCGAGGAGATACTCACATCGCACCGGTGCCGACGATCGAAGTTTTCACGCCCTCGACCGTACCGCCTCGAAACTCACCGCCTGCTGGACCAGTGGTGCGGCCCCGATGCTCGGTATGGTCGGCGGGTGAGCCTCTCGATACGGCCTGCCTCGTCGTTCGCTCCCAGAGGTCTCGACGCTTCAGCTCTGTCGCGGATGACGAGAAGAGGGAGCCTCGCTGGTTTCCAGCTCTGCGCGGATCCGCCCGAGCAACGGAACGGCGTCACGCAGGGTGCGTTGCTGAGCCGGCGTCAGGTCGCCGAGTACTTCCACGAGAAGCCCTTCCGCCGCATTGTCGTAGACGCGAAGTTGCTCTCGTGCAAGATCGGTGAGGCCGACGCGCATGCTTCGAGCATCAGAGTCGTCGGGTCGGCGAGCGACGAGGCCGTCCGATTCCATGGTTCGGACGAGGTTGCTGATCGTGGGGCGAGCCAAACCCAGCTGACGCCCGAGCGCTGTGGGGCCCTCCCACTTGTCCGGAAAGAGCCGTCGCAGGATCTCGATCTGCGCGTCGGGCAGGGCTTTGAGCCCCGCGCGTGAGCGGGAGGTGTTGAGCAGCACGCGCCGGAAGGGGCCGATCTCCTCGCTCAGGCGGCGGGCGATATCGGCGAGGCCGGGTGTGCTGTTGGAATCGTCCACCGAGCCAGACTACTCAGCAAAAATGTAGGTTTGCAACAAACGCATTAATGGGTGATCATGGAGTCATGAGCATTCACACCAGCGTTGCGGACCCCGCCCCAGAGCAGGCCCTGGACTCGATCATCGGCCATCGCTTCATCTACACCTATGCCAACGGGTGGCAGTACGAGATGTACGTCAAGAACGCCACCACCATCGACTACCGAATCCACTCCGGGATGGTCGGGGGCCGGTGGGTCAAGGGACAAGAAGTCGACCTCGTCGGACTCGGCCGCGGCGTCTTCAAGATCTCGTGGAACGAGCCCACCGGCACGAGCGTCGTCGTCAACGTCGTTCCCGAGGACCGCGTTCTGCACGGCACCATCTTCTTCCCTCACTGGGTGGAACTCGACGGATCCAAAACCGTCCTGTTCCAGAACGACCACCTCGACAAGATGCGCCGGTTCCGCGATCAGGGCCCCACCTATCCGATCTACGTCGTGCCGGAGTTCGCGCATATCACCCTGTTCGAGTTCGTCGGCATCGACGACGAGACCGTGATCGACACCGCACCCGCAGACTTACCGGCAGGCTTCGCCGACCGGAGCAACTGAGATGCGCATCCAGAACCCCGACATGGCCCCGGTCACGCTCTGCCACGGTGGTCAGCTGATCCGTGGCAACGAGTACCGGTCCGTCGACGCCGACGGAGCAGCACCGCCCGTTCTGATCGTCCACGGCTTCAGCGAATCCAGCGTGGGACCACAGCGTCTCTTCGTGCAGATCGCCCGACGCCTGGTCGAGGCGGGAGCGGTCGTCCGCGCGTACGACCGAATCGGGCAGGGCGTCAGCGACGGCGAGTTCGAGGCCATCACGCTGCGTGACGAGGTCGAACAGGTGTCGACCATGATCCGGTCGTTCGCTACAGACCACTCTGCACCGGTTCACGTCGTCGCGCACAGCCTCGGCGCGGTGGAAGCGGCCATGGCGGCCGCGCTCCTCCCCGACCAGGTCGCAAGCCTCACCCTGTGGTCACCTGCAGGCGTCGTCGTCGACGACATCGCCGTGAAGAACGAGATCCAGGGCCGGCCTCTCGATTCCGTCGCGCAGAACGGCGGCTTCGACTTCGGCGGCATGTGGCTCGGACCGGCATTTTTCGACGACATCCGCGATGGCCTCGACGTGTACGCGGCGGCGGCCGGTTACGGCGGACCCGTCGACGTCATCCACGGCACCGCTGACCAGATCGTGCCGCTCGAATACGGACGCCGTTACGCAGAGTTGCTGCCGCACGCGACATTCACCGCAATCTCCGGTGCCGACCATTCCTGGTCATCGCGGGCCTGGCGGGATGAACTCCTGACGCGTCTGCTGTCGCTTGTGGGGCTACCGAAAACCGATCGAACACGGGGGTCGTCTGGTTCCGTTGCGTAAAACCGCAACTTCTAGCGGAACTCATTGCACTGCAGCATAATCCATCGATATCGACGGAATGTCGTCGGCGTTCTATGCACGCTCCGACGCCGCGCCCGAACCGCGATGCACATCGGCGTTGATGCTGTTGGCCGCCTCCGGCCGATCGATGGTGACGACGAGGGTGTGTCCCCGCACTTCGGTGACTACCACTTCGGACACGTCGATCCTCATTTCTCCGGGCCGTGAGAGCCAGTAACCTAATTCAGACAGTCACTGTCTGCAATGGTTCGGTCGTTTATCGGCTAGCTCAACGCTCGCAGGACAGTGTCGACGATCAGTTTCGAGTGGCTCACGGCGGCGCGACTTCTCGCGCCTGCGTGCGCTTGCGAGAACAGCGCACGTGCCAATACCGCACCCGTCACGAGTTCGAGCAGCAACGTCGTCGACGTGCCCTCCGGTAGCTCTCCTCGCGCAATCGCGCGGCGGACGATGCGTCGGGTAGTGACCAAGCGGCTCTGATTGAGAGTCTCGGTGAGATGCGACAACAGGTCCGGATTCACCCTCGCGTCGAGAGTCACCCGCAATGAGACCAAGCCGGAGAGCTCTCCGTAGCCGACGGCCAATTGCTCCGCAAGTTCGACGAGGTCCCCGCGGACCGATCCCGTGTCGATCGGCGTGGACAGCGGCGACCGTGCTTCGAGCGCTTGAACCAAGAGCTCTTCCTTGTCGGCCCAGCGGCGATAGAGTGCGGCCCTGCCGACCTTGGCCCGCCGCGCGACTGCGTCGAAGGTGAAGCCTCGCCAACTGGTTTCCCAATACACCTCGAGCACAGCGGCATACACGCGGTCCTCCATGTCCGCGTCACGGGGACGTCCCGGTCCGCGCGGAGACTCCTGAGACATGACTGCATCCTCTCACCCGTCTGCCGACCGACGACGACGATTACATGCAGCGGTCGACGGCAAGGTTCCCCTCGTTGTCCACCAGGTCGATCCGGTGTCCGACGGCCGACTCGTTCCGCCCAGACACGAGGTCGTGAAGCGTCGCTGCGAATACGCGTCCGGCTCGGCCCGCCACCCGCGCCCCGTCGTCCGTTGCTGCAACGACGAACGCTTGCTCCGGCAGGCCATTGCGGTCGTACGTGACCGTGGCGGTCTCGATCGTCGCCTTTCCCGAGTAACCGTGCGCGGCATGTACCGGCGTGCCCGAGGAATCCACCGGCTCCGGGTCGCCGATGTATCCGTCGCGATGAGCTGTCGTGGACAGCAGCACCACATGCTGATACGTCAGGTAGCCGCCGTTCGCATGAACCAACGCGACTCCTGAGTTCTTTCGCAGCAGCCGCGTCGACTCCGCTACAGCGTGGAGCGAATAGCTGCTCAACGGTCCGCCGAAGAACGAATGTCCGCCCAGGACAGTGGGAGTCGCGCCCTCTGCCAGGCCCAGCTCGTCGGCCAATAGCTCCGGCACGATCGGGAAGCAGCTGTACGCGTCGACGAATGCAAGGTTCGCGCTGGTGACATCGGCCCTCGACAAAGCGCGTTGCACGGCCGCGCGGAGAGCCGGAGCGTCGTCGAACACCGAGCGCGCCAACACATCCGGATTGTCGACGGCACCCGCACCACCCCACAGGTACACCATCCGATCCTCTGCCACACCGGCTTCGCGAGCAGTCGCCAACGAACAGATCAGGACCGCAGCTGCTTGATCGACGAACGGCATGGCGTTCATCGACAATGGATAGCAATCGGACACAGGCCGGTTCGACGACGTGACAGTGCCGATGTCCTCCGGCGTGCGAAAGACCGGACTCCAGGCAACAGGATGTTCAGCTGCGATTGCCGAGAAGCGGGAGTACATGTCGGCCGATTCGCGCAGTGCCTGTTCGGGGGTCAGTCCACGGCTGTGGGCACGGGCGTTCCCGAAGAGCGGGTAGATCTGTACCGGTGCCAGGATCCCTGCTCGCTGCATTTCGGCGCTGCCGAGGTCCTCGGGCGAGAACGACGGAGGGCCTCCCGGTGCGGTGGTCCAACCCGACTCACGGGGGTCCACACCCGCCTTCATCAGGGCGCGGACCGAGGCCTGCGCCTCACCGCCCACCACGAGTGCTGCAGTAGTGAGCCCTTCGGCAATATCTCGGCCTACCTGGTCGAGGAGACGCGCAGGGTGGTGCCCGCCGATGGTGCTGGTCGACCGGGAAGTGAGGGTGACGCCCAGCCGCTCGGCTAGCAGGGATGGAAGGTCGTCGTAATTCCAGCTCGTGGTGCGAACAGCGTGCACAGCGTCGAGCTTGTGCTTCAGGCCGTGTGCCCCAGCGTCATCGATCGCTGCGTCCACAGCACGCAGAACGAGCTCGAGAGGTTCGATGGCGCTCTGTGCAGGCCCGGCACCTGTGAACTTCAGGTCACCCACACCCACGATGACCGGGACTCGTTGCGCACTGATGGACATGCTCACAGCATATACAGACAGGGATTGTCCGCAATATCGTGAGGCACGATCAGGCTACGAGAATCCCCGAAAGATTCCATCGTGGTCAGCGCTGTCTGCGAATGACTCGAAGTCCATGTTCGCGATGGACAGATTGTTCTCCACCGACCACATCTCCGATGGGATGACACGGAAAGCCCTGCCGCGGGGTCGCTCTGAATAGTCGGGGCCGGTGTAGACGGCGACAATCGGCATTTCAGGATTGGTCACGGTTTCGGCGTCGACGAGAAATGCATAGTAGGGCGGTGGCTCGCCGATGGCTTCGAGCAATCCCTCGACGGTCATGCCGTCGTTCTCCGAGTTGTCGATGCAGGTGAGATACGCGGCGAATTCGACGTCGCCACCCTGCGGTATCGGGGCCATAGCGGCGACAGCGACTGCGCGCCAAGCATCGTCGTCGCTGAAATCTGTCCGAATCAGTAGTGACTGGTGTTCGAGATGATCAGCAAGGACCCGCCCGGTTCCGAGGGTGGCAAGCACCTCTGCTTCACGACGGTCGCGCTCCTCCGCGGCGAGCTCGGAGACGATGACCGCTGCCTCACGCTCGGGCGGGTCGACGGGAATGATCGACTCGATGATTCGAATGCAGTCGCCCTCGTCCATGTCCTGATAACTACGTATCTCGTAGGTCCAATCACCGGTGGACTGCCGGTAGCGCTCAGGCGTCGAGTCGTTCGGCCACTCGAGGGTCGGCTCGCCGATAGCAGTGACCCAGCGGCGCAGGGTGAACTGAGGCGCATTTCCGCCGATCGACAGACTCAGCTCTCCGGTACGCGGATTGCCCGCCTGCACTTGAACATACGTCTGCAACGGCAGCCATGCCGGGACCGCCTTGGGCATACCATCCAGCGCTCGTTGCCGTTCTTCGTGCTCGCGGCGGAGCTTCTCCATCTCGTCTTCGGCTGGGCGTGAGGGACCTGTCCACTCGAACAGATTCGGATCGAATGGCTCGTCGAGGGTGGGGTGCTCGAGTTCGATCCAGTCTTCGCCTCTCTGCCACCGAAGTGCGACACCGAGTTCGGCATCGAACACGTAGACAACCTGGTCGTTCGCATGTTGGTCGTGCGCGGTGACTTCCCATCCAGCGCGACCGCGGACCGTCACTTCTCTGGGCGCACCAGGATCGACGAACCGCTGTTGGTCGAACCCGTGCGAGGACTTGGGCGGGAATGTGTCGTATGCGCGCAGCAGTTGGGACGGGAGGCCGACCCCCATGACTGCATACATGGTGTGGGGAGACTTGACGGAGTGAATCATCGTCCCGTCGGCATCACGGGACCATCTGTCGGTGGCATTTTCGATGAATGTGGGCTCGCCGGCGGCATTTTCGTGTCGCCACGTCTCGTCCGGTATGTGCATCACCGTTTGCCTGGATCCGTCGGAATGGTGGACGGTCCCTCCTACGGTGCGTCCCATAGTGCCGTAGTTTGCGCCTCGGATCTGTTCCCACGTCGGAGCCATGATGGAAAAGTACCCGACCGCACGGTCTCTTGCCCATCGAATTCAACAAGGCGGTTGGCTGAAAATCCTCCCCTTCGTCGCCGCCACAGTGGCGTTGGCATCCACGAGATCGCACGGGGACAACAGTTACCGAATTGTCAGGGGAGGCTACCGGGTTCCGCGTCGACGTCGCTGATCACGACGTCGGCTCTGTCGGTGTAGAAGGCCACGTGACGTCCGATCATCGCCACCGCAGGGAAGGGCGCGTTGTAGGTCCAGACGACGTCGGCGACAGTTTCGGACTCGGCGGCGACGCTGAAATACTCGGCATCGCCCTTGAACGGACAGTAGCTGGTCGTGGCGCTCTTCCGAAGCAAACGTGTATCGACGTCACTCATCGGGATGTACTGGACTGCAGGGTAGCTCGATTCGATCAGGGTCAGGGCGTTGCTACTGTCCGCCACCTGCTGCCCGTTGATGTGGACGGTCACGCGCCCTTCGGTGGGCTCGACGGTGATCGGGTGCTCGGCGTTGGGTTCGAGGACGACGCGTTCGGACACGGTGCATGCCTTTCACTTTTCGGGTCGTGCTGACGGATGATTCAACCGCAACCCTGGACATTTTCATCCCTGCGGCAGGCTCCTTCTTTCTGCACTTGGCAACGCGCCGACCGATGGTTCCCTGCACCGTCCGGTCTCAGCACCCTGCTGTACGGAAGCAGTGGAGCCCGGTCAACCTCGGCATTGCAACCCAGAAGCGAGCCCTCCACTCTTCCAGTCACTTCAACGACCAGCGCCTCCACCGCGATCGGTCTCGGACTCTCGATCCGAACTCTCCGCGATGTGTGGACGATCCAGAGCGATACGGTTGCGGCCGTTGCGTTTTGCAGTGAAGAGAGCAGCGTCGGCGGCGGCCAGTGTCCCGTCGAATATCTCCCGGGAAGTGGTGCGGTCCATGTGCGGCAACGAACCGCCGATGCTGACCGTGATCGCGATGTCGTCGTCGACGTTGTGTACGGCACGACGCAATCTGTCTGCGAACTCGCCGAGGGTCGGCGTCGGATCCGGAACGAGGACGACGAATTCGTCGCCGCCCAGTCTCGCGACGACTGCGTGCCGGCCTGCAGACATGGTCAAACGCATCGCTGTCAGTCTCAATGCCACATCACCGGCTGAATGGCCATGGTGGTCGTTGACCGCTTTGAAATGGTCGATGTCGATCAGCAAGATCGCGGGGTGGACAGCGCCGTCGCCGACGTCGAGTGCTCTGGCCTCGAGGCCCCTCCGGTTCAGCACTCCGGTCAGCGGATCCGTCATCGCATCGGACAGGTGTACCCGAGAGGATTTCAACACCGCCCGCGAGTACGCCGACAGCAGTGTGACAGCGCCGTTGATCACGATGACGGCCACCAACATTCGCAGGACGATCGATACGGTGTCGGTCGAGGCACTTGCCAACGCCCGGGCTCCGAGTCCGAGCACGAAGACGGTACTCCACACGACGTGAAACCAGATCACTTTCGGTCGGGCGAAGTGGGCGGCGTACGCACCGACCAGCGCCAGCAGCATCGCGCCGTGAAGCGCCGCCAACGGGTCGGAATACGTTGCGGTCACGACGGTGACACCGAGTTCGCAGTACACGACGAACCAGTTGTTGCCCGGTGCCCGGCGTGACCACAAGTCCATCCGGTAGTCGGCTTTGCTCATGATCCATGCAACGGGAATCGTGCTGATGCACACGGCGTAGGTGAGCACGGTGCCGAGACCGTCGGTGGGGCCGTCCTGCGTGAAGGTGGTGCCGATGCCGACGAGCCCGAACAGCAATGTTTGAACGACGACGCCTATTCGCAGCAGCGGGTCGGGAGATTCCTGGTACGTCCGAGCACCCGCCGGAATGTCGGTTGGCGTCGTTCTTCCCGGCGATTCCCGGTGTCTACCCACAGGAACCGTCTCGCGTCATCTCCGTTCGCCACCGCAGACTGGCTCGGATCGCGTCGCCGACGCTTGCCGTGAGTTCGGCGACCGTTCGCTCGGAATCGATCTGTGCAGGTTCGACTTCCGTTGTCGGTCGGCGAACCTGCTCGATCGAGCGCCCGGTATTCGGTGATCGGCCATCGATCCCCAACCGAAAGGCACTGGGCGGGGCCATACGGATTGTGGGAAGGCGTTCGGCGTTTCGTGTCACTGCAGAACAATCGATGGTGAGCAGCATTCGATCGTGGCGCACGAACGTCTGCTTGTCTGCAATGACAACGTACAAGCCGTCGTTCGCCTCGGCACGCGTGGCCAGTCGCGTGAGGACCCGACGAATGCGTTGCTGACACTGCGTTCGGTCCGAGGAAACGACCAGCGCGGCACCTGACACCGAAGATCGCGCGTGGCGGGCCTGCTCCGTCAAGCTGGTCCACGCGGAATCGTCGTCATCACCGAAATATGTTCGCAACAGCCAAAGTTCAGAGTTGTTCGTGCCGTCGGGCATGGTGATCCAATCCGAGAACGACGGGTGCAGCGAACCGCACGATCAGATGGAGGAAACCGTCCGCAATTTCAAAGGCACGTTGTCGGCGAGGAATGCGAGTTGATCACCGATCACCGAGGAGAACAGGGGTTCGACGTACGGATCGAAATGACCGCCTGAATAGGTGCGTACCGTGGCTTTGCGAACTTTCGCCGCGGCGCGTTCCGCGACGGACGCCGGGGTGACGGAATCCTCGGACGCGATCTGCACCAGCGTTGGGCAGTCGATCGCAGACATCGTGCGGCCCGGGGAGTACCGCCAGATTTTCAGCAGTATCCGCGCCGCCACGGTCTCGGGGTAGTCGCCGTCGGTCAGACCCGACTCGAGGACCAAGCGGTCACGCCCTTTCATCGCGTCGGGTGAGACCATCACAGCGCGGGTGCCAGGTAGCCCGACACTGTCGACGTAGTGCGGCGATCGCCCGAGGGCGGCGCGGATGCTGTCGGTGATGGCGGCCGGTGCCAGCCGCAACGCCTGCCTGAACCCGGTCGCGCGAACAGCGGCGATGCCGTCGATGTGGGGCACCTGCGCGATGACCGCTGCAAAGCGAACGCCGGTGCCCGCCAACGTGAGTACGTGGCCGCCGGCGAAGGACGTGCCCCATCCGACGATTCGGTTCTCGTCGACGCCGTCGAGCGAGCGAGCGAAGTCGACTGCGTTTCGCCAATCGGCAAGCTGCGAACCCACGTCCAACAGTTGGCGCGGTTCGCCCTCACTGTCACCGAAGTACCGATAGTCGAAGACGCAGACCACGTAGCCGGCCTCGACGAAACGCTCGGCGTACGCGTACAGGCGCATCGCCCTGGGTGAGCCGAATCCGTGTGCCATCACGATTGCCGGCCGTGGCCTGGCGGCGGTTACAGCGGGACGAAAGACCGTTGCCGCGCAACGAACTCCGTCCGACACGAACGAGGTTTCGGTACGGGTGAAGCCGGTGTGTTCTTCGGCGGACATGCGTTTGTCTCTCTGTTCTGCAGCAGGGTGGTGATCGGATCTCACAGCTTGAAAGGGTTGAGCGTTTTGCCGAGGTAGTACCCGATGCGAGTCGGAATCGGCTTCGCGGCAGCAGCAGTCACCTTGTTGACCATCCCGGGGACGCACACCGGCGTGCCGTTGTTCACGGCCCGCCAACCTTCGCGGACGACGTCCTCGGGGGTCTGCCACAGAACAGAGGGCAGCTTGGAGGTCGCTGCATCCCGGGTTCCCATGACGTCGTGGAACTCACTGTGGGTGAAACCAGGGCAGAGCGCAGTGACGTGGATGCCGTGCGGCCGCAATTCCATGTCGAGTGCTTGCGACATGTCGAGCACATAAGACTTGATTCCGGTGTACAGCAGGCTTGCACCAGGTGGAAGCAACGCAGCCAGCGACGACAGATTCACGACCCGGCCGTATCCGCGTTCTTTCATGCCGGGCACCGTGAGATGAGTGAGTTCGGTGACGGCAGTGATCATCACCTGTATCTCCGCAGCGAGCGCGTCGAACGGCGCATCTGCGAACGTGGAGTTCCCCGACATGCCCGCGTTGTTGACGAGGATATCGACGTCGACGCCGAGGGATTTCGTTTTCTCGAGGATGGCCCGGGGCGCGGAACGATCGGCGAGATCCGCGGGTACGACGTCGCATCGCACATCGTGCTGGGACGACAGCTCGTCGGCCAGCGCGATGAGTCGGTCCTCGCGTCGCGCGACGAGAACGAGGTTGTGCCCCTCGGCCGCGAGGTGTCGGGCAAAAGCCGCGCCTATGCCCGCTGACGCGCCGGTGATCAGCGCGGTTCTTCCGGTCTTCGACATCGAACTGGCCTCCACTCTTGAACGGTATCCAAGGGACGGTAGCAGGCTCTTGAAGACCATTCAAGATATAGTCGGTCGTATGCCCAGGAATCGCGGACTCCACGACCGGGAGAGCAAGCGAGAGGACATCGTGATCGCCGCCCGCGAGATGTTCGTGTCCGACGGCTTCGATCGCACCTCGATCAGCCGTCTTGCGAAAGCAGCAGGCGTCACCGCGAATACGCTGTACTGGTACTTCGGCGACAAGGACGACATCCTGGTCGCTGTTCTGACGGCCATCGCCGCCGAGGATGCCAAGGACTTCTTCGAAATCGTCGATCTACCACTGGCCGACCGGCTGTTCTGGCTGGTGGAGCGACTGCGAAGAGTTGGTCCGTTGGTCTCCACCGTGCACGATCGGGTGACCGAGTCCGAGGCCATCGATCAATGGCACAACGGGTTTCATGCCTTCGCGGAATCGCTGTTCGCCGCCGATATCGAAGCTGCAGGCCTGTCCGGGGAGGCGGCCGACGCCATGCTCCGCATCGGTACGTTCGTCGTCGAGGGATTGCTGACTCACGCGGCATCAGCTGAAGTCTCCCGAGCTGTCATCGACCAACTCGTCGACACCATCACACCCGCACCAGGAAGCAATCCACTATGAGTACCGAACCCGATACCGCGTCGACCGGTCGTCCGCGAGCCTCGGCCGACCATGCCGACTCGGAATCGATCATCGCGATTCCCAGCGTGGACCCGTTCTATCGGGCCCCTGCCGGTTTCGAGCGCGCGAAGCCGGGGACCGTGTTGCGGTCCCGCGAGGTGACCCTCGCGTTGTTCGGTGTCATTCGACAGAAGGTGTCGGCGTGGCAACTTCTGTACCGGACCACCAGCCTCGACGGGGCAGCGCGTGTCGCGGTCACGACGGTGGTTCTTCCGGTCGGGGGCCGAGCGCGACCGCAACGCGCTCTGCTGTCCTACCAGTGCGCGATCGACGCCGTGTCGGATCGATGCTTCCCGTCCTATGTCCTGCGGGCGGGCGCTCGAGCCGTAGGCTCCGTACCGCAGTTCGAGTTCATGATCATCCTGTACGCACTGCGCCGCGGATGGGTTCTGTCCCTTCCCGATCACGAGGGCATGAACGGGCAGTGGGGAGCACCCATCGAGCCCGGCTACTGCATACTCGACGGAGTCCGCGCGGCACTGTCTTTCGAGCCGCTCGACCTCGCCGACACCACCCCTGTCGCACTGTGGGGGTACTCGGGCGGCGGATTGGCGACGTCATGGGCCGCCGAGGTTGCGGCCGACTACGCCCCCGAACTCGATATCGTCGGCGCTGCACTCGGATCACCCGTCGGCGATCCCGGGTCTGCATTCTCCCGCCTCAACGGCACGATCTTCGCGGCGCTGCCCGCAATGGTGGTGGAGGGCTTACGCCGCACCTACCCCGAACTCGACCGCCTCGTTCGCGAACACGTCGCCGCTTCGGGGCTCGAGGCCCTCTCATCCCTGCACCGCAAGACGACAGTGCACGCCGTCGCGTCCATGGTGATGCACGATCTGGAGCGGCACCTCGATATCCCGATGGCAGATCTCTTGGCGACACCCGAGATGGTGCAGGTTTTTCAGGATATTCAGCCCGGGAAGTCGGCACCCAAGTTTCCGCTTCTCGTAGTGCAGGCGGTGCATGATCCGATGATCGACGTGGACGACGTCGACGGGCAAGTGCGCCGGTATCGTGCTGCAGGAGCGAATGTCACGTACATCCGTGATCGCCTCAGCGAACACCTGTCGCTGCACCCGATCGCGGCCCCCGTCACTCTGGACTGGCTCTCGGATCGCTTCGCGGGCAAGCCGACCGACGAATCGTCGACGAACACCGTGTGGTCACTGGCGGGATCGTTGCCGGGGTTGCGCGGATTGCTCGGACTCGCTGTGTCCACTGGACGCGCGTTCGCCGGCCGAATCGGTTGACACACAACCACATCGAGATCCGAAAAACGCCCAACACGAGTCGGTCCGAGACACTAATCAGCGACCCGACGGTAGCGCGGACAGAAACAAGCGCAGATCCGCGGCAAGACGCGCCGGCTCCTCCATCGCCGCAAAGTGACCACCGTGATCCGGCACCTCGGTCCAGTGCACGATGTCGAACTCGCGTTCCGCAAGATGCCTGATTCCGATGTCGTGCGCGAACATGATGGCACCGACCGGTTGCGACGGCTTTGCCTGCGGACCGGCCCAAGCCCCTCCCTCGGCCGCGTACACCGTGTAGGCGGCACTCCCGGCGCTCCGCGTCAGCCAGTACAGGGTGACGTGGGCGAGTATCCGATTGCGGCCGAGGGTGCCATCCGGTTCCTCGTCGAACGGGTAGGTCCAGGCGCGAAATTTGTCCAGCATCCATGACAGCTGACCGATCGGACTGTCGGTCAGGGCAGTGCCGATCAATTGCGGACGCGTCGACTGGATGGAGATGTACCCGAACTCCGATTCCATGAACTCGCCCACCCGACGGTAGCGGTCCAATTCGGTTTCGGTGCAACGCTTCTGCTCCGCCTCGTCGGGTTCCTGAAAGGGTGCACCGATGGACCCGTTGACATGAATGGCCGTGCAGTGCTCCGGATCGAGACGGCCCATCGCCGGCGCTAGTCCGGCACCGTAATCACCGCCCTGCACCACGTAGGAGCCGTATCCGAGAATGCTCATCAGCTCGACGAACGCCTGCGCGACCCGATCGGTACTCCACCCGTCGTCGACCAGCGGTGTGGAGAAGGCGAATCCGGGGACCGATGGCACGATCACGTCGAAGGCCTGGTCGTCGGCGTCGTCCGGCTCGGTGAGCAGTGGAACGATGTCGAGGAACTCGAGGTACGACCCCGGCCACCCGTGACACAGCAGCACGGGAGTCGAGTCGGCGCGCGACGACCGCACGTGCAGATAGTGGATGCGCTGCCCGTCGATCTCCACCAGGTATTGAGGGAACGACGCGAGCTGCTTCTCCACCTCCCGCCAACTGAAATCGTCGATCCAAGTGGTCGCCATAGACCGCAGGACGGAGATCGGGACTCCGGAAGTCCAGTCGTCGGCACCGATGGGTTCGGGCAGACGTGCGTCGCGAACACGACGGGTCAGGTCGTCGAGCTCGGACTGCGGGACATCGACTACGAATGGGACGGGAGGCGCGGTGATTGTCATGAACTGATCGTGCAACGCATCGCGGACAGCAACGGTCCGGAATCACTGGCACCCGGCACCCGAGTAGTCAGCTTTGCGAACTGTTGTCGAGCGCCATCGCGCCTGCGTGGTGCTCGCATCCCGTTCACCTGCCGGCAGGCACAGTTGTTTTCAACGACCTTCCACGACGCAACGAGAGGAGCTCCCGCGATGGGCGTAACCTGTTGGCATGGGCGGAAAGTCGAGCTACGTTGAGGTGCAACCGTCGCCGCCCCTGCGACGCTTCGTCACGTCCTATGTCGGTTACCGCATCAGCGGGTACGACGCCGGAATCCACGTGGGCGTGCCTTCGCCGACCATCACTGTGATCATTCCCTTCGACGACCCGATCGAGTTGGCGTGGAGGGGTGAGCTACCGTCGCGTTTCGGGTCACTGGCCAGCGGACTCGGAACCGAGCCGATCTCAATCTTTCACGACGGTTGCCAACATGGCGTCCAGCTCGCCCTGACACCCGTGGGTGCGCGCGTTCTGCTGGGAGTGCCCGCCTCCGAGATCGGAAACATCGTCGTCTCGCTGACCGATCTACTCGGTACCGCCGCGCCAGAGCTCGAGCAGCGCATGGCATCCGAGGAGGCATGGACCGCGAGGTTCGCCGTTCTGAACGAGGTGTTGACGCGGCTGGTCCGCACGAAAACGATTCAACGCAAGTTGGAACCGGACCGACACCTGACGTCGGCGTGGCAACTCCTCACCGAATCGGACTGCCCTCGCATCCAAGCCGTGGCCGACGAGATCGGCTGGAGCCGTCGCCACCTGATCACCAAGTTCAGAGCGGAGTTCGGAATCGCACCGAAAGATGCAGCCCGAGTGGCGCGGTTCGATCGATCGTATCGATTGCTCAGAAGTGCCCTACCGCAATCGATGGCCGACATCTCCGTGCGGTGCGGGTACTACGATCAGGCGCACATGGCCCGCGAGTGGCGTGAGTTCGCGGGGTCCGCTCCAACGGTATGGCGAGCGAACGAGGAGTTCGCATTCGTACAAGACACGTCGCCGGTGCCGACCGAACAATGAACCCCATGACGACGAATCCTTTGATCTGGCCCACCCTCCGCTACAACGATGCACGCGCTGCCATTGTATGGCTCGTCGACATGCTCGGTTTCGAGGAGACCGCAGTCTATGGCGAGGGCGACCGAGTGGATCACGCGCAGCTCAATCGGCCGGGCGGAGGTGGAGTGATGCTCGGCAGTGTCCGAGACGACGGCCCCATATCGGTGCCCGCAGGTGTCGGGTCCATCTACCTCGTGATCGACACCGACGACGAACTTTCCCGGATCTACGACCGAGTTCGCGCGGTGGACACCGTCGTGCCGCGTGAGTTGCGGACCGAAGACTATGGCGGGAGCGGTTTCGTCTGCCGCGACCCCGAGGGCGTGTACTGGAGCCTAGGGACATACCGAGGCGAATAGTCGAGACTCCGTGAACGTCGACGTTCCTTGGCGGGTGCAGCTCTGTCGACGCTTGTTGTTCATCCGAGTTCGTCCCATCGGAGCTGCCTGCGCCGAGAGTCAGGAGCGTCGAACTCCAATCGACTACCGACTGGTTCGACTATTGCGCCCGGCCGAGGCCGATACGACGCAACACGTCGAGCTGGGCCGGGTTGTACAACTCGGACATCACCGCTTTCACGTCTTCCCTGGTGCGGGTGTCCTGAGCGTTCGGGTGCTCGAACGCACCAGGATGTTCGACGGCCAGTGCCTCGACCTCCGGGATCATGCGGCGGGCGAGGTCGGCTCTGGTCGATTCGTCTGCGTCGCTGGGTAACTCGTCGAAGTCCACAGTTGCTCGGGTTGCGGGCGATCGGAGAAGCTCGGCGTAGGAATCGAGTTCCGGCGGGCTCAGCACCCTGCTCATGTAGGTCGCGAAAGAACGATCCTCATCGGATAACTCACCATCGTGGCCAGCCAAGTCGAGCTCCGGCGGTAGATCGGGTCGCGCAGAGTGCCGCAGAATCAATCCCAACTCCATCCGTGCACGCTGCAGTCGCTCGATGGTGGCCGCTAATTCGGCGTCCAGTGCGCGCAGCGAATGCTCGGGGTGGTCGACCTCGTCACCCATGGCCGCGACCTGCGAGAGCGAAAAACCCAGTGCGGTCAGACGCTTGATCTGTAGCACCCGAAGAAGATGTACGACGCCGTATTGCTTGTACCCGTTCGAGGCTTTCGCAGGTTGTTCGAGAATACCGATATCGTGGTAGTGCCGCACCGACTTCACCGTCGCTCCTGCCAATTCGGCGAGCTCCCGAGTGCTCCATCCCATGCTGTCTCCCGTACGGTCCGCCGCGTCGTCGTTCCATGAAAAGTGTGAACCGTGCCCCTGGGGCAGAGTCAAGACCGCGGCCGATCCGGTTCCGCTGCAGGCTGTTCGAGGACTACCGACAGGTGAGGTCGTCGCTCGGCATCACGCCGTCTACCAGATACCCGGCCACGACATCCTGGGCGCATGCGTTCTTGCCGAGGACGAAGACACCGTGACCGCTTCCGTCGACGGTCAGCAGGGTGGAGCGATCACCGAACTTGTCGTCGAGCAGCTGCCCTCCGGCCAGTGGGGTGACCGGGTCCCGCTGGTGCTGCGCGATGAGGATGTCGGCCGAGCCTTCGTCGTCGATGCTCACCGCGGGTTCGGACGGTGTAGTTTTCCAGAATGCACACGGCATGATGTTCGCGGCGGCTGCACCGAAGAGCGGGTACGTCGTGCGGTCGTCTTCGACCGCCTGCCGGTATGTTGCAACGTCATTCGGCCATTCGATGTCGTTGCAGGTCACGGCCAAGAACACCGACCAGTTGTTGTCCATTGCAGGTGCCTGATCGCCGACCACAGAGTCCCCCGAGGGCACTCCGCCGGCTCGATCCGTGAAGTACTTCCAGCTCTCCGCCGCAGCCTCGTACGACAACGGGTTGTACAGCGTTGCGAAGGTCGACAACCGGAACAGGCGGCCGTTGATTCCGTCCACCGGAGCCTTGTCGAGTTCGTCGGCAATCCTGAAGTAGGTTTCGCGGACGTCTTCAGCCGTTGCGCCCAAGCCGTACCGATCATGCTCGTTTGCGGCCCATTCGGCGAAGTCGGGGAATGTCTCCTCCATTCCTTGCGCGTACCTGCGCAGACCGTCCCGATCGAGGTGGGTGTCACCTATGTTGCTGTCCAACACGATTCGATCGGTCGTGTCGGGAAACATCGAGGCGTAGGCGGCACCGAGTGCGGTCCCGTACGAGTACCCGAGGAAGCTTGCCTGTTCTTCGCCGAGCGCTAACCGAATACGGTCCAGATCGCGTGCCATGTTCGCGGTATTCACGTGGCGCAGAGTCCCGTCCTCATCGTTGGCGGCACAGCGTTCGGCCACCTCTTTCGACGTCGCCATCTGCTCGGCGAACGCCGCCTCGTCGACTGCATAGGGAGGGACGGCGCCGTAGTACTCGAGATCCTCGGTGAAACCACAACTGATCGGCGAGGAGTGTCCGACGCCGCGGGTGTCCATTCCGATCAGGTCGTAGGTGTCGAGGACGCTCTTGGGCATTCCCAGCGACTCGAGGAACTTCGGTTGGTCCAGACCGGTTCCTCCCGGACCACCCGGGTTCAGGAGAAGCACTCCCCGTCGTGTATCAGGGTTCTCGGATGGCAATCGCGAGATCGTGATGTCGATCCGGGTGCCGTCCGGATTTTCGTAGTCGAGCGGTACCGGCACTGTGGCGCACTGCAATCGGGGTGGTCCGTCGTCCGGGTTCTCCACGCCCTCGGGACAGGCGTTCCACTGCAGCGGGGGTTCGAGCTGAGGCTGATCACTCGACTGCGTCGAGGACTGGGTGCATCCGGTCACGAGCACGCCCGCCATCGCGAGCGCGATGATCGTTGGACGAAACACTCTGAAGCTCAAGGCTTTCCTTCCGTAGGTGATGTCGCTTGCCCGCGCCGTCGAGAAGCCAGTGGTAGCGAAGGTGATGTTGTTCTCGGGGTTGACGAATCCGCGTCCTTCGTCGTCGAAGACGAGGTAGTCGACGTCGACGCCTCCTGACCGGAGTGTGTCGACGACGTTGTCGGATTCGGCCCGGGTGACGCGTGCGTCGTTGGCCCACTGGGCAATCAGCAAGGGTGCTTCGACGGCATCGAGCCGCGAGATCGGTGATGTCTTCGGCGTCTCGATCTACCGATATCGTCATCACGTCCTCCTCGCTCGATCCTTGGTCACGTCGGTTTGTCACAACTGTCAGAGTCGTCGCGATGAACGCCGGAAGATAGTGCACACGAACACCGATTGCAGTTACACCGTCACCGATCGGCCGAGACAAATGTCATGACTCCGCCACAACAGCGCTCGGACGCGTGCTCGAAATGGCCGGTAACAAGGTGACGACCGAAGTGCACACGACCGCCGGGCCCGGTGCCGCTATCGGTGCAGGGGGAACGGCGTGGCCTTAAAGAGGCCGTTTGGGTCGAGCCGTCGCTTCACCGCGAGGAGACGTTCCAGGTTGCCGTCGTAGGCCGCCGCGGCCCGTGCGGTCTCTTCGGGCGCCAACAGATTGACGTAGCCGGCCGGGAGGATGTGTGGTTGCAGATCATCCAGGACGGAGTCGGCCCAGCTTCTCTGCGCCTGGAGCCCTTCGGCGGACTCGGCGATACCGATGATCTCGACCATGTAGTGCTTGTCGCGGAGTGCGAACGGCGTGTCGTGCGCGGCCACCCGGGTGGCCGCTCCATGCAGGCGATGTAGCGAGATGGCTCCCGTGGAGGACGAATGCGCCGCAGTGGTCAGCGCGGCGGCCACGGCCGGGGAGATCGCCGCCACATCAGCTGTGCGGATGACGTAGTGCAGTCCGTTGGGGAATTGCCCGTCGAGAGCATGCAGCGCCTCCGACGGTGTCGTGACGTCGAAGCGGGTGGCAGGGGTGCCGAGCCCGGCGAGCCGGCCGAACCAGTGATCGGCCTCGCCGCCGAAGGTGCTCGCCCAGGTCAGGGACAGCGTGAGCGACGGCGACCCGTCGTCGCCTGCCATGATTGCCGACTGAACGGAGAGTTCGCCGGGGGCGGCATCCAGCACCGAGTCGAGCCGAGCGAGCGCCGCCTCCATCTGATCCGCCCCGAACATGACCGCACCCACGGCGACCTTCGGCAATGGGTGCAGGCGCACGGTGAGCTCGGTGATGACACCGAAGTTGCCGCCTCCGCCCCTGATGGCCCAGAGCAGGTCGGCATCCTGCTGCTGCGAGGCGGTCACGATCGATCCCTCGGCCGTCACGAGTTGCGCCTCGACGATGTTGTCCGCGCCCAATCCCACGATTCCACTGAGGGGCCCATAGCCGCCTCCGATTGCCCACCCGGTGTACCCCACGTCACTGTAGGTACCGGTAGCGGCGGCCAGTCCATGGGCACCGGCCGCATCCACGACATCGGCGAGACGGGCACCACCGCCCAGTCGCGCCAGCCGGCGGTCGACGTCGATCCGCACCTCACGCATGGCCGACAGGTCGACAGTCAGTCCACCGGCCGCGAGCGCCCGGCCGGCCCAGTCGTGCCCCCCGCTCTTCACCGAGACGGGCATGTTGCTCTGCGCCGCAATCCTCAGGGCCTCCTGCACGTGCTCCGCTCGGGTCGCTCTGACGAGAACACGGGGACGGGCGGTGACGGATCCGTTCCAGATTTCAGTCGACCCGTCGTAGGCCGGGTCCTCTGGCGTGAGTACGGCGAAGCCGGTGGCGTCTCGGGCGAATTTTTCGAGATTCGGTTCGCGTGCGGTATCCACAGTGGTCCTTTCCTCGGAATATGACCGCTCCGGCCGGAACGGTCATCTTCAGTGTTGTAAAAGTGTGCTGACTCGAGAACGGCGATCCGACGGCCGTGAGGTCCTGCGATGCCGAGGCGCGAAAGACGTGACTACACAATGGCGGACAGCAGGGTGTGGCGCCTTGGACCACCGTCACTATGTGTTCTCGAGTCGTGACGATCGACCTGGTCGCTGCCAGATTCGCGCCCCGCTTTTCATGATGTGGCTGCGGTGAGTTGGGCAACCATGCCTGAAAGCAGCCCACTGACCGACCCCTGACTGGTCATGGTCATGCGCAACCTGTCACCGTGAGTGACTACCCCGAGGATCAACTCGTTCTCGACCTTGGTGCTCATCACCGGTCCCCAGATCGCCTGCGCCGAAGCGTGAGTGCCGATGTCGCTGGATACACCGAGGTTTGTGATCTCGATGTCCGCGTTCGTGGCGGCGAGCATGGCCTGCTCGGCTCCCCCGGAATCAACCGGATTCAGCGCGGCCAGCGCCAAGACCGACCTACGTGTCGCCTCCAACGTCCGCGCAGTCGCCAACTGAGTTGTGGCGGCGTGGGCGAGTTCCCAGAACGCTGTTCGTGACGGACGGGAGAGAACGACGGAGGTCGCTGTGAAGCGAATGACTACATCGTCTTCGAGTCCGGCTGCGCCGCGCAGATCGATCGGCACATTGATTCGCACTCTGTCCCTGTTCGAGGCCTCGAACAGGGACGTCGCTGCGGCTGCGCACAACATCGATTGCACAGTGCAGGAATGCAAGCGAGCGCTCCGTCGGATCCGGTCGACGCTGACCTCGTCGAGTTCGGCGTGTCCCACGACAGGCGGAGCAGTCTCATCGAACGGCCGTAGCGATGCTGGAGCTGTCTGCACCATGTGTTCGCTGCCGGGCACCTCGTCCTGGACCGAAGGAATCGGTTCCGGTTCGACCAGCTGCATCAGGTCTTCTTGGCAGATCGGCACCTCACGCGTACTAATATCGTGACCATCCAGGATCGCAAGGAGATCATGCGCCGCGCCCAGAGCACCACGCCCGTCTGCAATCTGGTGCGAGAACGTAAGCACGATGGTGGTACGTCCCGGCGAAGGAGCATCAGGAACTAGTACCGCTCGCGCAAGTGGTCCCGGCGACGGCGGAATCGGCCGCGTCTGTTCGATGGCCGCCTGCGCGTGCCACGTGGATGCGGACGCTGTACGCAGCGGGATTGCGTTGTTCGAGAACCGAAAGAGCGGTCTCGATCCACTCCGGTCGATCATTGACGCAAGCAACGGATGCGCTTTCTGAAGACGACGTAGTGCCTCGTCGACCTCGCGCTCGCGTAGTACGCAGAGGCACTCGACAGCGAGCGAGAACTGCACCGGGTTTCGATGGATGTACAGATCGATGATTCGCTCGAACGCACCGAGCGGGCGTAGCTCGTGGCCTGACGCGGCAGTAGCGTTCATCGAAATCCTCTCGTCGGCGGCGGTCGAGGGCAGGCCGGGTTGCCGCATTGGTCGTCAACTGGCTGGTCCCTCTCAGCACATTTGAAACTGCGCCCCTGGGGCATGGTCAAATCGATGCCCGATATGTCATACCCGTGTGTCCAGGTCGGGTCTACGGCTCTCGCGGTGCCACGTCCTCGACCGCACAGCGGGATGATCGACGGTGCCCACAGCAGTAGTGGTCGTGTTCGAGGTGGCCGAGAAGTGTTGCCCAAAACTATCACGATCATCTAATATCTCGATTGTCGAGATACTTGGGAGGTTCAGTGAGTCGGATCGGTGACAGCCCCGCAGCTGAGGAATTCTTTTCGGGTACGACCGCGTGCTGGCGAAGTGGCCGCTACCCATCGACACCATCGACGTCGAATCCGACTACGGCACAACCCGAGTCAACGCCTGCGGATCCCTCGACGGACCTCCGGTGGTACTGCTGCCTGGCGGCGGAGCGACCTCGACCGTCTGGTTCGCCAACGTCGCGGCCCTGGCCCGGGGCAAGCGGGTCTTCGCAATCGACCCGATGGGTGAGCCCGGGCGAAGCGTGGTCGGTCGCAAACCGATCCGCACGGTCGATGACCTGATGTGCTGGCTCGATCAGGTTCTCGGCACTCTCGAGGTCACGCGGACCTCGGTTGTCGGACATGGGTACGGGGCAACGGTGGCACTCGAGTACGCGCTGCAACGGCCGGAGCGAGTCGGCACACTCGTCCTACTGGATCCCCCTTCGCGTTTCGCCGGCATGCGCCTGGCGTATCTTCTGCACGCGGTGCCTATTCTGGTGCGACCGACTCGCGAACGAATGCGTTCTCTGATCCGGTGGGAAACGCAGAACGCGCCGCTCGACGCCGACTGGCTCGATCTCACCGAGCGAGGCACCGACTTCCCGTCTGCGAAACCAGTGGTTCCACGCCGCCCCACAGGGAATCGATGGGCGACGCTGTCCGCGGACGTCACCATCGTCTTTGCCGGCGAGAGTAAGGTGCACAACAGTTTTCGCGTTGCCGACGCTGTCGGGAAAGTTCTCCCGAACGCACACACCGTCGTCCTGACCGGCTGCAGCCACCACATGTTGCCGATGCTGCCGGCCGGAGAACTCGATGCCGTTCTGCTGAGCGCCCTGAGCTGACACCTATCGTCTGATTGCCGCGAGCTGTATCCGAAGCAGCGATCGAGAAGGCGGGAACCCGCTGTTCTCGTTTACAACACTGGATTCATGTGAACTCCGGTCCCCGCACGATCGTACGGACTTGCAATGCTTTCGTGACACCGAACTTCACCTGACCCGATCCGAGCGGACGGTCGTGAACCGCGGCCTACAGGGGCAGAGCCACACGGACCAACGGCTGGACCGCGTCTCAATCGGGGCGGAATGCTCGGTTCGACTGCGCTCCTGCGCGTTTGACGGTGTCGGACTTCTCGCACTCGTAGCCGGCGAATACGTAGCTCTACACCGGTGGCGTGTTCGGCGTCGTCCTCGTGCTGTCGTCGATTCTGGTGGTGTGCGGCGCTGTTGATCGGCGGTGTAGTGATCGTCACTTCTCGCAACGACAGCTCTTCCGACGAAACCACCAGCAGCGCAGAGCTTTCCGGCTCAAACAACTGCGACCACAATGATCGACGCGTCATACCGACGCCGCGGTTGCGTCGATGACCCGTCCGAGCTGGAGGGGTGCTTCGATGTGAGCGAGATGACCGTTGCCGTCGAGCTGATGAATGCGCGCGGTCGGGATTCGGCTACTGATCCGATCGAATGATGTGCCGTACGGTTCGATCGAACGGTTGTGTTGGCCGATGATCAGGTCGACTCGCTCGACTTTTCCGGCCAGAACATCGGGCGGATGCGATGCGTCGAGCGCACTCAACTCTGCGTGCAGCGGTTCAGCGAGCTCGCACAGCGCCTTCCACTGCCCCTTGTCGGCCCGCAGGACATCGACGTGTTCGGCGGAGAAGCCGGAGATGTCGACGTTGACAATTTCGACACTCCTCCCCCGATTGCTCTGTGCTGCTGCGTCTTTCAAGTCAGACAATGCGTGTCGAGCAAAAGGCGGGATGACAGGTTCGTATGCGATGAGGTGCTCGACCGGATGTTCGTCTGCGGCGAGCAACGCGATCAGTCCGCCGTAACTCCACCCGAAGATGCTGACCGGCTCGGGAATCGTGCCCAGCACCCGCAGAAGATCGTCTACCTCGACGCCGATCGAGTAGTCAGCGGTCAGTGGCCCCGAAGGCCGTCGGCCTCGTCGATTGACGACGGAAACCGAGGGCCACGCCTTCACCGATCGCGCCACCGAGGACCAAGATTGAGCATCGCTCATCACCCCGGGGAGGATGAGAAGGCCTGGCAGGTCCGGGTTCCCGTAGACATCGACATTGACCCAGCTACCGCCGGACACGGGCACCGATTTCTGTATCGTTCGCTCCATATGGCAATTATGAAGCAATCGCTCTAAAATGCAAAGATGGCAACACCGTCACGTGGCAGGCCCTCGGCGTTCGACCGCGATCTCGTACTCCTGGGTGCTGCGCGGCTATTTTGGCGATACGGATTTTCCGGTACATCCACACGCGCACTCACCGATGCAACCGGCCTATCGACGTCGAGCCTGTACGCAGCCTTCGGCAGCAAGGCGGGATTGTTCGAGGAAACCGTCCGCACTTACACCGCCCCCTATCGCGACATCTACACCCGTGCAGTCGGTCTCGACTCGATCGCTGCGGTGATCGAGTCGATTCTGACGGACTCGGTTCTCGAGTTCACCGCCCCGTCCGAGACTCATCCCGGGTGTTTCGTGAGCAGTGCGGTCACGAACGACAGCGCTGACACGTTGGACGCCGCGCAATACATCTCCGAACTGCACCGCGGGAACGAACGCACGCTACTTACGCGAATCGAACACGCCATCGACGCGGGGGAACTACCAGTCGAGACATCGGCTCACGCAATCGTCGGATATGTCCAAGCGGTCTGGCACGGGCTCTCTGTCCAATCCCGAAACGCGGTGCCGCGGCACGCACTGATCTCGACTGCCAAGCTGGCCGCATCCTCCATTGTCGAGTACTGCAGGACCGAAAGCCGCGCAAAGGCATGACGGAAGACTGCCAGCCAAGTGCGGCAAACACAGTGAGGCGGTCCTGAGGGAGACCGATGTGCTCGAGCTCGACATCCTTGCGCTGCTGCAGAGTCCGGAGGCGGTCGCCGCGTTCGACCCCTACGCCCCTCTCATCACCGCGCGGACCGGGCCGCGGTTCGCACCCCTCCGCTCCCCTGTCGACATCACTCGGCTGGAGGCGTTCGGGGCGCTCTCGACGACAGGACGCAGTCACAGAACCTGCTCGACATGGGAACCAATGGCCGCCGGGGTGGCCCGCGGAGACGTCTCCATTATTGCGTTCACCGACCGCCTCGCGCGGTACGGTGACCGCGGGGATCGGTACGGCTCGAAAAGAATATCGGGGGATCATGACTTTGTTCGGTGTGCTCGATCGCGTATTGACTCGACGACTGCCCCTGGAGCCACCGGACGATCCTCATGCCGCGATCCTTCCGACCCCGATCGACAACGACGCCTTCTTCCTCACCCCTCCCAGCATCGAGGACCTCGCACCCGGTGTGGTGATCCGGCAGCGCACGACCCGCGGTCTGGTACCCCGGCCGCGAACCGCCCTGCATCAGTTCATGGTTCGATCGACCGACGCGCGGGGTCTCCCCGCCGGCGTCACCGCCTCGCTGCTGATCCCGAAACGGCCGTGGACCGGGCGCGGACCGCGGCCCGTCGTCGCCCACAACGTGGCCATCGATTCCCTCGGAGCCAAGAGCACGCCGTCGTACCGGCTCGTGCACGGTGTCGGCGCCGACCTCCCGCCGGTGATGCCGCTCTGGCTCGCCCGCGGATACGCCGTCCTCGTCGCCGATCACCAAGGCCCGCGGATGTCGTACTCCGAAGGCACGATGGCCGCGCATGCCGTCCTGGACTCACTCCGCGGGATGACGGTCGTCGCCCCGGAGCTCGCCGACAGCCCAGTAGTGGCCTACGGCTACAGCGGCGGCGCGATCGCCACCACGTGGACGGCGCAACTGCAGCCGAGGTACGCGCCGGACGTGAGGTTGGCTGGCGCCGTCGCCGGTGGTACGCCCACCGACTTCTCGATGCTGCTGGACACCATGAACGGCACCGTCGCGGCCGGCCTGCTGGGTGCGGCAACCATGGGTCTCGCCCGTGAGCACCCCGAGATGGTGGAGCTGTTCGGCCCGAAGGCGCTGCTGTTGGCGTCCTGGGTGAAGGACATGTCCGTCCTACCCCTGGCCTTGGGCGGGTTGGTACGCATGCGAATCGAGGACTTGGCGTCCGAGCCCGACCCGTTCGACTCCGACATCGCGCGGCGGGTGATCGCCGCGAACCGTCCAGGCACCGACGCGCCGTCGGCGCCGGTCGCGTTCTTCCACGGTTCCGCGAGCAAGATGATCGGCGACCGCTTCATCCCCGAGACCGGCGTGACTGCCCTGATCGAGCAGTGGCGCAGCAAGGGTGCCAACGTGCACTACGAGCCCGTGGCAGGCGACCACTTCATCGGTGCCATGACTGGTCTGCCATTCGTGTTGCGTTGGACCGCAAAGCAATTTGCGGTCAACGGTTCGGGCTAGCCCGCCGCCCGCCGAGTTCGGCGGGATAGGTCAACATCGCGCCGATCATGGCGGTGCACACATGCGGCGTGGCGAGGTCGCTGGCTGGCGTAGGTGCACGCCAGCGCGACCTGGTACACATCGTGCATGACAACACCGGCCGGATGGCACCCCGACCCCGAAAAATCCGGACAGCTCCGGTGGTGGGACGGACGTCAATGGACCTCCGCCACCCAGCCTCCGCCGCAAGCCCCGCTACCACAACCCACACTCGAACCCACACCGTCCACACCCTTGGACAAACGCCGGAGTTACGTCCTCGGCGGACTCGCCATCGTCGTCGTCGGCGGGATCATCGGGACCTTCGCCTGGCAAGGAGCGGAAGACGAGACCCGTTCGGCCACCCAGTCTTCCGAGTCCTTTCCCACGGCCGCCGCGACGAACACGACCACGCCTCAGTCGACAACGAGCACCGCAACTCGGCCGACGTCCATGCCAGCAGCCCAACCGGACGTTGCCGAGTACTGGCAACGCGTCGACCGCGACGGCTACATCACTCTCAACGTCTGGGGCAGCTACACCCCAGCGCAACTCGAAGCGACGTTCATGGACGTGCGCGCTCGCTACACCAGCACAAGAGAGGAAGGCGGCTGGTTCGTCTCCATCGACTGCGGTCAGGGAATGGATGCCGAAGGCGGCGGACGAATCGCCAACGGAAAATTTGCCCTCGACGCATTGGGCGCCGCACAGACCGGGTTGCGACCCGGCGGATCCGACTTCGAAATGCTCGCTTCGCCCGCTGCGTGCCCAACCGCCCAAGCGCCAACGAGTGCGGTGAGCGCTCAAGACGTCGTCGATGCCGTCACCGCCGCCGGACTCCCGCGCGAGACCCCAGAACCAACACGGGGTTCTGTGCCGACTCAGGATGCGTCCAACTCGTGACAACAGACGACTTCTCGGTCTACCAGTACGTTGACGAGGTCGCCGCCACCCGAATGGCGACCGCCTTCCCCCTCACCCACCAAGTGGGACTCCTCTTCATGCGCTTCACCCAGGGGGGCAGCAATCCGACAGACCCGGCGTTGATCCCCCAATACTCAGCGATCCTGGACGAGGTCACAGGGTAGGTTGGTCGAGTCAGGCTCTTGAATTGGTGGCCGTTGCGGGTTCGGTGCCCGGCTCCGGG
Source organism: Rhodococcus sp. SBT000017 (assembly GCF_003688915.1). NCBI lineage: Bacteria > Bacillati > Actinomycetota > Actinomycetes > Mycobacteriales > Nocardiaceae > Rhodococcus > Rhodococcus sp. SBT000017. The sequence continues at coordinate 2,081,493 of NZ_REFU01000001.1, forward strand.
TCGGTGCCGGGAGCGTCGGGGATGGTGCCGTGATCGGGGCGAACAGCTTGCGGACCTCGAATGCGGTCTCGGCGTCACCCAGTTGTCCACTCAGATACGTGCAAGGCTACTGAAGCTCACGGCACAACCCGAAACCCACTGTCCTGGTCCAGAAATCTGGATCCATATGGACTCTGGTGCCCCCAGTCGGACTCGAACCGACACTGTGCGGATTTTAAGTCCGCTGCCTCTGCCAATTGGGCTATAGGGGCCGTACTGCCTATATCTTGATCGACATCGCGATGCCGTCGAGGATGTCGTGCTCACTGACGGTCAAAGAGCTTACGGCACCGCGTCGCTCGAATTCCTCGGCCAGCACGCTGCACACAATTGCTCCGCCGCCGATGACGTCGACCCGTCCGGGGTGCATGGGGCCCAACGCACTTCGCTGCGTGTGGGTCATTCCGATCAGTCGCTCGCACACCTCGAAGAGCTGATCGAACGGCACACGCGAGAGGTGCACTTCGTCGGCGTCGTACTCGGGCAGTTCCTTGGCAATAGCCGCGATGGTGGTCATCGTGCCGGCCACCCCGACCCAGCTCGAGGCGTCGCCGATCGATACTTCCTCGAATGCCTCGGCCAACTTCTCGCGGGCATACTCACGCGCGCCGTTGATTTCGTCGGCGGTGGGCGGGTCGCTGTGCAAGAAGCGCTCGGTCAGGCGCACACAGCCGATGTTCGCCGAGAACGCGGACTTCACGCCTTTCGCGTCGCCCAGTACGAGTTCGGTGGAGCCTCCGCCGAGATCGACGACGACGAAAGGCCCTGCGGCAGCGTCGAGTTCACCCACGGCACCGGCGAAGGACAACCGGGCCTCTTCGTCGCCGGTGATCACTTCGGCCTCGGCACCGGGGATGACTTTACCGAGTACCTCGCGCACCATCGAGAAGAAGTCCTCTCGATTGGACGCATCCCGGGTGGCCGAGGTGGCGACCATCCGCACCGCAGTGGCCCCGGTCTTGCGAATGATCTCCGCGTACTCCACCAATGCCACCCGGGTGCGCTCGATCGCCTCGGGCACGAAAGCTCCGGTTGCGTCGACGCCTTGCCCGAGCCGCACCACTCGCATCTCGCGAGCGACGTCTGCGAGGGACTTGCCGTTGTTGTCGGCGACGAGCAGGCGGATCGAGTTGGTGCCGCAATCTATTGCTGCAACCCTGGTCATTGTTTCTCCGCACGTAGTTCTTCGATGGTCGGCCAATCGGCCGGAATTGCCTTGCCGCGCAACGAGTTCTCGGCTGCCAACGCAACCGACTCGTCACCCAGCGGGTTGACGCCCGGTCCCTTGGCCAACGAATGCGCGATCAACACGTGTAAGCACTTGACACGATCGGGCATGCCGCCGCCGGTGAAATCCGTTCCGAGAGATTCGATCTCGTCGCGCTCGGCCAGATAGGACTGATGGGCGCGCAGGTATGCAGCGGCCAATTCGGGGTCGGTACCGAGACGTTCGGTCATCTCCCGCATCACCCCGGCCGATTCCTGGCGACTGGCCTCGGCCGTCAGCCGCGGATCCGTCAGATAGAACAGGGTGGGAAAAGGCGTGCCGTCGGGCAGCTTCGGGGCGGTTTTCACCACACCCGGCCTGCCGTCCGGAGATCGGTACGCGATCTCGAGTACGCCACGCGGTTCACGTCCGAGCTGCGATGCGACCGCATCGAGATCTTCCTGCGAGACTGCCGAGGAATTCACCCGACGGGTCCTCCTTCTGGTGCTGGCACCGGCGGCGGGGCCGGTGCGGGTTCTGGCTGTACGAGAGGCATCGGTGCGGACGTCGGCTCCGGAGGCTCATCCGAGCCCTGCGGCTGGACCGCGGTGTTCCACAGTTCGGTGAACCACGGTCCCGTCGGAGTGGTGTCCACCGCGAGGTCCTCGGAGCTCGGCGAGTAGTCGCCGGGCAGCTGCACCTGATACGGCGTCTCCCCCGGCATGACGAAACGCAGTCGTTCGCGAGCGTCGGCCGCAATGCGGGACGGCTCGTCGAGTTGAGACTTCTGAACCTGCAGGCGGCTTACGTCGTCCTCCAGCGCCTGCCGTTCGGCCAGCACGGACTCGAGCTCACTGCGTTGCGAAAAGTAGGTGCGCAGCGGCACCGCCAGCGTCAACGCCAGCGCACACACCACGACACCGAGGACGACGGCTCGACCGGTGGACAGTCCGAAGAACGTCCGCTCGGGCATCTTGGGACGACGAACACCGACGCGCCGCGGCGCAGCCTTGCCGCCGACCACCGCGTCGCGCACCTGCTCGGAAGGTTCCGGTGGGGTGGCCTGCCGGCCGGAGGCGTTCTCGTCGCGAGAGACGCCCCCGGCCTTGGACCGACTGGAAGAGGAGGAACGGCCACGGGGTCGGGGATCACGTCCACCTGGACTGGTCCCGGACCTGCCGCGCCGTGCCATCATCACTCTCCACTTCGTGTCATACGAGCCTGTTCGCTATCCCTCGTAATTGAACCGGGGGAAAGACAACTCGCCGGCGTAACGCGCCGCGTCGCCGAGAGCTTCTTCGATACGCAGCAACTGGTTGTACTTGGCCACGCGCTCGCTTCGAGCCGGAGCACCGGTCTTGATCTGGCCGCTGCCGACGGCAACTGCCAGGTCAGCGATGGTGGTGTCCTCGGTCTCGCCGGACCGGTGGCTCATCATCGTCTTGTATCCGTTGCGGTGCGCCAGATCCACGGCGTCGAGGGTCTCGGTGAGCGTGCCGATCTGGTTGACCTTGACCAGTAGCGCGTTGGCCGCACCCTTGACGATGCCGTCTTCGAGACGCTCGGGGTTGGTGACGAACAGGTCGTCGCCGACGATCTGCACCTTGTCGCCGATGGCCTCGGTGAGCGCGACCCAGCCGTCCCAGTCGTTCTCGTCGAGCGGATCCTCGATGGAGACCAGCGGGTAGGCGTCGACGAGCTCGCCGTAGAACGCCGACATCTGCTCGGCGGACTTGGTCTCACGCTCGAAGGCGTAGCCGGTGCCTGCGGTGTAGAACTCGGTGGCCGCAACGTCGAGAGCGAGCGCGACGTCCTGTCCCGGCTTGAGGCCGGTCTTGCCGATGGCCTCGAGGATGAGATCGAGGGCAGCCTTGGTGCCGGCGAGGTCAGGAGCGAAGCCGCCTTCGTCGCCGAGGCCGGTGCCCAGGCCCTTGGCCTTGAGCACGGACTTGAGTGCGTGGTAGACCTCCGCACCCCAGCGCAGCGATTCCTTGAACGTGGGTGCGCCGATGGGGGCGATCATGAATTCCTGCACGTCGACGCCACTGTCGGCGTGCGCGCCACCGTTGATGATGTTCATCATCGGAACGGGGAGGATGTGTGCGTTGGGGCCACCGAGGTAACGGAAGAGTTCGAGTCCGGTGGACTCGGCAGCGGACTTGGCGACGGCAAGCGAGACACCGAGCAGGGCGTTCGCGCCGAGGCGAGACTTGTCCGGAGTGCCGTCCAGATCCAGCAGGGCCTGGTCGACGGTGCGCTGCTCGATGGCGTCCAGACCGATGACGGCAGGCGCGATCTCGTCCAGCACAGCATTGACGGCCTTCTCGACACCCTTGCCGCCGTAGCGGTCTCCGCCGTCACGAAGCTCGACGGCCTCGTGCTCACCGGTGGATGCACCGGAGGGAACGGCGGCGCGACTCAGCGTCCCGTCGTCCAATGCGACCTCGACCTCGATCGTGGGGTTGCCACGAGAATCGAGGATTTCGCGCGCTCCGACCTGCTCAATGATGGCCACGAATGCTTCTCCTATAAACGGGTACCGACGGACTGTGCCGGGTGCAAGACTAGCCGCTCCCCTGTCCTGCCCGCGATGCATGGAGGTCCTACGGCCTGGCGCCCACCGAGTACGCGGCCGCACGATCGCGCACATCCCGCAGATACTGACCCGACAGGTTGTAGGCCATCAACGCCGTCTCCCAGCCCTGCGCGGTCCTCAGATCACCGCCGCGCGCGCACAGATATCGCGCCGCGGTGAGCGCCGCGTCGTCGATGTTGTCGGGATCGGCGACGCCATCGCCGTTGGCGTCGACGCCCCATTTCTTCCACGTCTCGGGAATGAACTGCATGGGGCCCATCGCCCGATCGAACTCGGTATCCCCGTCCATGACACCGCCGTCGGTATCGGGAATCTCGGCGACGCCCGGTCCGCCGTCGAGTGGGATTCCGCGGATCGGCGGCGCAACGAGACCGTCGGGTGCCACCGACGAACCCTGGTAGGTGCCGTGCCGACTCTCGATGTATCCGATGCCGGCGAGCGTCGTCCATGCGATTCCGCAGTCGACATCCGTCTCGGTCATGATCGCCGCAGCGTGCCCGTACGACGCAAGGGCGGTCACCGAGATGCCCAGCGCGTCGGTCTGCGGTTCGGCCCAGGCGAGCAACAGGTCGGCTGTCCGTCCGGGCGCATTGAAGTCGATGGCAGGCACTTCGGTGCCGGGCCCGGGCGGGATGCCCTCGGGAATCTCGCGCTTCGGTTCGCCGGTACCGCACGCCGTCAACGCGAGAAGGACCGACGCTGTGGCGAGCACGCAGATACGGGAGATCACCACTCCATCCTGCACACGCAAGGTAATAGAAAGCTAAAGACCGAGATAACCCCTGGTCAACGCGTATTCGGGCCGGGTTGCAGGGTGTATGTTTTGGTCAGCCTTCACGCATGAGGGTCGCCTACCCTTTGCGAGGGCAGGCGTACCAATGTTCGACGCACCACAGGAGCACCACCCGTGTCCACAGTCGTTCTCGCCGCCGGTTCAGCGCCGTCGATCGCCACCCAGATGTTCGGCAGTGGCCTGATCGGCCTGCGCGAAGGGCTCGAGACCGGCATCGTCGTGATGATCCTTGTCGCGTTCCTCGTGAAAGCCGATCGACGCGACGCGCTCAAGTGGGTCTGGCTCGGAGTCGGCCTGGCCGTCGCCATGGTCGCCGCCATCTTCTTCGTGATCCATTACGGCACCTCCACCGTCACCGGACTGACCGCCGAGATCATCGCCGGAGCAGCATCGCTCGTGGCCGTCGTCATCGTGACCGCGATGGTGCTGTGGATGCGCACCGCCGCGAAGAACATCTCCGGAGAACTGCGAGCGAACATGGAGAAGGCGCTGACGGTCGGCCCCGCAGCGGTATTGGCTCTGGCGTTCTTCGCCGTCGGCCGCGAAGGCGTCGAAACGGCACTGCTCATGGTCGGCTACGCAGAGAACACCAACGGCAGCCTGTGGCCACTGCTCGGACTCCTGCTCGGCATCGTCGCCGCCGCCGTGCTGACGGTGTTCCTGTACTTCGGCGCCGTCCGCATCAACTTCGCCGTGTTCTTCAAGTACACCGGCGTATTCCTCATCGTGGTCGCCGCCGGAATCCTCGCCTACGGCATTCGGGCACTGCAGATCGGCGGCATCCTGCCCGGCGGCAGTGCCGTCGCCTTCGACATCACCGCACACTTCGACGCCTCGAGCTGGTACGGCACCGTGCTCGCCGGCATCTTCAATTTCCGGCCCGAACCCACTGTGCTCCAAGCGATCGCGTGGGTGCTCTACATCGTGGTCGTCCTCTACCTCTTCCTCCGCCCGGTCCGCGTTCCCGCGACTGACGAACCAGCTCTGCAATCCTCCTGAAAGGCACCACCACCATGCGTCGTACCACCTACGCTCTGGCCGCCGTCGCGGTTCTGCCGATGGCTATGGCCGGATGCACCGAGAAGTCCTCCACCGAAGCCGCGTCGGGCGATATCACCGTCACAGCAACCGACTCCTCCTGCGACGTCGACGCATCCGAGGGCACCACCGGCAACTCGACATTCCAGATCACCAACAACGGCAGCAAGGTCACCGAGTTCTACGTCTACGGCGAAGGCGACCGCGTCATGGGTGAGGTGGAGAACATCGGACCCGGGCTGACGCGTCAGCTCATCGTCGCCCTGCCCGATCCCGGCACGTACCAAACCGCCTGCAAGGCAGGCATGGTGGGCGACGGCATCCGCGCCGATTACGTCGTCACCGGAGACTCGGTGCGCACCGCGGACGAGGACGGACTCCTCGCCGAGGCCGCATCCGGTTACAAGCGCTACGTCGTCAGTCAGATCGACGCACTGCAGGACACCACGGCCTCGTTCGTCGCCGCCGTCAAGAGCGGAGACGTCGACGCGGCCAAGGCTCAATTCCCCATTGCGCGTAGCTATTACGAGCGCATCGAGCCCGTCGCCGAGAGCTTCCCCGACGACCTCGACCCACGCATCGACCTGCGTGAGCCCGACGTGGAGCCCGGAGCCGAATGGACCGGCTTCCACCGCATCGAGAAGGACCTGTGGACGCAGGGCCTGCAGCCCGACACGAATGCGATGGCCGATCAGCTCGAGGCCGACATCACCGAGCTCGCAGACAAGATCAAGGCCGACGACTTCACCATCGACCCAATCCAGGTGGCCGGCGGCGCACAGGGATTGCTCGACGAGGTCGCCAAGACCAAGATCAGCGGCGAAGAGGACTTCTTCTCGCACACCGACCTGTGGGACTTCCAGGCCAACGTCGACGGCTCGCAGGCCGCCATTGCCGCCGTCCGTCCGATCCTCGACGAGCGCAACGCCGATCTGGGCACTGCCATCGACGCGCGCTTCGCCGAGCTGGACGCCGAGCTCGCCAAGTACCGCAGCGGCGACGGCTTCGTCTTCTACGACACCGTGACCGAACCGCAGCGCCAGGAACTGTCCAACAAGATCGACGCATTGTCCGCCGAAGTGAGCCAGGTGCAGGGTGTCGTTGCAGGACAATAAGACCGGGCAGTTCTCCCGTCGGCGCCTCTTCGGAGCCGTCGGGACCGGTGCTGCGCTCGTCGGAGTCGGGGCCCTCGCCGGACATGCGACGGCGTCGGGTGCCGAGGTGCCGTCGGATGTGGTCGACTTTCGCGGAGACCACCAGGCCGGAATCGTCACCCCCGCGCAAGATCGCATGCACTTCGTCGCCTTCGACATCACCACCGATTCTCGTGACGAATTCGTTGCGCTGCTGAAGAAGTGGACGCTGATGGCCGAACGCCTCACCAAGGGCGAGGAGACGTTCGACGGCGGCGCGGTCGACGGTGGCCAGTACAACCCGCCCACCGATACCGGCGAAGCGCTCGGTCTGACGGCGTCGTCGCTGACGTTGACCATCGGGTTCGGTCCGAGCATGTTCGATCGCTTCGACCTGGCATCGAAAAGGCCTGCGTCTCTTGCCGATCTGCAGCATTTTCCGGCCGACAACCTCGACCCCGCACGCTCGGGCGGAGACCTGTGCATCCAGGCCTGCGCCGACGACCCCCAGGTTGCTGTCCACGCCATCCGCAACCTCGCCCGCGTCGGCTTCGGCACAGTGTCGGTCAAATGGTCGCAACTCGGCTTCGGTCGCACCTCGTCCACCTCGACCACCCAGGCCACCCCACGAAACCTGTTCGGATTCAAGGACGGAACGGCCAACCTCAAAGCCGAGGACCCGACCCTGCTGAACGACAACGTGTGGGTCTCCGCCGATGACGATCAGGAATGGATGGCGGGCGGCTCCTACCTCGTGGCGCGTCGAATCCGAATGCTCATCGAATCCTGGGACCGCACCACGCTGAAGGAACAAGAGCGAGTGATCGGGCGCAGCAAGGGAACCGGTGCGCCGCTGGGCCAGAAGGACGAATTCGACGCACTCGACTTCGAGTCCCAGGGCCCCGAGGGCAACTTCATCGACAAAGCCGCCCACGTGCGCCTGGCATCGAAGGAGAACCTCGGCGGCGTCCAACTCCTGCGTCGGGGATACAACTTCACCGACGGATCCGACGGCTTCGGCCACCTCGACGCCGGGCTGTTCTTCATCGCCTACTGCCGCGACCCGCTGACCCAATTCGTCCCGATGCAACTGGCACTCTCCCGCAAGGACGCATTGAACGAATACATCCAACACGTGGGATCCGCGGTATTCGCCTGCCCACCCGGCGTCGGAGAGTCGGAATACTGGGGTTCGACGCTGTTCGAGTAGACCGCCCCCGTCCGCGTCAATGGTTCACTGCATACGTCTGACCGCTGCAAGGGTTCATTCACGCACGACCCCGGTCTGCGTCGATGGCGCACTGCATACGTCTGACCGCTGCAAGGGTCTATTGACGCGGTCGGGCGGTGAGTTCGTACGGTTGGTTCGGTCCATACGTCGTACGTCTTCGTCATCGACTTCGGGAGCACACATGGGACAGCTGGTTCGGGTACAGAATTTCACCATCTCGCGCGATGGCATCGCTGCGGGGCCAGACCAAAGTTTCGAGAGTCCGTTCGGTCTCGACCATGCAAGTCTGATGGAGTGGTGTGCGGCCACCGCAAGCTGGCCGAACCGCACCGATCCCGGCGGCAGCCGTGGTCTGGACGACTACTTCGCCCGCGACTTCAGCAACAACATCGGTGCCGAGATCATGGGCCGAAACAAGTTCGGACCTCAACGCGGACCGTGGGCCGACCACGAATGGCAGGGCTGGTGGGGTGACGAGCCGCCGTTCCACACCCCTGTCTTCGTGCTCACCCACCACGAGCGGCCGTCCATCACGCTGTCCGACACCACGTTTCACTTCGTCGACGCCGAGCCTGCCGAGGTACTGAAGCAGGCAAAGGAGGCGGCCGACGGTAAGGACGTGCGACTCGGCGGTGGCGTCACCAGCATTCGGGAGTTTCTCGACGCCGATCTCGTCGACACCATGCACATCGCCGTCGCGCCCATCGAATTCGGCTCGGGCCTCGAGCTGTGGGACTCCCCCGACGAGCTGAACGACAGATTCGCGCACGAGGTCGTCCCCAGCAGCAGCGGCGTCACTCATCACCTGTTCTGGCGCAGGTAACCGGTCCGGATCAATGCGGCTTTGTTGCATTCTGAGCGACTGAAACTCACATTGATCCCAACCGAGGGACGAGGGACGCCAGGCGGGGCGGGGGCGAGCCCTCAGCCCCGCAGACCCCAGTGCTCGATCCAGTCGAGGGCAGACATCTCCCCCGGTGCGATGCCCGCATTGCGGGCGGACGCCTCGGCGTTGCGGATCAGGGACGCGAAATCCAGTACCCGACGCCTCAGCAGGTCCTCGGCACTGTCTCCACCGTGCGCGTGATCGACTCCGATGTGTACGACGCGGAGGCCGTCGGGAATCAGCTCGTCGGGCAGGCCTGCCTTGGTGGCCCGTCCGATCACCTTCTGCGCCAGCGCAAGCGACGGCTGAGACAGGGCAATTCCGTCGACGCAGGATCCGCGTGCCTTCTCCGATGCCTTCTTCTCTTCCCAGGCTCGCTCTTGTTCCGCGATGTCGACGGGACCGTTGCCCGTTCGACCGAGGTGTGGGCTGCGGTGGGTGAGCTTGGCGACCAGTCCTGCGGCGACGTCGTCGACATCGAACGCGTTCTCGGCGGCATCCTGAGCGATTCTGGAATGGAACAGCACCTGCAGCAACAGGTCTCCGAGTTCTTCGCGCAAGTCCACCAGGTTGCCCGCGGCGATGGCGTCGAGCAGCTCGTACGTTTCTTCCAGCAGGTAGCCCCGCAACGACTCGTGAGTCTGCTGCGCTTCCCATCCGCCGAGGGTGCGCAGCCGATCCATGAGCCGGACCGCCGCGATGAGGTCGTCACCGGGCAGCTTCTCGGCGGCGATGACCCGTTCTCCGCGTGCAATCCGTTCCTGGACGTCGGGGTTGGCGGGATCGGTGCTCACCAGCACCGCGTCGACGGCGTCGGGCGCAGCGGTTCCCGAGAACAGCCACCGCACTCGCACCGGCACTTCTTCGGTGAATTGCACTGCACCGCCGAGAAATTCGACAGCATCCACCGGCACTTGTGTGGGTCGAACAGGGTCGAGCAGAACTACCGTCACCGCTACACCCCCACTGTTTGCTCCAACAACACCGACCGAGATGGCTTACCGTCCAAGGATAGGATGAGATCGGCGATGAACTGCACCAATTCGACGTCGCGTACGCGCGCCGCCCCCACGCCGCCGCCTTCGACGCGCGGCAGCGGCAACTGCACCACACCGGTGGTGGCCCGATAGGCAGCGCTCGGGTAGAGCCGCTTGAGGCGGATCTGCTTGGAGTCGGGCAGGTCCATCGGAGCCAGCTTCACCTGTGTTCCGGCAACATTGACGTCGGTCAGGCCGTATTCCTTCGCGATAAGCCGCAGCTTGGCGATGGAGACCAGGCGGCCGACCTCCTCGGGCAGCGGACCGTATCGGTCGACGAGTTCTTCGATGACCGCGTCGATGCCCTCGGAATCGGCTGCCGCAGCGAGCTTTCGGTAACCCTCGAGGCGCAACCGATCGCTGGTGACGTAGTCCGGTGGGATGTTGGCGTCGACGGGAAGGTCGATGCGCACTTCCTTGGGGGCTTCGTCGGTGGTGATGGGCTTTCCGTCGGCGGCCGCGCGGTACGCCTCGACTGCTTCACCGACGAGCCGCACGTAAAGGTCGAATCCGACGCCCGCGACGTGACCGGACTGCTCTGCTCCCAGAACGTTTCCGGCACCGCGGATTTCGAGGTCCTTCATCGCCACCGCCATACCGGCACCGAGGTCGGAGTTCTGCGAGATGGTCGCCAATCGGTCGTAGGCCGTTTCGGTGAGCGGCTTCTCGGGCGGGTACAGGAAGTACGCGTAGCCACGCTCGCGGCTACGGCCCACTCGACCGCGCAGCTGATGCAACTGGGACAGGCCGAGCGAATCGGACCGCTCCACGATCAGGGTGTTGGCGTTGGAGATGTCGAGGCCGGTCTCGATGATGGTGGTACACACCAGGACGTCGGTCTCGCGCTGCCAGAACCCTTGCACGGTGCGCTCGAGTGTTTCCTCGTTCATCTGACCGTGCGCCGTCGCCACCCTGGCCTCCGGGACCAGATCGCGAATCTTCTTGGCGGCCTTGTCGATCGAGCTGACTCGGTTGTGCACGAAGAACACCTGGCCGTCACGCAGCAGCTCACGCCTGATGGCCGCGGCGACCTGCTTGTCGTTGTACGCGCCCACGTAGGTGAGCACCGGGTGCCGCTCCTCGGGCGGAGTGAGGATGGTCGACATCTCGCGGATGCCGGCGAGGCTCATCTCGAGCGTTCGCGGAATAGGAGTCGCAGACATCGTCAGGACGTCGACGTGGGTTCGGAGCGACTTGATGTGCTCCTTGTGCTCGACGCCGAAGCGCTGCTCCTCGTCGACGATGACCAACCCGAGGTCCTTCCAAGCGACACCGGTCTGCAACAACCGGTGCGTACCGACGACGATGTCGACCGTACCGTCGGCCAGCCCCGCCATGACCTCTTTGGATTCGGAGCCGTGAGTGAAGCGCGAGAGCCCCTTGACGGTCACCGGGAACGACGCCATGCGAGCAGTGAAGGTCTGCAGATGCTGTTGCGCCAGAAGTGTTGTCGGCACCAGCACGGCGACCTGCTTGCCGTCCTGCACCGCCTTGAATGCGGCGCGAACCGCGATCTCGGTCTTGCCGTAGCCGACGTCACCGAGAATGACGCGGTCCATCGGAACCGCCTTCTCCATGTCGGCCTTGACGTCGGTGATGGCCGTCATCTGGTCGACCGTCTCGGTGAATCCGAACGCATCTTCCATCTCGAGCTGCCACGGGGTGTCGGGTCCGAAGGCATGCCCGGGAGCTGCCTGACGAGCCGCGTACAGCTGCACCAGCTCGCCGGCGATCTCGCGAACTGCCTTGCGCGCCTTGCGTTTGGTGTTGGCCCAGTCGGATCCGCCGAGCTTGCTCAGAGACGGCAGCTCGCCGCCGACGTAACGCGAGAGCTGATCGAGCGAGTCCATCGGGACGAAGAGTCGGTCTCCAGGATGGCCGCGCTTGCTGGGTGCGTACTCGACGACGAGGTATTCGCGTCGAGCACCACCGATGGTGCGTTCGACCATCTCGACGAATCGACCGATGCCGTGCTGATCGTGCACGACGCTGTCGCCGGCGACGAGCGCGAGCGGATCGACCTGATTGCGACGCTTGGCCGGAAGCTTGCGGCCCTCCCCCGCCGCGGCGACGCGGTTACCGGTGAGATCGCTTTCGGTGACGACGACGAGCTTGGCGTCGGGGAACACCAGGCCGTCGTGCAACGATCCACACAGGACGTTCACGATGTCGGCGACCGGGACCGCACCGGAATCGAGATGTGCCGCAGGCACTTCGGCCTCGGCGAGGCGTTCGATGATGCGGGTGGCGGTACCGGCGCCCGCGACCGAGATGACCGCACGACCACCGGTGGCGATATGGGCTCGCAGCGTGGCGAACAGGGCCGTCAGTGCTTCCTCGGACCCACGGACCTCCGGGACCGAATCGACGGCGAGTTCGACTTCTTCGCCGTTTCCGGATGCCAACGGGCTGATGGTCCACCACGGCCGACCGTGCACCTGAGCCGACTCCCGAACCTGTCGCAGCGAACGGTAGGCCGAGGCACCGAGATCCAGTGACGCACCTTCGAGGCTGGAGGTGTCCAGGGTGGAGGTATCGAGCGGCGCAGCTCCACCGATCGATGCTGCCGTCCAGGATGCTTCGAGGAACTCCTGGCCCGTGCGTACCAGATCGGTTGCGCGCGTGCGGATTCGCTCGGGGTCGCAGAGCAATACGTGTGTACCTGCGGGGAGAGTATCGGCGAGCAACTGCAATTCACCCGGCTGCAGCAGCGGCAGCAACGCCTCCATGCCCTCGACCGGGACGCCGGCGGACAGCTTGTCGAGCATCTCGACCAACGCGGTGTCGCCGGCGTTGTCGGCTGCGAGTACCGCGGCGCGGTCGCGAACTTCCTGGGTGAGAAGCAACTCGCGGCACGGCGGAGCGATGACGAGATCGACCTCGTGATCGGGCAGCGAACGCTGATCGGAGACCGCGAACGCGCGAAGCTCGGTGATCTCGTCGCCCCAGAATTCCACACGCACCGGGTGATCTGCCGTCGGCGAGAAGAGGTCGAGGATGCCGCCGCGGACGGCGAACTCACCGCGCTTGCCGACCATGTCCACGCGCAGGTAGCCGAACTCGACGAGTCGATGGATCAAGCCGTCGAAGTCGATGTCCAGGCCGACCTTCAGGGTCACGGGTTCGATCTCGCCCAGACCGGGTGCCATCGGCTGCACCAACGAGCGGACGGTGGTGACGATGACGCGCAGAGGATCGCCGTAATCGGTGTCGCCGGGGCGAGCGAGCCGGCGGAGTACGTCCAGCCGCTTGCCCACGGTGTCGGCGCTCGGTGAGAGTCGCTCGTGCGGAAGCGTCTCCCACGACGGGAACATGACAACGCCGCCGCCGAGGATCTGGCGCAGTTCGTCGGTGAGATCGTCCGCTTCACGTCCGGTGGCGGTGACGATCAACAGCTGCGTGTGCTGAGCGATCGCGGCGGCAACGAACGGGCGAACCGAGTGCGGTCCGATGAGCGTGTGCTCGGCGGTTCCGATCGCATCGGCGACGGCCACCATGGACGAATCCGTCAGCGCGACGCTGGCCAGACCCGAGAGTTGCAGCGCCGCGTCGGGAACGATCGGGGCCGGCCCGGATGGAGAAATGGCAGGCAGAGAATCGGAAGACAACAGCAATGCTCCTAGAAGCGATTCGAGGCGACGGCTGCTTACGCACAGTCCTGAGCGAGTCTATGGGAGCACACCGACAGCCCGGCAGGCGGGAGACGCCGACGGACTACCTCAGAGCTGCGTCCAACATCGCCGCGAGAGACTCGGCAGCAGCAGCCGAGTCGTACTCCGGGTCGTGCAGGCGCTCGGTGACGATCGCATCGATTCCCCCGCCGACGATGATGGCCAGGGTGCGCGAATCGATGCCGGCCGTCCCGCGAGCCCGGACGGATGCGTCGATGAGGTCGGCCAACGGACGCCATCGGTCTTCCGGGGTGTGCCCCAGAGCCGAGTTGCCGAGCGCCTCGACCAACATCCGGGTGTGCGTCGGGTGATCGCGTAGGTGGCCGATCATCGCACGCACGTACGCCTCGGGTCCCTTCCGCGCGTCGACGGCCTCGACCGCGGCAGCCACGTCCTCGACCAGCGCTGCGAGAACGAATCGATACGCCGCGTCGATCACCGCATCCTTGGTCCGAAAGTGATACAGCACAGCCGCTTTCGTGATTCCGGCACTGTCCGCGATGCGCGCGAGCGAGACCTTCGCATACCCGTGCCGGGCGACCGCGTCGATCGTGACGTCGATCAGCTGAGCGCGTCGCGCGCGCTCGACGAAGCTCGGTTCTCTCGTTGCCACGCTCGCCAGCCTACCGTACGGTTGAATTACTTACCGATCGGTTAGGAGATCCCGAATGAACGTCCGAGCAGCGAGCACACGGCGTCGATACCTGAAGATCACCGCCGGGGCATTGACCGTCGGCGCGCTCGCCCTCGCGTTCGCACTCCGGTCGCCCTCACCGGTCGGCCACTGGAACAGCGCAGCGAGCGAGGACAGATTCCTCGCCGCCTACGACCGCGCGTTCGAAGATCTACCGAATCCTGCGGAGACGCTCGACATCAGAACCGACTACGGCGTCGTCCGCGTGTATCGGTTCGATGGCACGGGAACCTCCACCCACCCGCTGCTCCTTCTGCCGGGCCGTTCCTCGGGCACGCCGGTTTGGGCGGCCAACCTGCCCGGCCTGCTGACCATCGGTGACGTCTACACCGTCGACCTGCTCGGCGAGCCGGGACGGAGCATCCAGGAACGGCCGATCTCCAGCGACGAGGACCAGGCTGCGTGGCTCGACCAGACACTCGAGGCGCTACCCGCCGATCAGGTCCATCTCGTCGGGCTGTCGATCGGCGGGTGGACCGCGACGAACCTGGCGGTGCACGACAGCACCCACCTGGCCACTCTCACTCTGATAGACCCGGCCCAGACCTTCGCCGACATTCCCTGGGGCACTGCGATTCGCGCCCTACCGGCGGCCGTGCCGTGGCTTCCGAAATCCTGGCGGGACAGCTTCAACTCCTATACCGCAGGCGACGCGGAGGTCCAGGACGTTCCTATCGCAGACATGATCGAAGCCGGTATGCAGGGCTACTCGCTGAAACTGCCGCAGCCCACGCGCATCACCGACAAGGAACTCGCGACACTCGACGTGCCCGTGCTGGCAATCATCGCGGGCAGGTCGGTGATGCACGACGCCGAGGAAGCCGCCACCACGGCCGAGAGAACTCTGCCCGATGGGACAGTCCATCTCTATCCCGACGCCTCACATGCGATCAACGGTGAATACCCGGATCGACTGCGCGACGACGTAGCGGCTTTCGTTGCGAAGAACTCGTGAGTTACGGGCCGAAGCGGATGACTCGACGCGCTGCGAATTCGCGGAAGTAGTCCAGCTTGTTGGCGGGGACCAGAGCCGGGAGAAGGTAGTACCAGAGACGCTCCATGCGCGACGGCAGTTCCTCGGTGGTGGAGGTGGCAACCGCAACCATGTGCACGCCGGCCAGGATCTCGAGCACGAGCGAACCGATGGTGCGCGAGTCCGAGTTGGGGTCGATGTCGCCTTGCGCGATGGCCTTGGCGGCGAGCTTGTCGAACGAGTCGCTCCACCCGGCCATGACGTTGCCCTCGGTGCCGCGGTAATCGCCGATCTGATGGCTCAGCCGGAGCATGGCCGAGACCATGGGATCGCTGACCGAAAGGTCGACGACGATGTAGGAGATGCCGATCGCCGCCTCGAGTGCGGGGATGCGACCGTCGTTGAACTGCATGCACGCAGTGGTCAGCCGAGCATTGCCCTCGTCGATGACCGCACGTGCGAGTTCTTCCTTGGAACCGAAGTGGAAGTACAGAGCGCCTTTGGTGACCTGCGACTGAGAGATGATTTCGCTGAGACTCGCGTTCGCGTACCCCAGGCGCAGAAATACGTTCGCTGCGCCCGCGAGCACGGTGTCGCGGGTTATTTCAGCGCGGGCCTGCCTGACCATGGGATCCGCCTTCGCAATTCTGAACTGCCACTGCGCAAATTACGCCCGAACGGTACCACTGACTTGCTTTACGTCTCGTGCCAACATGCATCGGTCCGATCGAGCCTTACGCCGTGTGTGACACAGCTCTCATGACCGACAAAGGGGACGATACCCCCTCTTTAACCGCGAAGAGACGAAACCGAGTTCTCATTCCTCGGTCAATCGAGGGTCGGCCTCCAGATTCGTCAGCCCGTTCCAGCACAGGTTGACCACATGCGCCGCAACCACTTCTTTAGACGGTGTCCGCACGTCGAGCCACCACTGCGCCGTCATCGACACCATTCCGACCAGCGCCTGGGCATACATCGGCGCGAACTCGGGATCGAGTCCGCGGCGTGAGAAATCCCCGGCCAGCATGTGCCCGACGCGACCGATGGCCTCGTTGAGCAACGACGAGTACTTGCCGTCCTCGGCAGCCGCAGGGGAATCGCGCACGAGAATGCGGAAACCGTCGGTGCGGTCCTCGATGTAGGTGAGCAGTGCAAGTGCGACGCGTTCGACGCGAATCCGCGAGCGATTGAGGTCGAGTGATTTGGTGATCATGCCGAGAAGCGTCGACATCTCCCGATCGACGATGACGGCGTAGAGACCTTCCTTACCGCCGAAATGCTCGTAGACGACCGGCTTGGACACGTTCGCTCGTCCGGCGATCTCCTCGACCGACGCGGCCTCGTACCCGCGTTCGGCGAACAGCGTGCGCCCCACCTCGATCAACTGCTCGCGCCGCTGCGTCCCTGTCATTCGGACTCGAGGTGAGCGTTCCTGCTCCGAGGCTGCGCCTGTCATCGAAAACCGCTCCCGTTACCGACCCTGCATTTTCGACGCCGGAATCGACGCCTCCCCCACACTAACGATGTCCGATCCATCCGTTTGTCCCTGCGGGAGTGGAGCCTGCAGGACGACCCGGAGGGCGGGAGTGGAGCCTGCAGGAACGACCCGGAGGGCGGAATCTTCATCGCGGTTCGACTCACCACCACCTCGCGTGCGAGGATCGTTGCGCTCAGTGGGAGCGCAGCGGCAAACGAATGAGTCGTTCGATTCGTCGGCCACTGGCGAGACCGCTGGCCGTTTATCCGCCGTGGTGTAATGGCAGCACCTCTGATTTTGGTTCAGATAGTTCAGGTTCGAGTCCTGGCGGCGGAGCGAGCAACATCATTCGTGCATACCGTCTTCGCGTTACCGCCTGAGGAGCTCAATGCCTGTGCAGACCGCCGTGGTCGTTCTCGCTGCGGGTGCAGGTACCCGAATGCGGTCGAAGACTCCGAAAGTTCTGCATCCCCTCGCCGGCCGCACCATGCTCGCGCATGCCCTCCACGCGGCCGCCGACCTGGGTCCCGACCACCTGGTGACCGTCGTCGGACACGATCGCGAACGAGTGACCGAGGCCGTCCAGGACCTCGCGGCCACCTTCGGGCGCACGATTCACACCGCAGTCCAGGATCGCCAGCTCGGCACCGGACATGCCGTCCAGTGCGGCCTGGCCGCCCTGCCCGACGACTTCGAGGGCACGATCCTCGTCACCGCCGCCGACGTGCCCCTGCTCGACGGCCACACTCTCAAAGCTCTGCTCGACGAGCACCTGAGCGCCCCCAGGCCCGCTGCCGCCACGGTGCTGACCTTCGTCCCGGACGATGCCAACGGCTACGGCCGTATCGTCCGCACCGACGACGGCGAGGTGGCCGAGATCGTCGAGCACGCCGACGCCACCCCGGCCCAGGTGCTGATCGGTGAGGTCAACTCCGGCGTCTACGCGTTCGACGCCGTGGCGCTGCGTACCGCCCTGGGCAAACTCAGCACCGCGAACGCCCAGCACGAGCTGTATCTGACCGACGTCGTCAAGATCAGCAAGGCCGACGGCAAAGCCGTCTACGGCACCCAGCTCGCCGATCCCGATCTGGTGGTGGGCGTCAACGACCGCGTCCAGCTGGCGCACGTCACCTCCGTGTTGAACCGTCACATCGTCGAACGACACATGCGGGCAGGCGTCACCGTCGTCGATCCGTCGACCACCTGGATCGACATCGACGTCACCCTCGGCGCGGACGTCCGCATCGAACCCGGCGTCCAGCTCCACGGCAAGACCCACATCGCCGACGACGCGGTCGTCGGACCGGACTCGACCCTGCGTGACGTCGAGATCGGCGAGCGCGCGTCGGTCGTGCGCACCCACGCCGAGCAGGCCGTGATCGGACCGGATGCCACAGTCGGACCGTTCACCTACCTGCGTCCCGGCACGGTCCTGGGCGAGGGCGGCAAACTCGGTGCCTACGTGGAGACCAAGAACGCGACGATCGGCCGCAACACCAAGGTCCCGCACCTCACCTACGTCGGCGATGCCACGATCGGCGACCACAGCAACATCGGTTGCTCCAACGTCTTCGCCAACTACGACGGCGTCAACAAGAGCCGCACGGAAATCGGATCCCATGTGCGGACCGGTTCCGACTCGACGTTCGTCGCTCCCGTTCATGTGGGCGACGGCGCTTACACCGGTGCAGGAACAGTGGTTCGGGACGATGTTCCTCCCGGCGCGCTGGCCGTCTCCGGTGGCAAGCAACGCAATATCGAAGGCTGGGTCATCGACAACAGGCCCGGAACCGAAGCTGCGAAAGCAGCGGCGCTCGCAGATCGTGATCGGCAAGAACAAAAGGACGGCGAAGAGCAGTGACCACCCCTAATTGGATCGACAACCAGAAGAACCTGATGTTGTTTTCTGGTCGAGCACATCCGGAGTTGGCCGAGCAGGTCGCCAAGGAACTCGGGATCGACGTCACCCCGCAGACCGCGCGTGACTTCGCCAACGGCGAGATCTTCGTTCGCTTCGAGGAGTCGGTCCGCGGATCGGACGCCTTCGTGCTGCAGTCGCATCCGTTCCCGCTCAACACGTGGCTGATGGAACAGCTCATCATGATCGACGCGCTCAAGCGCGGATCGGCCAAGCGCATCACCGCGATCCTGCCGTTCTACCCGTACGCGCGTCAGGACAAGAAGCACCGGGGACGCGAGCCCATCTCCGCTCGTCTGGTCGCGGATCTGCTCAAGACCGCCGGTGCCGACCGCATCATCACCGTCGACCTGCACACCGATCAGATCCAGGGCTTCTTCGACGGCCCCGTCGATCACATGCACGCACACAGCCAGCTCGCCGATCACATCCGGGCGACCTACAGCCTCGAGCACATCACCGTGGTCTCCCCCGACTCCGGCCGCGTGCGCGTCGCCGAGAAGTGGGCCGACTCGTTCGACGGTGCGCCGCTGGCGTTCATCCACAAGACACGTGACCCGTTGGTGCCCAACCAGGTCAAGTCCAACCGCGTCGTCGGTGACGTCGAAGGCCGCACCTGCATCCTCATCGACGACATGATCGACACCGGCGGCACCATCGCCGGTGCCGTGAAGGTGCTCAAGGAAGCCGGAGCCGGTGACGTCGTCATCGCCGCCACCCACGGAGTTCTGTCCCACCCGGCCGCCGAGCGGCTCGCGAACTGCGGTGCCAAGGAAGTCGTCGTCACCAACACCCTGCCGATCAGCGACGAGAAGCGCTTCGCAACGCTGACCGAGCTCTCGATCGCGCCGCTGCTGGCTCGCACCATCCGCGAGGTCTTCGAAAACGGCTCCGTCACAAGCTTGTTCAACGGCAGCGCATAGCCTTTTCGGGTCACTCCGCAGGCTCCACTGCCGACCTTCGGGTCTGTTTCACTCCGCCCCGCCCACTCTCCGTCCGCTCTGCATGAACTACGTCACGTCCGTGACCGGAACCTGCAGCTCGCGAGACGGGGGTGTGCGGGGCGGGTTTCGTTGTCACCTAAGATGACTCGTCGTGATCGACGCAGACTCTCCCCACGGCCCGGCTGGAACTACTACGGTCAGAATTGCCCGATGGACGCCGGGCGGGTGCGTCTGGTGCGGTAGCACCGACAGCGTCGAGGACTTCCGAAACGAGCCGCGCTGTGGTCTGTGCCGCGAGAAGGAAGCCGTCATCGACGAGGCCAAGCACTTCATCGGGATGTACGGCCTGCGGCCCCTGGGCGGCACGCTGGCGTCCGAGGACGAGGAGGAGCGCGAGTACCGCGTCACCGCTCGGGATGCGCGTGAGGTGCTCAACCGCATTCGGCTCGAGAAGCTGCCCGATCCGGCCGCTGTCCGCAAAGCCTTGCGCCCCAGGGCCGCTGCCGCGGGCAACGCACCGGCCTCCACGACGTCCGGAACGCCCGCGAAGGCACCGACGAAGAAGTCGCAGGCCGGCGTCACCGGGATCGATGCGATCGAACTGCAGTCCCGTGTGCAGAAGTTGCTCGGCCAGCTCACCTCCGTCGACGAGCAGATCAGCGCGCTCGACGGCGTACAGGGCCTGCCGGCACGTGCGCGCATGAAGGATCTCGAACGGCAGCGCACCACTGTCCTGTCGACTCTGGCCGCGCTCGAGAAGGCTCGTCGCCGCACCAACTGATCCACGTAGTCTGATCGAGTGCTGCGCAAGCGTTCGATCTCACGGCAGGTGCTCGATGTCACCTACGCCGTCGTTTTCGTTCTGCTCCTGCTGCCGTCCACGCTGAGCGGATCCTACGGTTCTCCCGGCGCGGGTGTGCTGGTCGGATTCGGCGTTGCGCTGGCCATGAGGCGCCGCTCACCGCGACTGTCGTTGGTACTCGCCTGGCTGCTGGCCGTCGTGCAGATGGTCAGCGGGGTGCTCCCCCTCTCTGCGGACACCGCAATATTCGCGATTCTGTACTGCTCGGCCGCCTACGGCGACAGCGTCGTTCGACGCTTCGGGCTCGCGTCGGCCGTCGGCGGCGGAGTGATCGCGGCGCTGTATCTGGCTTTCGTGGACGGCAATCCGTTCGGCCCGCCGACGGAAGAGGGCTACCAGGAACCCCGACTCGCGCAGTTCGCCCTACTCCTCGCCGGCCTGTGGGCGATGCTCGGGTTGTCCTGGGCACTGGGCCGCCTCGCCTACGCCCGACGCACCGCCATCGAATCCGCACACGCGCGCGAGCTCGCCGAGGTACATCAGGCCCGCGCCGAACACGAAGTGGCAATCGAGCAGGAGCGCAACAGAATTGCTCGCGACATGCACGACATCGTGGCGCATTCGCTCGCCGTGGTGATCGCGCAGGCCGACGGTGCACGCTACGTGCGCGCCGTCGATCCCGCTGCCGTCGACACTGCGCTGACGACCATCTCCGACACCGCGCGCGAGGCACTCTCCGACGTTCGGGTGTTGCTCGGACAGCTTCGGCACAGTCAGGGCGATCTACCGAACCCGACACCCGACGATCTCGAGCGCCTGTTCGACCAAGTGCGCGCGACCGGACTGACCATCGACTCCTCGATCGACACCACATCGGTGTCGTTGGGTGCCGGTGCGCAACAGTGTGTCCTCGGTGCGTTCGCCATGGGAATCGGGCGGCCACGGAATCGCCGGCATGAAGGAACGCGCCAGCCTCGCCGGTGGCATGTGCACCGCGTCCGGCGACGGCTCGTCGTGGACCGTGACTGCCTGGCTTCCTGCTGCCGGCTCGTCCACGAAGGGAATCAACTGATGGCCGATCGAATCAAGGTGGCTCTGGTCGACGATCAGCAGCTGTTCCGAGCGGGCATTCGCATGCTCATCTCCTCGCAGCCCGATCTGGAGTTCGTCGGCGAGGCGGGCAACGGCAAGGAAGCCGTGGAGCTCGCCGCGTCGGCAGGGCCCGACGTGATGCTCATGGACGTCCGGATGCCGGTGCTCGACGGTATCGCCGCGACCGAGCAGATCGTGGCCGCGTCCGATACTCCACCGCGGATTCTGGTGCTCACGACATTCGATCTCGACGAGAGCGCGGCGCGAGCGATTCGTTCGGGAGCGAGTGGATTCGTGCTCAAGGACGCGGACCCGGAATTTCTGCTCGCGGCGATCCGGACGGTTCATGCGGGCAACTCGGTGATTGCCGCGTCGGCGACGACGGGGCTGCTGGCGCACTTCACGCCGACGCCGGTGGTGCCGAAGGTCCCTGCCGAGTTCGCCACCCTCACCGCACGGGAGAAGGAGCTCTTCCGGCTCACCGCGCGTGGCTTGAGCAACTCGGAGATTGCGGCCATCGAGTTCTTGAGCGAGGCAACCGTGAAGACGCACATCAGTCGCATCTTCGCCAAGCTTGCGCTGCGAGATCGGGTGCAGTTGGTGGTCTACGCATTCGAGCACGGACTGACCGGAGACTGACACCGAAGTCATCCTGTAGATGTACGGGGCGAAGACTCGCGCCTGATTACTCGGGGCCGCCGAATTCATAGCGTTGTGGGCATGACGATCACAGCAGGCCCCGTTGCCCGGGCATTTCAGGTCAGCAAACATTTCGGCGACTCGTCCAATCCGGTGAGCGCCCTCGACAACGTCTCTCTCGACATTCACGGCGGCCAGTTCACCGCCATCATGGGACCGTCCGGCTCCGGCAAATCGACCCTGATGCATGTGATGGCCGGACTGGACAACGCCAGCTCCGGGCATCTGATGCTGGCCGGTGCCGACATCACAGCGGCCAACGACGACGCACTGACAACGCTGCGCCGCACGCAGGTCGGCTTCATCTTCCAGTCGTTCAATCTTGTTCCCACCCTCGATGTTCGGGGCAACATACTGCTGCCGTTCGAGCTCGACGGCCGCGCACCCACCGCCGAGGAGGCGGCCTGGATAGAGCAGCTGATCGACACTCTGGGATTGCAGGGGCGGGTGAACCACCGCCCGCATCAGCTCTCGGGTGGGCAGCAGCAGCGTGTCGCGATCGCCCGGGCACTGGGTACGCGGCCGCATCTCATCTTTGCCGACGAACCCACCGGCAACCTCGATTCCCGCACCGGCCGTGAGGTTCTCGGCCTGCTCGCCGCAGCGGTGCGCGAGTACGGCCAGTCGATCGTGATGGTCACGCACGATCCCATCGCGGCCAGTTACGCCGATCGCATCGTCTTCCTCGCCGACGGGCGCATCGTCAACGAACTGGGACGTTCCACGGCAGAACAGATTTCGAGTTACATGCTGGGGATGGAGGCCGGGAGTGGAGCCGGCAGGAACGACCTGAGAGGGGCAGTCCGATGAGTGCGTTGACTTCTGCTCAGGCGTCGAAGGAGCACGGTGCCAGCATTCTGGTGACCTCGTTGGCGTCGTTCTTCGGTGTGGTGTTGATTCAGGCGACGGCGTTCCTGGTCGACATCTTCGGGGATACCGACGGTGCAGCCGTCACTGCGCTGTACAGCGTGGCCCTGGTGTTCATCGGTCTCGCACTGTACGTCGCGGCGGTGGTCACCTCGAACACGTTCGCGACCATCGTCGCCGGACGCACCCGCACCATTGCCCTTCTTCGACTACTGGGTGCCCGGGCGCGTGACCTACGACGGTCGGTGGCCAGGGAAGGCTTCCTCGTCGGATTGTTCGGTGGTGCAGTCGGTTCGGTTCTCGGAATCGGTGCCAGTCACCTCGCGCGGGCGGTCGCGGTCTCGGCCGGTCAACTGCCGGATGTGGCGTACACGACCGTTCAACCGCTGGTGATCCTACCGGTCGTCATCGTGGTGTTGACGACGACCCTCGCGTCGTACGTCGGGTCTCGAAAGGTGTTGGACGTGACGCCTGTTCAGGCGACGGGAGGCGCAGTGGACACGGGAGTGGAGGCTCCGCAGTCGCGTCGTGTCAGGACGGCGCTGTCGATCGTGCTGATCGCAGGCGGAGTGGCGTTGCTCGGGCTCGGGATCCTGATCGGGATGGTGAACCCGACCGGCGTTCTGGTCGCGTTCCTCGGCGGTGTCGCATCGTTCACCGGCATCGTGGTCGGTGCCTATCGAATTCTGCCCGCGACGCTGAGGATGGTCGGGAGACTGTTCGGCCGCGGACCTGCGGCGAGATTGGCCTCGGCCAACGCAATTCGCTATCCGGATCGCAGCACCCGCACCGCGGTGGGATTGCTGATCGGGGTCACGTTGGTGACCACGTTCGCCGTCGCGATGTACAGCTACCGGTCGATGCTCGTCAACGAGTACGACGAAGCCTCCGTCGACCAGGTACTCACCGTGACGGTGGGAATCATGACCGGACTGATCGGGTTCTCGGCCGTCATCGCGGCGGTCGGGATGGTGAACAACCTCCTGCTGAGCATTCTGCAGCGCACCCGAGAGATCGGCCTGTTGCGGGCACTCGGATTCACCCGCAAGCAGATTCGGGCGATGATCGTCTCGGAGAGCAGCCAGATGGTGGTCGCGTCGATGGGCTTCGGTCTGATTCTCGGCATCGGATACGGCTGGGCTGCAGCACAATCGCTGCTCGGCTCACTGGATTCTCGCGGGCTCACTGCCCCCACTCTTCCGTGGGCTGTGATCGCCGGAACCGTGCTGTGCGGCGGACTCCTCGCGCTCGGTGCCTCACTGACTCCGGCACGACGAGCGAATCAAATTTCGCCGGTGGTCGCGTTGGCGGATGCCTGATCGCGAGGCTTCGGGCCGGCTGTACGGGCAGGGTTGCGCACTACCGACGCCGATCGACGGGATTCCGTCGATCGGCGGTCGTAGCGTGCAGTGGTGCCCACTCTGCCGTGCAGTCCTGTGGATTACGTCATCGGTTATCCACAGTTGCGAGATTGCCACTGTTGCACGGGCTCGACACCGGCAACGCTGTAGCGATGGGGGTTTACACAGTGCAGCAATTGGTGGCGCAAGGGCTCAGTACGAGCACGATTTCGAGGCGGGCGCAGTCGGGAGAACTCGTGCGACTGCTGCCGAAGGTCTACGCGACGGAGAAACCGGACTACTTCGGACTGTGCACCGGTGCGACTCTGTGGAGGCCGGATGCCACACTGAGCCACGAAAGTGCGGCCTGGTTGTGGGGATTGATCGACTATGAACCGCGTCTGGTCTCTGTCACTGTGGCCCCGAACGTCCAGTCGAGGTCGGTGGCTTGGATTCGAATTCATCGCCGACGCCTCGTCGAGGTCCAGCTTCACCGAGGCCTGCGAGTCGTGTCACTGGAGCAGACATTCGTCGACGTCGCGACCTCGTTGTCGACGCCCGATCTCGAGAAGTTCTTCGACAACGCCATCGACCATCATCTGCCATGGCGACGGGTCGCTGCACTGTGTGACACGGCGAAAGGAATGCACGGGATGGCTGCCGTTCGGAAGCAGCTTCGAACATGCTGCCCAAGAACACGATCCGAGCCGGAGCGCGTGGTGGCACGGGCGTTGACTGCTCGAAACTTCACGATGGAGATCAATGCGCGCGTGGGGAAGTTCTACGGCGACCTGGTCGACTTTTCTGCACGAGTCATCGTCGAGATCGACGGACGAGAGTTCCATACGGATCCCGCGACGTTCAACAACGATCGTCGACGCCAGAACGAGTTGGTGCTCGATGGATGGTTGGTACTGCGATACTCGGCGGCCACGGCGCTTGCGGACCTCGATCGCGTCGTGGACGAAATCATCACCGTGGTGCGGCGTCGCCGTAAGTCGATCGCGGCAACGGACCGTCGACTGCCCTGAACACACGGCAGCACCGGGCAGGGCTGCGCACTACCGTCGCCGATCGACGGGATTCCGTCGACCGGCGGTCGTAGCGTGCAATGGTGCCCACTCTGTAAGGCCGAGTGGGTCGCTACTCGCCCTTCCGAGCAAGAATGAGCGCAAATCGGGAATCCGCGTCGGACCACAGATGCTCGACGCCGAATCCCGCTGCCGCCAGTTCTTCGGTGATGCCGTCCGGTCGGAACTTCGCCGAGATCTCGGTGCGGAGTTCTTCGCCTGCCTCGAAATGCACGTGCAGATCGAGGTCGGCGAGGTACACCTCCTGCGACGATGTGGCCCGCAGTCGCATCTCGATCCACTCCTGCTCGGCATTCCACAGCGCGACATGCTCGAAAGCATCGGGATCGAAGTTGCCACCCAGGCGAGAGTTGATCACCGACAACACGTTTCGATTGAACTTCGCAGTCACCCCGGCAGCGTCGTCGTACGCCGGAACGAGCACGTCCGGGTCGATGACCAAACCGACACCGAGCAACAGATACTCGCCCGGATCGAGCGCGTCGGCTACTGCTTTCAAAAATTCCTCGCGCTCCTCGGGAATGAGGTTGCCCAGGGTACCGCCGAGAAATGCGATCGTCCGGCCGTCGCCGCCCGGCAGATTGTGCAGAGTGTCGGTGAAATCGCTGACGATGCCGTGCACCTCGAGCGCGGGGAATTCCTGCGCGATCTGCTCGATAGCGCCCTCGAGCGCCGAGATGGATACATCCTGTGGCACATACGTTCTCAGTGATCCGTGCTTGACTCCGGCGGAGAGCAGCAACTTCGTCTTCTCCGACGAGCCCGAACCGAGCTCGATCAACATGGTGGATTCGGTTGCCTCCGCGATGTCCAGAGCATGCTCCTCGAGGAGGGCGCGCTCGGTCCGCGTCGGGTAGTACTCGGGCAGAGCGGTGATCTGCTCGAACAGCTCGCTGCCCAGAGCGTCGTAGAAGTACTTGGGCGAGAGCCACTTCGAGTCGGCAGTGAGACCGTCCCGCACGTCCTTGCGCAACTCGTCGAGCAATGCTGTGTCGGCCAGATGTACGTCCACTGTGCTCATGACGCTCCTTTACGATTCCAGGCTGGAAATGGTGAGATCGGTTGTCGTGGCGACGACCACGCGTCGGTCGTCGATGGAAATCCAGTCGGGTCGATCGTCGAGGGGTTCGGAGGCGATCGTCACCGAATCCTCGGTCCGCAGAACCGAAAGCGAATGATGCACCGCCGTGGCGTACATGCTCTCGCCGTCCGACAGCAGAAAATTCAGGCGAGCCTTGGGCGAGATGGCGAGGACCCTACGGACCAGCACGCGCAATGCCGTCTCGGGATCGTGGGTGCGCAACAGGTTCCGCAGTACGACCCACAGGCCGGCCGCATCGGTGGGCGCGGGCAACGCGAGCGCGTCGATCGGCGGTACCTCCGACCACAATTCGACCATCGACTGCGGCCAGCCGAACACCACACCGTTGTGACTGAACGCCCATCGGTCGTCGGTGAACGGGGCGCAGGCACTGCGTTCCACCGGCATGCCGACAGTTGCCGATCGCACTGCCGCGATCACCGACGTCGAGCGCACCTGCGGCAGAACATCGTCCACCGCCGGATCGGTCCAGATGGGCATCGGATTGCGGTAGCTGCGCACCGAACCGTCCTGCCACCATGCGACGCCGAAGCCGTCGGCGTTGATGGTCCCTCCACCGCGCATGTCGTTCGGTGCGAAGGACTGGGTGCGCAGAGAATGATCACCTTGCGTCAGCAGCGATCCGACAGAGGTGGCAGCGCCCAGATACCCCAGATGACGGCACATTCAGCTGGGCTCGACGTCGCGGGCCAACCGGAATCCGCTGAAGATCTGGCGGCGGATCGGGTGGTCCCAGTTGCGGAACGTGCCTCGACACGCCACCTCGTCGGTGCCGAACGAGCCGCCGCGCAACACCTTGTAGTCGCCGCGGAGAAACACCTCGGAGTACTCGGCGTACGGGAACGCCTCGAACCCGGGGTACGGCTCGAAATCCGAGGAGGTCCACTCCCACACGTCACCGATCAGGTGATGCACACCGGCCGAGGAGGCACCGTCGGGATACGCGCCCACGTCCGCCGGTTCGAGATGCCGCTGGTTCAGATTGGCATGTGCGGCAGTGGGTTCGGCGTCGCCCCACGGGTACGCGTTGCTGGTGCGAGTGTCGACGTCGAATCGCGCGGCCTTCTCCCACTCGGCCTCCGTCGGCAGACGTTTGCCTGCCCAGCGGGCGTAGGCGTCGGCCTCGAACCAGCACACGTGCACCACGGGCTGATGCGGGCGCACCGGTTTACTCGCGCCGAAGCTGCGACGCCACCAGGTGCCATCGGAGTCGGACTCCCAGAACTGCGGTGCGGTCAGGTTCGCGTCGACGCGATGCTGCCACCCCTTCTCGGTCCACAGTTCACGGCGTTCGTAACCGCCGTCAGCCATGAAGTCCATGAACTGCGCGTTGGTGATCGGGGCTCGGTCTATGGCGAAGGTGGGCACGTGCACGGCATGAGCCGGTCGCTCGTTGTCCAGTGCCCACGGGTCGAGCGAGGTCCCCATCGAGAACGGGCCACCCGCAATGACGGCCTCACCCGACACCGGTACCACCGAGGCCGGCGGAGCAGGAGCCGTCAGAACCGCAGGCCCCGAACGCAATTGATGAGTGGCGAGCATTGTCTCGTCGTGCTGCTGCTCGTGCTGGGCGATCATGCCGAACGCGAATCCGTGCTTCTCCACCGGCCTACCCTCGAAAGTGCTGCGGTCGAGCACATCCCAGGCCTTGTCGCGGACGGTCTGGACGTAGACGCGCGCCTCGTCCGGAGTGAGCAGCGGAAGCGACGTACGTGAAGAACGCGAATGCTTGAACGCGTCGTACAGCTCGTCGATGTCGGGACGGACGGGGTCACGGCCACCGACGTCGCGCACGAGCCAGAGTTCTTCCTGGCTACCGATGTGTGCGAGATCCCAGACCAGCGGACTCATCAACGGCGAATGCTGCGCCATCAGTTCGGTCTCGTCCACGCAGTCGGTGAGTGCTGCACTTCGGGCACGACTGCGAGTGAGGACCGTTTCGATCCTGCTCCTGAGTTGTTCGGCGCTCACACCGATTCCTTTCGAGTCTGAAATTCCCGTGTCGCCGCGTCGAACTCACTGGGGGGCTCACCCGCACTGCACCGGCGAGATGCCGCCGACAGGTGCTCGGAGTACTCGCCACCGACCGCCGCTGCGAGGTCGAGCAATTCGGTTGCGGCCGTGCGTAAATCACCGTCCGCCAGCCCGACGCGGGCCGCGTCGAGCCACCGTCCGGCCGTCCCGCCGCCGATCTCGGTGGCGCGGGCCACCAGTTCGGGTGTGGACAGCAGCGCCTCGAATGCCGCCGCCGGAACCACCCACTGACCGTCCGGCTGCGCGTCGAGGTACCGAATCTCGAGGTGCCCGCAGGCTCGCACCTGGGGGAACAGGGTGGTCAGGTGATAGTCGAGATCACTGGAGGTCGGCGCTCGTCCGACAAGGTCGGGATCGTCCAACCACTGAGCGAATGTGGTGCCCGCAGGCGCTTCCCAGTTCTGGGTGACGCCTTGGATGCAGAGCAGTGGAACGTCGAGTGCCCAGCGTGCGTAGTCGGCGATCGGGTCGCCAGTGTTCGGAACCGCAGTTCTACTGGAATCGGTTCTGCTGGAGTCGAGTTCGAGCCAGGTGCGCATCCGCTGCGATGTCCAGTTTCCCGCAGGCGCACCGGCGAGCTCGGGAGAGCGCGCGAACGCGGCCACGAAGGCAGGGCCGATGACGTGGAGCATGTGCCAGCGGGCGGCGACCTCGGCCTGATCACGTCCCGCATCGACGCTCACCTGAGCCGCAGCGGTGTTGCACATCATCAACTTCCCGAAGGGGCCGATGGTGGTGAACCGATTCTCCATCGCGCAGTACCGCGGTAGGACGAGGAGGCGTTCGGGTGCCCGAGCGGTATCGGCCGGAACGGATGCGATGTCTATGCCGGCATTGCCGAGAATATCCCGCAGCAGCCGCGCATCGGCGTCGAGCATCGGTGCGAGTTGGGAAACGGATATATAAGGCGAACTGGACAATTCGACCTGACCGCCGGGTTCGACGGTGACGATGCTGCCGCCCGGCAATGTCAGGGCGGGTGATTCGGGATCGATACTGCGCGGGGAGTGAACACCGAGCGCAGCGGCCAGAGCAGAGAGGGTCGGGCGGGTTCCGTCGTCGAGAGCGGTGAGCCACTCGAGTTCGGCACCGATGAGAGCCGGTGGCCCCAGTTTGAAACACACCTTCGACACGTATGCCTCTGCTGCCGGGCGCGAGCTCAGCCCGAGAGACTTCTCGTTGGACGACACTCATTCCTTCTTTCCGCACTCAACACGTTCTTCGCTACCGAACGTACCCAGCTGCGAGGATCGAAAACGCCGCGATCCCTCGCCTTGTCGAGGCTACCGATTGTGGAACTCTGGTGCCCGAGACTTCGCTACCGAAAGGACGACCGATGCTCGATCACGACCGCATTCGACGCGACACCCCCGGTGCGTCGGGCCGCGTGTTTCTCGACAGCGCCGGATCCTCGTTGCCGCCGACCGTCGTCCTCGACACCGCGATCGCGCACCTGCGCCGGGAAGCAGAAATCGGCGGCTACCGGGCCGCGAACGAACGACTCGATGACCTCGCCGCGGTCAAGACCTCGATCGGAACCTTGATCGGAGCGCAGGCGTCGACCATCGCACTGAGCGATTCTGCGACACGAGCCTGGACCGACTTCTTCTACTCCGTGCCACTCTCCCCTGGTGATCGAATCCTGCTGTGCGAGGCCGAATACGCCAGCAATGCCATCTCCGCCCTCCACCGCGCCGAGGTCACCGGCGCGACCGTCGAGATCGTGCCCAGCGACGAGTCGGGACGCATCGACCCGGACGCACTGGAATCGATGCTCGACGAGCGGGTGAAACTGGTCTCGGTGGTACACGCCCCCACCAACGGCGGTCTGATCAATCCCGCCCGCGCCGTCGCCGATCTCGCACACCGCCACGGCGCACTGGTCCTGCTCGACGCCTGCCAATCCATCGGGCAACTGCGCGTCGACGTCGAGGAACTGGGAGTCGATGCCCTCTCGGCCACCGGCCGCAAATGGCTGCGCGGACCCCGCGGAACCGGCTTCCTCTACGTGCGTCCCGGATTGGCGTCGACGCTGCATCCGCCGGCCCTGGACCTGCACAGCGCCCAATGGGTCGACCGAGAAACGTATCGAATGGCCGACGATGCCACACGATTCGAGTTCTGGGAATGCGACGTCGCGGCCAGGCTCGCGCTCGGTGCGGCCGTCGACTATCTCCTCGAGCTCGGCATCGACCACGTCGAAGAAGCCGTTGTCGAACGCGCCGAATACCTGCGGGCCGGGCTCGGAGAAATCTCGGGGGCGACAGTGCAGGACCTCGGCGATCGCAGGAGTGGCATCGTGTCCTTTACCGTCGACGGTGAAGATCCCGTGGCCGTGCGTGACCGACTCGCCGACAGCTCGGTGACGGTGACCGTCAGCCACCGCAGCTCGACGCGGTTGGACATGACGGGCCGGGGACTCGACGCCGTCGTCCGTGCGTCTCCGCACTATTTCGTCACGTCCGCGGAACTGGACACAATGCTCGCTGCGCTCGCACGTGAGTGAAAGTTCGTAGCAGGCGGGCCGTTGCGTTTTGGCGCGAGTGAGCGGGTGAACTGATCGGCTGTGTGAGGTCGGTCGGTGTGGCCGGGCCCGGTAGGGCCCGGTCACTCACTGTTCAGGCCGGTGCCGTTGTGGGGGCGGCCGCGAGGCGGGTGAGGATTTTGCCGATGTTGTGAACCGCTGCGTGAAATGACCATTCACTGGCCGCTCGGTCGAGTCCTCGACCTGTGAAGCGACGAAATCCGAGATTGTGTTTGGCATGCCCGAACGGTGTCTCGGCGATATGCGAGCGTGTGCGGTAGGTCGCGATCCCGTCCGGTGTCGCCAACCTCTCCCGCATCTTATCGAGCGAACTCTGTTGCACCGGTGCATCTTCGGTGTTGCTCGCCGCGGCGGCGTGGGCAGCGGCTTCGAGATCACGGGTGGTGCCGGTGGCGATCAACCTGTCCGGGCCGGGTGCATCGAGATTGGCGTTCGAGCAGTACCCGGCATCGAAAAGCATGATCCCGATCGCAGCCTCACCGGCACCGGCATCGGATCCGCAGACCGTGTCGGTGACCGGCGGTGAATCTGTGGCAGTTTTCGTCGCGACGATCGTGTCGGCGGCAGCGATGGCCTTCGCGACCATGTCCGGGTAGTAACCGGAGTCGTTGGGGTTGATCCCGACACCGGTCGCGATGATGATCCCGTCCTCGGTGGTGAATGCTTGACAGTTGTAACCCTGCACCCATCCGCCACCACGGATCGGCTGCACTCGCGACTGCGGATCGGTGATGTTGCGGCAGATCACCGGCGCACTGTTCTCCCGGTCACGTCGGCGGGCTCGAGCTTTCGCCAACGCCGCCCGCGCCCGCACCACCGTGTAATGAGACTCCACCGGCACCGGAGCAGTTCCTTTCGGCTTCGCCCCACGAGCACCCAGTGCCGCAACTTTGGCCTCGTAGTCAGCGCTCATCTGCACCCTGACCTGCCGTGCACGCTGCAACCGGATCTCCGCTGCGTCGACCGCAGCACCGACCGGAGACTGACCGATGATCTTTGCGCCCGCCTCCATCCGCTCGAGATGGCCCTTCGCCGCGGCCTGCTCGGCTGCTCGCGCCGCTGCCTTCTCGGCCTCGATCTGGGCCAGTGCTTCGGCGATCCGCGCCGACCGAGACTTCGGGTCGGCCAGGTCTTTCGGGACGTGGCCGGGGCCCGGATCGTCCGGGCCGTAGAGCTCGTCGTCGGCGTCATCGCCCGCGGCGTGCGCTGCGGCCGCCGCGGCGGCGATCTTCGCAGCCTCGGCCTCGGCCGCCGCACGCAACCCGGATTCGCTGCGATTCGCCGACAGCGACGCGTTCGAGGCGATCTTGACTCCGTCGAGGGCGATGGTTCCCAACGACCCCAATCCCACCCGCGCGGCCAGGATCAGCACCTGCGCGAACAAAGCCGCGCAGGCCGCGTGGTTGTCTTTACGGAACCGAGAGATCGTCACATGATCGGGGATGTCACCAGCGCAGATCACCCGGTAGGACACCACGTCGGCGCACGCGGACTCGATCCGGCGTGAGGATCGTTGGCCCTGCGACCAGGACCAGATCAGCAACGTGAGCAACATGTCCGGGTCGTATCCGGCGCGCCCGACACCACCGAGTCGACGCCCGGTATGAAACGCCGAGGTGTCGAGATGAGTATCGACGATGTCGATGAGCGTCCACACCGGATGCTCCGCCGGTAACCACTCGCGCATGTCCGGTGGAATCAGAAACTGTTGATCACGATCGACCGGTCGATACCCCTTCGCCACCACCACATTCTCGCCCACCCACAACGATGGGGCGCCTCGACACTCGAGACGCCCCACCATCAAATTGAAACAGCCCGCAGGGGTCGAAGTTCCACTCACATAGGCAGCGACCCCAATCGCCGAGACCAGCAGCCCGCCGAGTCCGAGCCAGGTGATCTCGTCGCCGAACATCACGAATGCCCACAGCATCGTCGTCGGCGGTGTGAGGTAGAGCAGCACGCTGGCGCGCGTGGGACCGTTGCGACGCACCACGAACAGGTACGCGCCGTACGCCCCGAAGGTGGAGAGCACGACAGTCCAGGCCACGGCCGCCCAGAATCCCGTCGTCATGGGTGGTGCGGCGTCTCCGGCCAGCGCACTCCACGTCATGAATCCGGCTGCGCTGATGGAACATTGGATTGCCATCGCCAGGGCGATCGGCTCCTTCGGTGCCAGCATGCGTTGACCGATCGTGCCCATCGACAGTGCCAGCATCCCCGCGGCCGGTAACAGGTAGACCGGCCAGGCGAGATCGGCACCGGACAGGTCTCCGACCACCACCAGCGAGACACCCGCAATCCCGACGACCAGTCCCAGGGTCTGCCGCCCTCCGACGCGTTCACCGAAGATCCTGCTCGACGCCATCGCGACCACCAGCGGCTGCAGTGCGGCGATCAACGCGGCGACACCGGGTGGCACGCCCATCCCGATGCCGGTGATGGTGGCGCCGAGGTAGAGGAACTGACAGAACAGGCCGAGGACTGCGTGGATTCGGAGGGCATGCCAGGTGGGGGTCAGCTTCCGATACCGGCACCACGCGATCAGCAGCGCCACGGCAGCGAGGTAGCGCCAGGCCAGAAGCGTGTGGGCAGGGGCTTCGGCGGTTCCGAGTTCGGCTCCGATGAATCCCGAACTCCACAGCACCACCAGCGCTGTACCTGCGATGGCGTCGACATTTGCTTTCATGCAGCGATGTAAACATACAGGTCTGTATACTCGCAGTGCACCTGCTTCTCACCAGCGCTTTCGGAAGGCAACCATGCTCGACAAGCCGCTCACCCCCGCCGGAGAACGCATCCTGACCGTCGCCAGCGAACTGTTCTACGCCCGCGGCATCCGAGCCGTCGGGGTCGACCTCATCGCGGAGGAAGCCGGCACCACGAAGAAGACTCTGTACGACCGATTCGGCTCCAAAGACGGCCTGGTGCAGCGGTACCTTGCCCGCCGATACGGCCTGTGGTGCGATCACGTGACGCAGTACGTCGAATCCCTCGAACCCGGCGACGCACGCGTCCTCGGGGTGTACGACGCCCTCGACGCTTGGATGCGCGACAACCACCGCGGGTGCGGATTCGTCAATGCCTTCGCAGAGTTCGGTGGCACCGACAGCCCGGTACTCGCGATCATCGAGTCCGAGAAGAACTGGACGAGATCGTTGTTCGCCCGACTGGTCACCGAAGCCGGATACCCCGACGCCGAACAGCTGGGAACCCGGTTGTCGCTGCTGCACGAGGGCGCGGTGGTGATGGGCACGGCAGGCGCGAGGGACGATGCGGTATCGGTGGCCAGGAGCGTTGCCGCCGAGTTGCTCACTGCGCTCGCCGTGCGTGCAAGTTCGTAGCAGGGGTCGAACTTCCGCGCACATGACGTGGTCGTGTATTGTTTCCCAGGTTGTCTCGGCGAGGGTGGATCCAGATTCTCAGGATCCACCGTTATCGACGCGGCTCGGCCCCGTTGGCCGCGCTCGTTCGTGTCCGCCCCGACGAGCTTGACCGCCCGACGAAGTACGCCGCACGAACCACTTTTATCAGGAGCATTCAGCACCATGGCATCGAAGGTAAACAATCTCACCGCGCAGGTCCGCACCGAATTCGGCAAGGGCGCAGCTCGCCGCACCCGCCGTGACGGCCTGGTTCCGGCGGTTCTCTACGGACACGGCACCGACCCTCAGCACCTCGCGCTCGACGCTCGCGCGTTCGCAGCCGTGCTGCGTAACGATGGCACCAACGCCGTGCTGACCCTCGACATCGACGGCGCGTCGCAGCTGGCACTGACCAAGTCGATCGTCGTGCACCCGATCCGTCGCAGCATCGAGCACGCCGACCTCCTCGTCCTGAACAAGGGCGAGCGCGTCACCGTCGAGGTCAACATCATCGTCGAAGGCGATGCCGCTCCGGGCACCCTGGTCGTCACCGACTCGACGTACATCGAGATCGAGGCCGATGCTCTCGAGATCCCGGAGAACTTCGTCATCTCCGTCGAGGACGCCCAGATCGACACGCAGTTCTACGCGAGCGATGTCCAGCTGCCTGACGGTGTCACCTTGACCTCCGACCCCGAGCAGCTGCTCGTCAACGTCACCGAGGCTCCGTCCGAGGAAGAGCTCGAGGCCGAAGGCGAAGGCACCGAGCCGGTCTCCGAGGAAGGCGAAGCCGAGACTCAGGAAGAGGCAGCGTCCGAGGACGAGAGCAAGGACAGCGACAGCTGATCTCGCTCCACCGACCACGAACAACGCGCTGTTCCCACACCGGGAGCAGCGCGTCGTTCGTTTCGAAGGCGTGATGAGACAATGACGACCGTGAGTGTTGACCCCGCAGCGCCGGCCCTGATCGTCGGCCTCGGCAATCCTGGCCCGCAGTACGAAAAGACCCGTCACAACGTGGGATTCATGGTGGCCGACGCCCTTGCCGGACGCATCGGCTCGGCGTTCTCGTCGCACAAGAAGTCCAACTCCGACATCGTGCAAGCCCGTCTCGGCTCTCGCTCGGTGGTCATCGCCAAGCCGCGCACCTTCATGAATCTCTCGGGCCAACCGGTGGCTGCGTTGGCGCGTTTCTTCTCGATCGAGCCTGCGAACGTCGTGGTGGTGCACGACGAGCTGGACATCGATTTCGGTGCTCTGCGACTCAAACTCGGCGGCGGCGAAGGCGGCCACAACGGCCTCCGCTCGATCTCGCAGCACCTGAGCACCAAGGACTACCTGCGGGTGCGCGTCGGGGTCGGGCGGCCACCTGGGCGGATGGATCCGGCGTCGTTCGTGCTCAAGCCGTTCTCCCCAGCCGAACGCAAGGATCTCGGCGTTGTCGTCGAGGAAGCCGCCGACGCTGCGGAGCTCCTGCTGTCGGCCGGCCTCGAAGCAGCACAGAACAGGGTGCACCCGCGCTGAACCGAGCGTCCCCAGTACGAGGCGCGCGCCCCTTCTCGCCTCCGAGCGCACACGCGCACCCCGCACAAAGGGTGTGAGGTCTCCCCCAGTTTCAGTTCAGCAGCGACGCCGAATTCGCCCGTCGCAGTTTGCCGCTCGACGTCTTCGGAATACTGCCCGGCCCGAGCACCGCAACGGTTCGCGGCCGCACACCCACCTCCGAGTGCACCGCGTGGATCACTTCACGTTCGATGCGCTTGACCTCGTCCGGCTTGTCGATGTCGTTGGTTTCCACTGCCACTGCGAAACTTTCGCGTTTGTCGCCGGCATCGAGCCGAATGGCGACGGCATTGCCCGGCCGCACACCTGCAACAGTGCCCGCTGCCCGTTCTATGTCGGTGGGATAGATGTTGCGTCCGCCCATGATGATGACGTCCTTGATACGTCCGCAGACGACTACCAGTTCGTCCTCGGTGATGTAGCCGACGTCGCCGGTATCGAGCCAGCCGTCCGCGTCGAGCGTCGACACCGGGCCCTCGACGGTGATGTATCCGGGCGTGACCGCCTTGCCTCGCACCTCGATGATGCCGACGCCGCGTGCGGTGAGCACCTGCCCCTCCTTGTCGACGACCCGTCCCTCCAACCCGGGGACGAACTTGCCGAGCGTCGCCAGCGATCGGGTGTTGCCGCGCGTGGACGGGACGGCGCGACCGAGGGTCTCGAGCAGGTCCGCGTCGACCACGTCGATCACCTGCCCCTGATCGGGATCCGGAATCGACACTGCGAGAGTCGTTTCCGCCATTCCGTAGACCGGAGCCAGAGCCAGCGGGTTCAGCTTGTACTGGGCCCCGGCCTCGGCGAGCGCGATCATGGTGTCCGGATCGACCGGCTCGGCTCCGTTCCAGGCGTAGCGCAGAGTCGACAGATCGAGATCCAGATCGTCCTCGGCCTGACGCAACCGCCGCGCCAGCAGCGAGTACGCGAAGTTGGGTGCTGCGGTGACGGTTCCGCGGTACTTGTGAATCAGCTTGGCCCACAACAGCGGCGAGCGCAGAAAGTCCAGTGGAGTGATGCTGACGACCTCGGCACCGACCTGCATCGGCACCGACAGAAAGCCCACCATCCCCATGTCGTGGAACAGTGGCAGCCAACTGACCATCACATCGGAATCGACATCGAATTCGATGCGGTCGATCATCGCGTAGGCATTGACGTAGAAGTTCTCGTGCGTGATCCGCACGGCCTTCGGCGAACCGGTCGAGCCGGACGTGAGTTGCTGCAGCGCGATATCGGACTCGGCCGTCGGCACCGGATCGATATCGCGACCGGTCTTCATGTCCTCGATCTTCAACACTGTGATGCCGCGCTCCTCGAGCACGGGCGCGGCGATGTCGAACGGAGCCCCGAGAATCACGGCCTTCGCCTCGATCATCCGCACGACGGTCTCGGTGTCCTCACCCCATACGGCGAGGTCGGTTCGCGGAGTCGGCTGATGCAGCATCGTCACCGATCCCCCGCGCATCCACGTCGCCTGGCACGCGGGCGCGATGTCCACCGGCTGACCGGCCAGGATCCCGATCGCGTCCCCGTGTTCGACGCCTGCGTCGGCCAGAGCCCCGGCCATTCGCCGCGCCTGCTCGTGGATCTCACCCCAGGACTGCCGAAGCGCCTCGTCGGGCTCGCCGGTGACCAGACCGTGCTTGCTGGTGCTCGCGGTCTCGAACATCTCTTCGGTGAACTTGCTCAACGCACGTCTCCTCGTGAGGGATCTCCCGGCCCACCGTTCACAGTAGGCACTCCCGCCCCGACCGGGGGGAACAACGGGCCGCGTATCCTTGAATTTTGCCCCGGCCACTCTTTCGGTGCCGCCCTTGCTACGAGAATGAGGTCTTCGTGAGTACCCCGTCCAGCACCCCCGACGTCGACGCAACGCTCGAAGGGTCCGGACCGGCAGCGCTCGACGAGTCCGGAACCACCCGAAGCCAGGCCAAAGAGCTCGAGACCGAGGTCGCGAGGCGTCGAACATTCGCGGTGATCTCGCACCCCGACGCCGGTAAGTCGACGCTCACCGAGGCCCTCGCCCTGCATGCACGTGTGATCTCCGAGGCCGGTGCCATTCACGGCAAAGCCGGCCGCCGCTCCACCGTCTCCGACTGGATGGAGATGGAGAAGGCCCGCGGTATCTCGGTGAGTTCGACTGCGCTGCAGTTCAATTACCAGACCTCCCCCGACGCCGAGATCACCAACGTCATCAACCTCGTCGACACCCCCGGCCACGCCGACTTCTCCGAGGACACCTATCGCGTGCTCACCGCCGTCGACGCGGCCGTGATGCTGATCGACGCCGCCAAGGGCCTCGAACCGCAGACCCTCAAGCTCTTCCAGGTGTGCCGCCAGTTCGGCATCCCTGTCATAACCGTGATCAACAAGTGGGACCGCCCGGGCCAGTCACCGCTCGAGCTGCTCGACGAGATCGAGTCGCGGATCGGCCTGACGCCAACGCCTCTCTACTGGCCCGTCGGGATCGCCGGTGACTTCCGCGGCCTGCTCGACGTCCAGGACGGCAGCTACATCCGTTTCACCCGTACCGCCGGTGGTGCGACCATCGCGCCCGAGGAATTCTTGACGGCCGAGGCCGCGGCCGAACGTGAGGGCGTCGACTGGGACACCGCCGTCGAGGAGAGCGATCTGCTGATCTCGAGCGGTCAGCAGCACGATCAGGAGATGTTCCTGGCCGGTCAGACGTCGCCGGTGATCTTCGGCTCCGCGATGCTCAACTTCGGCGTCCGGCAGATTCTCGACACCCTCGTGGCCCTCGCGCCGCCCCCCGGCCCGCGCGACGACGTCTCCGGCGGCGTACGCGAGGTCACCGACCCGTTCAGCGCCGTCGTGTTCAAGGTGCAGGCCGGCATGGACACCGCGCACCGCGACCGACTGGCATTCATGCGCGTGGTCTCCGGCGTGTTCGAGCGCGGCATGGTCGTCACCCACTCGCAAACCAAGAAGCCGTTCACCACCAAGTACGCGTTGACGGTGTTCGGTCGCGACCGTACGACCGTCGAGAACGCCTACCCGGGCGACATCGTCGGCCTCGTCAACGCGACCGCACTCGCCCCGGGGCACACGCTCTACACCGACAAGAAGGTCGAGTTCCCGCCCATTCCGTCGTTCGCACCCGAGCACTTCTCGGCCCTGCGCGTCGACAGCGCCGACAAGTACAAGAAGTTCCGCCGCGCCGTCGAGCAACTCGACTCCGAGGGCGTTGTTCAGGTGCTGCGCAACGACATTCGCGGCGACGCGTCCCCCGTCCTCGCCGCCGTCGGACCCATGCAGTTCGAGGTGGTCACCGCACGAATGAAGACCGAGTTCGGTGTCGACGCTCGAATGGAACCACTCGGATACTCCCTTGCCCGACGCACCGACGCGGCCTCGGCCGTCGAGTTGGGTCGCCAACGCGGTGTCGAGGTCTTCACCCGCACCGACGGTGCGCTGCTGGCACTGGTGAGCGACAAGTGGCGTCTGCAGTACATCCAGAAGGAAATGCCCGAGCTGACCCTCGAACCACTCGTCGCCGCGGGTGATCAGTAGCACCGGTGTGCTGATCGATCTGCTCGACGCCGAATTCTCCGTGCTGGGGCACCCGATTCTGTGGCGTGAGGTGGTCGGCAACGGGTTCGGCTTGCTCTCGGCGATCGGCGGGATGCGACGCGTCGTGTGGGCGTGGCCGGTGGGCATCATCGGAAATGCGCTGCTGTTCACTGTCGTTCTCGGCGGCGTGTTCCACACTCCGCAGGCGCTCGATCTGTACGGCCAGGCCGGGCGACAGCTGATGTTCATCGCCGTGAGCGTCTACGGGTTGATCCGCTGGATGCGGGATTCGAAGCGGTCGGGGGCAGCGGTTCTACCGCGGTGGGGCACAGCCCGGGAGCGGACGGCGATGATCGTCGTCGCGGTTGTCGGCACCATGGTGTTCGCGCAACTGTTCGGCTACCTCGGCTCGTTCGGCAAGTGGGCCGACGCGTGGATCTTCACCGGATCCATGCTGGCGACCTTCGGAATGGCGCGTGGACTCACCGAGTTCTGGCTGATCTGGATAGCGGTGGACATCGTGGGCGTTCCGCTGCTGATCGTCGCCGGGTTCTATCCGTCCGCGGTTCTCTACCTCGTGTACGCCGCGTTCGTGGCCTGGGGATTTGCCGTGTGGTTCAGAGTGCAGAACA
This sequence comes from Rhodococcus sp. SBT000017, assembly GCF_003688915.1. NCBI lineage: Bacteria > Bacillati > Actinomycetota > Actinomycetes > Mycobacteriales > Nocardiaceae > Rhodococcus > Rhodococcus sp. SBT000017. The sequence goes on from NZ_REFU01000001.1 coordinate 2,121,790, forward strand.
AGAACTTCGGTCAAAAAATGGCGTCGTAAACAATCGTGATGCTACTCTCAGCGTGTCCGAACAAACTTCGAGTACGTTTCTGCGTGCTCGACGCCGAGTAGCCCGTCCTGATCGATGCCCGATCGTGACATCTCGGCGCGGAACCACCTGGGAATCACGATGAAGTGGAAAACGACATGACTAAGGGATCGAACTACCCATTGGCCGGGATCAAGGTCGGTGGCGCTCCCGCGCATCGTTTGGCGACGCCGCCGAAGTCCGATTCCGCTTCACCCGCCGGTGGCCGCACCGATTCTTCGGCGGCTGCGCCCGCCGAGAACGCGGTCGAGGCCCCTACCACCGAGAAGTCGGAGGCAGTGGTCACGTCCACCGAGAAGGCGTCCGCAACAACGCCTGCACCAGCAACGTCGTCCGCCACCGATTCAACGACCCCCCGCGCGGATCGACGTCGTCCAGAGAAGCCCGCCACGGAATCGAACGAGGTTGAAGTGACTACAAGCGATCAGATCTCAGAACACGGCCTGCCCACCAACGGCCGCTCCACGTCTCACGGCTCCAGCGCCTCGCCGTCGCTCGGTCGCGGCCAGGGACCCGACCGTCGCACCGCCATGGGCGTCGCCTCGGTACGCATCGCAGGCCGCTTGACCCAGAACGAGCTCGGCAGCCGCACCGGCGACATCCGCACCCCCGACACCTCCGTCGGCCCCGACGAGCTGCTCCAGCTCCTCGGCGAATACCTCGTCTCCGGTGGCCTGCAGAACCCCGAGATCCACGTGCGCTCCAACGGCCAGACCATCGTGCTGGACCTGCAGAACCCCGCCAAGGGCTACCGCTGACCCGTTCCGGTCACAACAGCTGCTGGAATGCCTCTGGTCGCACCATCTCGAGTACCAGAGGCTTCCATTGCGGCGCTCGGTCCTTGTCGACCAACACAGCACGAACACCCTCGGCGAAGTCCGGTTCGGTGATGATCCACGTCGCCATCCGCAACTCCCGATCGAGGCATTCACGCAACGTGCTGTCGGCCCCTCGCGTGATCAGCGCGTCTGTGGCCATCAGGGACGTCGGCGACAGCGTCGCCAACTGAGTCTTCGTGGTCCGCGACCAGGGTGTGTCGCACACCAGAGCATCGATGATGTCGACGAGTGAGTTCCTCTCGAACACCGCTGCCACCGCCTCCGCGTCGAACGACAGCTCGGTCGTCGACGGCGCAGTGGTGTATCGATCCAATACCTCGTGCAGATCCACGCCTGCGAGGATGTCCTGCTTCAGAGCGGACACGACCTCGCTCGGGCAGAAATGCGTCGCCAATCCCAGTGCGAGCGCATCGGATCCGGTGATCCGAGTTCCCGTCAGCGCAAGATACCGTCCGACATGGCCCGGCAGGCGCGAGAGAAAATAGCTCGACCCCACATCCGGCACAAAACCGATCGCCGTCTCCGGCATGGCCAACACGGCGTTCTCGGTGACGATGCGGATGCTGCCGTGAATCGAGATACCCAGGCCACCGCCGAAAGCCGCTGCTTCGATGACGGCGATGTACGGCTTGGGGTAGCCGGCAATCAACTCGTCGAGGTCGTACTCCGCCGCAAAATACGCCGGACCGGCCTCGTGGTCACCGTCGACAACGGCCTGCCGAATCGCCTTGATGTCGCCGCCCGCGCAGAACGCACGAGGTGAACTGCTCGTCACCAGAACAGAAGTGACCGCGTCATCGTCTCGCCACGCATCGAGGGCGGCTCGGATGCCGTCGATCATGGCACCGTTCAACGAGTTCAGAGCCTCCGGCCGGTTCAGGACGATATGCCCTACGCCGCCCACGATCTCGGCTTCGACAACGGCCACTGTTGACTCCTTCACACGCAGATCGTTCGACGCGTAACAGTAGCGCTATTCGCGAGACTCGACCGATCGCGGACGCGCATCACCGGGAATGTCGGCGGTGAGACAGGGCCGCTCTTCCGCCGTGAACCAACCGCGATAGAGAAACAGCTGTCCGAGCACCGGGCTCTTCACCTCGATCTCGATGCGATGCCGTTCCTCGGCCGCATCCCACCACTCCCGGCCGATCGTCACCGCCGATGCCATCTTCGGCAACTTCGGCGCAAGAGGGCCGAGCAGGAATCGCGGCACCTCGCTCTCGAGCACCAGGCCACCATCGGCATCGACCTCACATCTGGTGTGCACCACCATGTCCGAGGAGAAACCCAGGTAGTCCAAGGCATACGTGTCGGACTCGGCGGAGGACACCATCACCGAGTTCATCCCCTGCGGGCGACCCGCGAAAGCGAAGCGACGCACGAAAGACAGTGTCTCGCGGCCCAGCTCGTCGACGTAGGCGTAGTTGGCGATGGTGAACGGCACGTCCTTGCCGACACCGGCGGGAAAGAGACCACGCTTGCGTCCAGCCCACAGCAACGGCGGCGGCACGAGCCGAGAATGCGTCATCTCCTCCATCACGCCCACCCCGAACTGAGCGAGATTGTCCGAGGACTGCAATCCGAAGCGCCACTGAACCTTGGGATGCAGCCGGGCGAAATCCGAACCGAGTACTTCCGCGACGACCGATGTCATGACTCCAGTATGCGCTGCGCGCATGTGAGCGAAACTTCGTAGTGGGCTACGAATTTCTGCTCACATGCCGAAGGCTCTACTCGAGCTCGGCGGCCAGTTCCATCCATCGTTCCTCGGCGACGTCCTTGTCGGCGAGGACCTGCTTGAGCTCGGTGTCGAGGGCTACGAGCTTGCCCTGCTCGGTGGACGCGTCGACGAGTTCGGCGTGCAGCTCGATCTCACGCTTGGAGAGCCGAAGGACGAGCTTCTCGAGCTTGCTGAGTTCCTTGCGGGCCGCGCGCTCGGAGGCCGCGTCCCTGGTTGCCTTCCGTGGCACCGTGCCGGTGGTCAACGAATCCGGTGTTGCCTCGGCTGCGAGAACCGCGCGGCGACGCAGGTACTCGTCGATGCCGCCGGGCAAATTGGTGAGCTTGCCGTCGCCGAACAGTGCCCAGGTGGAATCACAGATGCGCTCGATCAGATACCGATCGTGACTGATGACGACCAGAGTGCCCGCCCAGCCGTCGAGGATGTCCTCGAGCTGCTGCAGAGTGTCGATGTCGAGATCGTTGGTGGGCTCGTCGAGCAGCAGCACGTTCGGCTCGGCCATCAACACGCGAGTGAGCTGCAGCCGACGACGCTCACCGCCGGAGAGATCGCCGACGGGGGTGCGCTGACGCGCCGGGGTGAAACCGAGCCGCTCCGCGAGCTGCCCGGCAGAAATCTCGCGGTCGCCCAGGGTGATCCGCTCGGCTACTTCCTTGACCGCGTCGAGCACCCGCAGTTTCTTGGGCAGGTCGTCCAATTCCTGCTTCAGCCAACCGATCTTGACGGTCTGGCCCTGGATGCGCTTGCCTGCAGCAGGCTGCAGTTCACCGGCGAGCGTGCGGAGCATCGTCGTCTTACCCGAGCCGTTGACGCCGACCAGACCGACGCGCTCACCGGGAGCCAGACGCCAGGTGAAGTCCTTCACCAGCTCGCGGCCGTCGGGGGTCTCCAGGCGCGCATCCTCGAGTTCGATGACGACCTTGCCGAGACGGCGCTGAGCGAACGAGGACAACGCGACGGAGTCACGCGGGGCGGGAACGTCGGCGATCAGGGCCTCGGCCGCCTCGATGCGATACTTCGGCTTGGATGTGCGGGCCGGGGCACCGCGGCGCAGCCACGCCAGTTCCTTGCGCGCGAGGTTGCGTCGACGTTCCTCGGAGGCGTCGGCCTGACGGGATCGCTCGGCACGGGCGAACACCCAGTCGTTGTAACCACCCTCGTAGGCCTCGACGCCGCCGCCGACCACTTCCCACGTGCGATTGGCGACGGTGTCGAGGAACCAGCGATCGTGGGTGACGACCACCAGCGCACTGCGACGGCTGACCAGGTGCGCGGCCAACCACTGCACGCCCTCGACGTCGAGGTGGTTGGTCGGCTCGTCGAGCACCAGCAGGTCGAGGTCCTGAACCAGGGCCGCTGCCAACGCAACTCGTCGACGCTCGCCGCCCGAGAGGTTGTCGATCGGCGCGTCGAGTCCCGAACTGCCCGCGGGCCCGAGGTCGGCAATACCGATGCCGGTCAAAATGTTTCGCACCCGAGAGTCGCCCGCCCACTCGTGCTCGGCCATTCCGAGTGGATCGAGAACCACCTGGCCGACGGTCGACCCGGGAGGCAACACGCCGCGCTGCGTGACGACGGCCATCCGCAGACCGTTGACGCGACTGACACGTCCCGAATCGGGCGGCTCGATGCCGGCCAGAACCTCGAGGGTGGTGGTCTTACCGCCACCGTTGAGGCCGACCATGCCGATGCGTTCGCCCTCCTGCACGCCGAGGGAGACGCCGTCGAGCAGCGGCTTGACGCCGAAGGACTTGCTGACGTTTTCGAGATTGACGAGATTGACCATCAGGAAAAACCAATCGATTCACTAGTGACAACACGAGCACCGGGAACCGGTCCACTCGCAACACGGACGGTGCGGCACACACCGGCACCGGACAATTCAGCGCTCACCGACACCGCCGCGTCGGCGTCGGCGCACAGGAACGCGCAGGTGGGGCCCGAGCCGGACACGATGCCCGCCAACGCCCCGGCGGTGACTCCCGCGCGCAGCGTGCGACGCAACTGCGGCATCAGCGACACCGCAGCGGCCTGCAGGTCGTTGCCGAGCAACGGCGCGAGCGCACGCGCATCGCCGGATGCCAGCGCATGCATCAGATCCTCGGTGCCGCCGAGGCGAGGCGGATCGCCCTTGGCCCGCAACTCGTCGAGTTCGTTGTAGACGGCAGGCGTCTGCAGACCGCCCTTCGCCAACGCCAGCACCCAGTGAAAACTGTTGCGCGAGAGCACCGGAAGCAGCTTCTCCCCGCGACCGGTTCCGACCGCGGTACCGCCGTGCAACGAGAACGGCACGTCGCTGCCGAGTTGGGCCGCCACCTCGTCGAGCTCGTCACGCGACAGATCGAGATGCCACATCGCGTTCAGTGCCACCAGAGTCGCGGCGGCGTCGGCACTTCCGCCTGCCATCCCACCGGCCACCGGAATTCCCTTGTCGATGGTGATCTCCACCAACGGCTCTCGCCCGACCCGACGCCCCAGCAACTCGGCGGCCTTCCACACCAGATTCCGTGAATCGGTGGGAACCACCCTTGCGTCGTCGCCGCGCACCCGAACCGAGAGTGTCTTGGCCGGAATCACCGACAGTTCGTCCGAGAGCGAGAGCGCCTGGAACACCGTCGTCAACTCGTGAAAGCCGTCGGGACGCAGGTCACCGACCGACAGATGCAGATTCACCTTCGACGGGGCCCGAACGACGACGGGTGTGGGAACGACAGACAGCACGAGTAACCACAGTAGTGGAGAAACAGCGGCCGAGTTCACCACCAGGGCGGGGTCCAGTGGGTACTCAATGTGACGTTCGGTGGACTTTTGGGGGGTCGATGTCACATCGAGTGGACTTTGAGATGCACAATGCGGACTGTAACTGTCCGCATTGCGTGGCATCGTGACGTCATGAAGGAAACATCGGCTCGGTTGTTGCGGCTGTTGTCTCTGCTGCAGACGCGTCGTGACTGGGCCGGCGCGGAATTGGCGGAGCGGCTCGATGTCACTCCTCGCACGCTGCGGCGTGACGTGGACAAGCTGCGCGACATCGGTTACCCGGTCAATGCGACGCCGGGTGTCGGTGGCGGCTATCAGCTCGGTCCCGGTGCCGAGATGCCCCCACTACTGCTCGACGACGACGAGGCGTTGGCGGTGGCGTTCGGGCTGCAGTCGGCAGCGGGTGGCTCGGTCGCGGGCATCGGGGAGGCGTCGTTGCGGGCGTTGACGAAGTTGCGGCAGGTGATGCCCTCGCGCATTCAGCATCGGCTCGACGCGTTGCGCATCGACGTCGTGGACAGGACACCGCGTTCGGTGGTGGATGCGTCGGTGCTGTCCACGGTGGCGGCGGTGTGTCACGCACACGAGCGGTTGCGGTTCGATTACCGCAAACACGACGGTTCCGAGTCCAGGCGCGAGGTGGAGCCGTACAGCCTGGTGCGGGCGGGAGCGCGCTGGTATCTGCTGGGTTGGGATGTGCTGCGGGAGGATTGGCGGTCGTTTCGAGTGGATCGCCTGACTCCGAAGATTCCGACGGGTCCGCGGTTCACGCCCCGGGAGTTGCCGTCGGGCGGTGCGGCGGCGTTCGTCTCGAAGGGTATCGATCGTGCGTTCGCCCAGGTTCAGGCGCGGATCGCGTTGCACGCCCCGATCGAGACGATCGCTCCGATGATCGACGAGCAATGGGGCACACTCGAATCCATCGACGAGCGCACCTGCGCGGTGGTGTTGGCCGGAGATTCACTGCCCTCGATCGCGCGGTGGCTGGCAGCGTTCGACACCGATTTCACGGTGCTCGATCCACCGGAACTGCGTGAGGAATGCCGCATCGTGGCCGAGCGGCACGCAAGGCTGAACGAGCGATACCTCGCGGCGGTTCACCCTCCGGTAACCGGTACGTGAGTCAATGGGCAGATGACGACACCACTCGGTTTCGACCCGAAGTTTCTGGCCGACATCGACGTTCCGTTGCCCGATCGCGCTGACGTGGTGGTGCTTCCGTACACGCACTTCTCGGTGTCCATCGACCCTGCCCGACGCCTCGCCGCGGTCACCGGTGTCAACATCGACGGCGCGAGCCTGCAGGATGTCGGGCGGGGAGACAACTGGCGACTCGACGATCGGCTACCGGCTGCGCAGCAGGCAGGCAACGAGTTGTACAAGAACAACGACCTCGATCGAGGGCACCTGGTTCGCCGACGAGATCCGGTGTGGGGTGAGCGTGCGGTGGCCGAGCGCGCCAACGAGGACACGTTCCACTACACCGTGTGTGCTCCGCAGACGGCCACGCTGAACCAGTCGAAGACACTGTGGTTGGGGCTCGAGGACTACGTGTTGGGAAACGCCGAGCAGTACGACCGGAAGCTCTCGGTCTTCAGCGGCTGCGTCTTCGCCGACGACGATCCGGTCTACCGAGGCGTCGCCATTCCGCGGCAGTTCTTCAAGATCGCGGCATGGTCGCAGGATTCGACTCTCGCATGCACCGGATACGTGCTCGACCAGTCGCCGTCTCTCGACCCGATCCTCGACAAGCCACTGCGACTCGAGACCGATCCCCCGCCCCTCGGCCCGTACCGGACCTACCAGGTTCCGGTGGCCGACATCGCGTCGATGACGAGCCTGGAACTGGGCACACTGATCGCCGCCGACCGCTACGCTCCCGTGGCCGCGGCCCGCGAGGGCGCGTCGACGTGGACCGAGCTCACTGCCCTGCAGGACATCCGCCTGTAGGGAGCGCCTCAGGCTTCGGTGGCGGCCAAGCGGACGAACGCTGCGGCGTCGATGGTTTCGCCGCGCGCCGTCGGGTCGATTCCGGCCTCCCGCAGGCGGCGTTCGGCCGCCACCGGAGAGCCGGCCCACCCGGCGAGAGCGGCTCGCAGAGTCTTGCGTCGCTGCGCGAATGCGGCGTCGATCACCGCGAACACGGCCTTGCGATGCGCGGTGTCGGTCGGCCACGGCGGCTCGGCGTACCGATCGATGCGCACCAGCCCCGATTCGACCTTGGGCACCGGCCAGAACACCGAACGGCCCACTGCGCCTGCCCTTTTGACGTCGCCGAAGAACCGGGCCTTGACGCTGGGGATGCCGTAGATCTTGCTTCCCGGTACCGCGGCGAGCCTATCGGCCACCTCGGCCTGGACCATAACCACGGCGACACGAAGACTCGGCAATTCCGAGAACAGATGAATCAGCACGGGAACTGCTACGTTGTAGGGCAGGTTGGCCACCAGAGCCGTCGGCTCCCCCGCAATGTCTGCCGCTCGTACGCGAAGCGCGTCGGCCTCGATCACCGTCAGCCGATCGGCCAGAGTCGGGGCACGGTCGGCCACCGTGGTGGGCAAGCGGTTCGCGAGCTTGGGGTCGATTTCGACTGCGATGACGGACTCGGCGACATCGAGCAACGCCAGAGTCAACGAACCGAGGCCGGGGCCGACCTCGAGGACCGTGTCCTGTGGGCCAACGCCCGCGGAGGCGACGATGCGTCGAACAGTATTGGCGTCGTGCACGAAGTTCTGCCCGAGCTGTTTGGTGGGGCGCACATCGAGCTCGGCGGCGAGGGAGCGGACCTCGGCGGGACCGAGCAGGGCCGCGGATCCCCTCACATGTTCGGACACGGTGCGAACTCTACGGGCGGGCAGGTGATCAGCGGTAACCCAAGCGGGAGGTGCAGGCGGGCCATGCGCCCCAGCCCTGCGACTTCTGCGTCACCGACGCGATCGCGATCTGTTCCTCGCGGGTGGCGAGGTCGGCACGCGGGGCGTACTTAAGGCCGCCCTGACGTTCCCAGGTGTTCTGGTCGAACTGCACGCCGCCGTAGAAACCGTTGCCGGTGTTGATGGCCCAGTTGCCGGTCGCCTCGCACTGCGCGAGCGCGTCCCAGATCGCACCGTTCTCCACCGGCGGCACCTCGGTGCCGGGCTTGGCTCCGACGCGAACGGTCTTCGGCTGCGCGGGTACCTTGACCGTTTCGTCGACCTTCTCGCGACCGACCTCGACGCCGTTGACCATGTTGATCTTCCAGGTGATGTCGGAGACGCCCGGAGCACCCGGGTTCTCGACGACGGTACGGCTCATGTTCATCGTCGGATCTTCGATGCGCTGCTCCGGGGCATCGGTATCGGTGGTTTCGGTCTTGGTGATCGTGCGGTCGCGCGTGACGACGATCTCGGAGCCGTCGGTCACGGTCGCGTCGGGATCGGGGCTGACGGTGTCGGCTTCTTCGAGCGGTGCGCCTGCTGCTTCGAGAAATTCACGCACGGTCGGTGCGGCCAGGGTGACCGGCGCGGCGGGGGCTCCGCCGTCGACGAGCGAGACCTGCTTGGGCAACGCCACGTCCAACTCGGTGCCGTCGAGCGGAAGCCGCTCCGAGCGTGAGGCGGACACGTGCACATCGTCGGCCAGGCCGGTCTGCTGCAGTGCTTCTTCGACGGTCAGTGCGGTGGTCCAGATGTCCTCGGGCTTGCCGTCGACGTTCAGCGTGATCTCGCGGGCGCGGCGCAGGACTACGGTGTCGCCGTCGCTCAGACCGGAATCGGGAGCGGGAACGACCAGATCCTTGTCCGACGGGGCATAGCCGGCGTCGGCCAACGCACTGCTGACGTCGGTTTTCATCGTGCTCAGCGAAATCATGTCGCCGTCGACGTCGATGGTCACGGTCTTGTGACGGCTCACGGCCATCACGCCGCCGGCGACGAGCGTCATCAACAGGGCCGCGATGACCAGGTAGAGAGTGGTCGAGCGGGCGGAGTTGAGGCGTCTGATAGTCGACAAGTTTCGTATTCCTGGCGGTTGCGAGCGTGACTTCGGCGTCGAAGCGCCCGAGTTCGGTCACGGTACGGTAACGAATTAGTACCCACGCCGCAACTTCAGCAGCTAGAGGCCGTACACCCGCTCGGCATTGGCCGTGGCGTGCGCAGCGAGCTCTGCCGGATCCTGATCGCGAACCTCGGCCAACGCCCGCGCGGTGTACGGCAGGCAGTACGGCTCGTTGGGTGCACCTCGATACGGATGCGGCGTGAGGAACGGTGCGTCGGTCTCCAGCAGTACCGATTCGTCGGGCACCAGTACCGCGGCCTCCCGCAACGCGTGCGCATTCTTGAAGCTGACGGTCCCGGAAAAGCTGAGAACGTAGCCGGCGTCGACGCAGGCCTTCGCGGTCTCGGGACCACCGGAGAAGCAGTGGAAGATCACTGTCTCGGGAGCACCTTCCGCCGTCAGAACGGCCAGCAGGTCCTCGTCGGCCTCACGATTGTGAATCATCAACGGCTTGCCCAGACGCTTCGCCAGATCGATGTGCCAGCGAAATCCGTCGTGCTGCTCGGCCACCGTGGCGCAACCGTCGAGCTTGCCGGGCCAGTAGTAGTCCAGCCCGGTCTCCCCCACGGCAACCACGCGAGGGTCCGACGCCAACCGCTCGATCTCGGCCTTGGCTGCGTCGTCGAGCACGTTCGCGCGGGTGGGATGAATGGCCACCGCGGCCCACACCCGCGGATCCCAGGACGCCGCGTCGACGGCGAAGCGCGCGCCATCGAGATCGTCGGCGATGGTGACCACACGCGTGACACCGACGGACTCGGCCTTGTCCACGATCGCGGCCACACTCGTCGCGTCGGTCGCCCCACACGCGTCGAGGTGGGTGTGCGCATCGACGAGAGTGCCGACGGGCTCGGGCAACGGTGGTGCGGGACGGTCTCTGCTCACGCTGGTTAGAGTAGGCGCACCATGACTGCGCCAGCTGATGCCCCACGGCCACCGTTCTACGTCACCACGGCGATCGCGTACCCCAACGGCGCTCCGCACATCGGACACGCCTACGAGTACATCGCCACCGACACCATCGCGCGCTTCAAGCGCCTCGACGGCTACGACGTGCGATTCCTGACGGGCACCGACGAGCACGGCCTGAAGATGCAGCAGACCGCGCAGACCGAGGGCGTGGACGTGCGCGAGCTCGCCGCGCGCAACTCCGATGCATTCCAGATCGCGCAGGACCTGCTGAAGATCTCGTACGGACGCTTCATCCGCACCACCGACGCCGATCACCACGCCGCCAGCCAGGAACTGTGGCGGCGGATGGAAGCGAACGGCGACATCTACCTCGACTCCTACTCCGGCTGGTACTCGGTAAGAGACGAGGCGTTCTACACCGAGGCCGAGACCACCCTCGCCGAGGACGGCTCGCGCGTCGCGACGGAGACGAACACTCCGGTCGAGTGGACCGAGGAGTCGTCGTACTTCTTCAAGCTCTCGCAGTACCAGGACAAACTGCTCGAGCTGTACGACGCGTCGCCGGACTTCATTGCGCCGAACACCCGTCGCAACGAGATCGTGAACTTCGTCAAGGGTGGCCTCCGGGATCTGTCGATTTCCCGAACCACGTTCGACTGGGGCGTGCCGGTGCCCGGCGACCCTGCGCACGTGATGTACGTGTGGGTCGACGCGCTGACCAACTACCTCACCGGCGCCGGCTATCCCGACCTCGAGTCGGAGTCGTACCGGAAATTCTGGCCGGCCGATCTGCACATCATCGGCAAGGACATCACCCGCTTCCACACCGTCTACTGGCCGGCGTTCCTGATGTCCGCGGGCATCGAACTGCCCAAGCGCGTGTTCGTGCACGGGTTCTTGAACGTCAAGGGCGAGAAGATGTCCAAGTCTCTCGGCAACGTTCTGGACCCGCAGTCGTTGGTGGAGAACTACGGTCTGGACCCGGTGCGCTTCTTCTTCCTCCGCGAGGTCTCGTTCGGTCAGGACGGCAGCTACAGCCACGAGGCCATCGTCGCCCGCGTCAACGCCGATCTGTCCAACGAACTCGGCAACCTCGCGCAGCGTTCGCTGACGATGGTCGCCAAGAACCTCGACGGAGCACTCCCGACACCGGGGGAATTCACCGCCGAGGACGACGCGATGCTGGCTCGGGCGGACGCACTGCTCGAGATCTGCCGACGCGAATTCGAGGTTCAGGCACTGCATTCCGCGCTCGAGGCGATCTGGTCGGTACTCGGTGAGACCAACCGCTACTTCTCGCTGCAGCAGCCGTGGGTGCTCCGCAAGACCGATCCCGATCGCATGGCCACCGTGCTGTACGTGACGATCGAGGTGCTGCGCATCGTGAGCATCCTGGCGCAACCCGTCATGCCCGATTCCGCGTCACGCATCCTCGACCTGCTCGGTGCATCGAATCGCGAATTCACCGACATCGCAACACGTTCGGTGCCCGGTACAGCCCTGCCGACCCCGACGCCGGTGTTCCCCAAGTACGAGTAGAGCGCTCCGCGCAGTGGTGTGGTTATGTGCCCCCTGCGGCACTTGACCACACCACTGCCGCAGGCACTCACAAAGTCTTCTCGAGTTCCTCCAACGTGTTCTCCAGATGCGTCAGCATGCGCTGCAGGTGCGGCACACTGCGTCGGCAGCCGATGAGCCCGAAGTTCAACGAGTCACCGTTGCTGGCGACGGTGATGTTCAGGGCTTGGCCGTCGCACACGATGGATGCCGGGTAGATGCCGTCCAGTTTCGCACCGTTCCAGTAGAGGTCCTCCTTGGATCCGGGCACGTTGGAGATGATGACGTTGAACGGCGGCGGGGTGTAGTCGACGAATCCCGGCACCGGGCCGAACAGCAACGGGGCCATGGTGACTGCGCCCACGGCGAGCGCTTCGAGGGTGTTGAGTTCGCTCATCATCTGCTTGCCCTTGACGGTCGAATCCTTGATTCGCTCCAGCCGCACAACGGGATCGGATTCGTCCGTGGCCAGGTTGCAGAGGATGGTCGTCACCGAATTACCGGCGTCCCTGTCGTCTTCCTCCTTGCGGAGCGAGACCGGCACCATCGCGATCAGCGGCTCCTCCGGGAGTGCGTTCTGATCGATGAGGTACGCACGCAAGGCCCCGGCGCACATCGCGAGCACCATGTCGTTGAGCGTCGCATCCAGCGCCGTACCGACGGTACGGATGCGCTCGATCGACCAGCTCTCGGCAGCGAAGCGGCGCGCGCCGCCGATGGGCACGTTGAACATTGTGCGCGGTGCCTGCAACGGCAGCTGCGCCCCTTCTTTCTTCAACGCGCGCAAACCGATTCGCGCCGACGCCGGAGCGAAGTCGACCAGGTCCCCGACGATCTTGCGTCCCATCGAGAGCCCACTGCCGAGCTGAGCAAGCCTTCCCGGCTGCTCGACGGCGACCTGCTTCTTACGCCGACCGAACAGCGACGGGTCCCACGTTGCGACGCCGCTTCGATCGTCGGGATCGGTGGTGAGCGTTCGCTGCATCAGCTTCAGTGCGCTGACACCGTCCACCAGCGAGTGATGCACCTTGGTGTACAACGCGATTCGGCCGTCCGCCAGACCCTCGATGATGTGCAACTCCCACATCGGTCGGTAGCGGTCCAGCGGCGCGCTGTGGTTGAGCGAGAGGAACTGGAACAGCTCTCGAATCCGCCCCGGCGCAGGCAGCACGGTGCGGCGTACGTGGTACTCGAAGTCGACGTCCGAGTCGAAGGCCCAGGCCAGATTGCCCATGATCTGCACCGGACGCGAAGGCCGCTTGCGGAAGAGCTCGTGTACCTCCCCGGTGGTGAACTTGCGGTGCACTTCTTCGGCGAAGTCGTGCGGATCGCCGGGCGGTACGAACAACTCCAGACCGCCCACGTGCATCGGGTGCTCCCGTGACTCGGCGATCAGAAACATCGATTCGGTGATGGGCATGAGTGCCATGAGCTGTCCCTTTTCCATTTGTTTTCGGTCACGGTACGGCACCGAATGTGACTCAGAACACGACCTTACGTCGGGTCACGAAAAGCTACCCGCTATTGTCCGTTACCAGGGGTTCCAAATAGAGCGGGGTTCCGACGCACGGCGCACACGCGCCGCGCAACGACAACGGGGATGGAGGCGACGGCTATGAATCCGGCGCTCACCGTAGTGAAATCGACCGACCCGACAGCCACCGCACGCAGGCGCGATATCCGCGGCGCGAGCGTGCAGTCACAGATTCTGTCCAAATACCTGCAGTTCACGGTTCGACCGTTCCTGACCGTCTGGGCGCAGGCACCGTCGCTACCGTGGCCGATGGGTTTGGTCGACTACGCCGGGATGCTGGTCCCACAGATCAGCGGCACCACCCGCAGTCGCGTCATGCTGGCCGAGTGCGAGGCCGAATGGATCCGCGCCGAGGGAACCGGGTCCGATCGCGTGGTGCTCTACCTGCACGGCGGTGCCTTTGTCTGCTGCGGTCTGCGGACCCATCGCCGGATGACCTCACGGGTTTCGAAACACGTCGACGGCTCGGTGCTGTCGGTGAACTACCGCATGATGCCGCGCAATCCGATCAGCCATGCCGTCGAGGACGGCGTCGACGCGTACCGCTTCCTGCTCGATTCCGGATACCGACCGGAGCAGATCGTCCTGGGCGGCGACTCGGCGGGCGGATACCTCGCGTTCATGGTCACCCTGGCGCTGCGCACCGTCGGCCTGCCCGCGCCCGCAGGAATATTCACCATGTCGCCGTTGACCGACATGGACCCCACCCGCAAGCTCGATCACGAGAACGCGTCGAAGTGTTCGGTCTTTCCGTCCACCGCAGTTCCCGCACTGACGGCGCTGGCCGATCGCGTCGACTCGCGCATCGTCGTCGACGGTGAACGGGGCCCGCGGGTCTCACCCGTCGACGGCGATCTGACAGATCTGCCTCCGGTCCTGATTCAGGTCGGTTCCACCGAAATGGTCTATCCCGACGCAGAACTCATGGCTCAGCGCCTCGCTGTCGCTGGAGTCGAGTGCGAACTACAGGTGTACGAGGATCAGGTACACGTGTTCCAGGCAGCCGACTTCATCCCCGAAGCCCGCCGCGCGCTGAGAGCCATCGGCGAGTTCGCGCGGAACGTCAGTCCTCGCAGAGAAAGCTGAGATACCTTCTCCCCATGGCAGTCACAGCGAACAAGTCAGTCGACATCGACGCAGATGCATCGGCAATCCTCGAAGTTCTCGCCGACGTCGAGGGCCTTCCCTCGTGGTCCCCGGTCCACAAGAAGTGTGAGGTCGTCGATCGGTTCGACGACGGCAAGCCACACCACGTCAAGATGCACGTCTCGATCATCGGCGTCAACGACGAGCAGCTCGTCGAGTACACGTGGACCGACAGCGAGGTGTCGTGGACGCTGGTGGAGAGCACTCAGCAGAAGGCCCAGGACGGCCGATACACATTGACGCCCAAGGGCAACGGCACTCACGTCGAGTTCGAGCTGACGGTCGACCCGAAGATCCCGCTACCCGGCTTCCTGGTGAAGAAGGGGACCAAGACGATCCTCGAAGCGGCCACCGAGGGCCTGCGTCAGCAAGTGGTGGGCTGACCCGCTACTGCTCTTTCCGCGCGGCGAGAACGGCCTCGTAGACCTCGCGCTTGGAGACGCCGTCGACCGCAACCTGGGCGCAGGCGTCCTTCAACCGCATGCCCGACGCCACCAGCGTCTCGACGTCGGCAACGAGGTCCTCCGGCTCCTCGGCGACGGCGACGGCTCCTTCGAGTACGACGGTGATCTCGCCGCGCACTCCGTCTCTCGACCATTCGAGCAGCTCGCCGAGGCCGCCGCGTCGGACCTCCTCGTAGGTCTTGGTGAGCTCACGGCAGACCGCTGCGCGGCGGTCGGGGCCGAGGACGTGGACGGCGTCTTCCAGGCACGCGACGAGGCGATGCGGCGCCTCGAAGAACACGATGGCGCGCGGCTCGGCGAGCACCGACCGGAAGTAGGTGCGGCGCTGTCCCTGCTTGCGCGGGGCGAAGCCGTCGAAGCAGAAGCGTTCGACGGGCAGACCGGACAACGCGAGCGCCGTCGTCACTGCCGAAGGACCGGGCAGACAGGTCACCGGCAGATCGGCCTCGACGCAGGCTGCCACGAGGCGATAGCCCGGGTCGCTCACCGACGGCATCCCAGCATCGGTCACCAGCAAGACCGTCTTGCCCTCGGCCACGGCCTCGACGAGAGCCGGAAGGCGGGCCGTTTCGACCTGATCATAGAAACTGACGACCCTGCCCGTGATCGCCACGCCGAGAGACGAGGCGAGTTGTTTGGTGCGCCGGGTGTCCTCGGCGGCGACGACATCGGCACTGCCGAGGGCATCACGCAGGCGCTGCGAGGCATCACCGACGTCGCCCATCGGGGTGGCGGCAAGGATGAGCATGGCTCCAGTGTCCCGCATGCGGCGGCGCGGTTTGTCGGGCCATGCCGATCAACGCCTACGATCGGTACGTGACCTTGCTGACCTCTGAGCGCTCCGGCGACCGGTCGATGGTCAGTCCCGGGCCCACCGTTGCCGCGCGCGACTGGTTCCACGACACCGATGCCCGCCGCGGTTGGATCGTCACCGTCGTCATCACCGTCATCTGCGCGATCACCCGCTTCACGATGTTGCGGTACCCCACCGACGCAGGAACTCCTGTCTTCGACGAGAAGCACTACGCTCCGCAGGGCTATCAGGTACTCACCGGAGGTGGGCTCGAAGACAATCCGGCATACGGGCTGGTGGTGCATCCACCGGTCGGCAAGCAGCTGATCGCCGTCGGGGAAGCGTTGTTCGGCTACAACGGGTGGGGTTGGCGTTTCTCGTCGGCGGTCGCCGGAACCCTGTTGGTACTGCTGGTCATTCGGATCGTGCGACGGCTCGCCCGATCGACACTCGTCGGTGCGATCGCGGGGATTCTGCTGACCGTCGACGGCGTGACGTTCGTCAGCAGCCGAATAGGCATGCTGGACATCTTCCTCGCCTTCTTCGTCACCGCTGCATTGGGCTGCTTGGTCGTCGACCGCGACGACATGCGGCAGCGACTGTCGAGAGTGCGCGCCGAAGGGCGAATGGATGCCAGTGCGCTGGGGCCGCGAATGGGTGTGCGGTGGTGGAGATTCGGGGCCGGCGTGATGCTGGGTCTCGCCTGCGGCACCAAGTGGTCGGGGCTGTACTTCATCGCGTTCTTCGGATTGCTGAGTGTGGCATTCGATGTGGCGGCGCGGCGCTCGTACGGCGTCGAACGCCCGTGGCGAGGAACAGCGTTGCGCGACATCGGGCCTGCGCTGTACGCGCTGGTGGTCGTTCCGATCGCGGTGTATCTGATGACGTGGTGGGCATGGTTCACCTCCGAGACCGGCGTCTACCGGCACGAGGTCGGCGACGGTGTCGGCGTCGGCGGGCCGTTCTCGTTCGTTCCCGACGCGTTGCGTTCCCTGTGGTTCTACAGCGGCAGTGTGCTGCAATTCCATGAGGGACTGACCAATTCGGCTGGCAACCGGCACCCGTGGGAATCGAAGCCGTGGACGTGGCCGATGGGCCTGCGACCGATGCTGTACTACTTCGCCGACGGCGAGAGCGTGTCCGGTTGCTCGGCGTCCTCGTGCGTGAAGGCGATCATGCTGATCGGCACGCCCGCGATGTGGTGGCTGGCACTGCCGATGCTGGCCTGGGTGATCTGGTCGGTGTTCGTCCGACGGGACTGGCGTTACGCCACAGTGCTCGTCGCGTATTCCGCAGCACTGTTGCCGTGGTTCACCACACTCGACCGCCAGATGTACTACTTCTACGCAGTGGCGCTGGCACCGTTCATGGTGATGGGCTTTGCATTGGTGCTCGGCGACATCATCGGCAAAGCCACCGCGTCGGCAGAACGGCGAGGTACCGGACTACTGCTGGTGTCCCTGTACCTCGCCGTGGTGATAGCCAACTTCGTTTGGCTGTGGCCAATCCTGACCGCTATGCCGATCACGCCGCAGATGTGGCAGGAACAGTTGTGGCTGCCAAGTTGGCGCTAGGCCGGCCAACTAGGAGTGGAGCTCAACGACCCTATGCAAGCAGCGCGGTCTTGCCCTTGGTGAGTCCGTCGATGCTGATGCGTCCGGCACCGAATGCGGCGAGCAGCAGCGCGCCGACCCCGAGGGCGACGACCAGTTCGTAGCCGTTGTCCGCTGCGAACACGCCGTTCTCGAAGTGCACGAAGACGGCCGCACCGAGCATGTTCAGGAACAGCAGCAGGCCGGCGACCGGAGTGAAGATGCCCAGCACGAGCGCACCGCCGCCGACGAGTTCGACGAACGTGGCAAAGTAGGCGGACGCCGTGGGCAGCGGAACATTCATCATCTCGAAGCTTGCTGCGGTGCCGTCGAGGCCGTAGGTGTTGAGCTTCTGCCAGCCATGGGCGATGAAAACGATACCCAGGCCGATTCGAGCTACGAGGGCAACGACGTCGCGTACGACGGTGGAGTTCATGACACATCCTTCTGACAGGGCTACAAGGGCAGCCCTACCCTGACAGAAGTAGGTTGAAGCGTCAACTTAACTGCCGTTCGCACCCTTGAGGGCAGATTCGAGGAACGATCGAGCCTGATCGTCGTCCAGTCCGATGGACCGGACCGTCCTGACGAACTCCGTCGCCGCCCGGGCCGCGATGTCGCGCGACGGATCGCCGCCCGATGCGACGAACGAACCGGACCGGCCCCTCGTCTCGATGATTCCCTGCTGCTCTAGCTCCCGGTAGGTCTTCGCCACCGTGTTCGGTGCGATCTTGAGTTCCTCGGCCAGACCTCTGACCGTCGGGATCTTGGTACCGGCGATGAGATCGCCCGATCGCACCAGCCCCAGAATCTGCATTCGTAGTTGCTCGAACACCGGGGTGGTGTTCGACGAATCGATGTGTACGCGCACGGTCTATGCCCTATCCGAGCGCGTCGACTGCGTCGACGATCGAAGTCGGCCCGGACGTCAACATCAGCGTCTTGCGCACAGCCGAGCCGGTATCGAGCAACTGCGCGATCACCGCGGCCACATCGGCGCGGGTCACCTCACCCGATTCCAGCGGCGGCTCGGTCAGCGATACCGAGCCGGTGGGGTCCTCATCGGTCAACTTGCCCGGACGCAGAATCGTCCAGTCCAGTCCGCTTCTTGCCGAAACGTTTTCTTCCGCAGCAGTTTTGGCCTCGATGTAGGCCTTCCAGCCGGCATCGAGATCCTCGGCGACCGGCTCCCCGGCACCGAACGAGCTGATCAGCACGTAGCGGCGAACGCCTGCCTTCTCTGCCGCATCGGCCAGCAGCACTGCGCCGGCACGATCGACCGTGTCCTTGCGCTCGGGACCGCTGTTCGGGCCCGCACCTGCGGCGAACACCACCGCGTCCGCGTCGGCGAGCACTGCGGCAACCTCGTCGACGGAGGCCGATTCGAGATCGATCACCTGCGGCAGCGCGCCCAGCGCGGTGACGGCATCGACGTGGTCGCTGTTACGAATCAGCGATACCGCACGATCTCCGTGCGCCGTGAGCACCTGAGTCAGATGTTGCGCGATCTGGCCGTGGCCACCTGCAATGACAATGCGCTTGTCGGTCATAACCACTCCCGTTCCTGACGTGAATCTGTCGGGGTGGCTACCCGCGTGGCAGGATTGCAAACATGACTGCCTCGGCAACCATCTACCACAATCCCCGGTGCAACACCTCTCGTACGGTCCTCAAAGCGATCGAGGAAACCGGTGTGGTGCCGCGGGTGATTCGATACCTCGAGTCGCCTCCCACCGAGGACGAGCTGCGCGCGCTCCTTGCCGACGCCGGCCTCGAACCGCGTCAGGCCATTCGAGCTCGCGAGAGCATCTACAAGGAACTGGGGCTGGCAGGCGCGGACGCCGACACGCTGATCGCGGCGATGGTCCAGCACCCGATACTCATCGAGCGCCCGATCGTGGTGACCGACAAGGGCACCGTGCTCGCTCGCCCGGCCGACAAGGTACAGACCGTGCTGTAGAGCGCTACAACCTCTCGCGCGACACCGGGCACGACATGCAGCGGGGGCCGCCCCGCCCCGAACCCAGTTCCGATCCGGAGATCCGCAGCACCTCGATGCCCGACGCCTCCAGCCGTGCATTCGTTTCGACGTTGCGCTCATACGCGACGACGACTCCCGGCGCAATGGCGAGCGTGTTGTTGCCGTCGTCCCATTGTTCGCGCTCGGCGGTGACGTGATCGAGTCCGGTATCGATCAACCGCAGCTTGCCGATGCCCATCGCATCGGCGGCCGCCTCGAGGAAGGGGTCACCGCCCCGGATGGTGACCCCTGCATCTTCGCGGTGAATGGTGAACGCGGACAACGTGTTCTGAATCGCCGGGTACATCACCACCGCGTCGGTATCGACCATGGTGCACACCGTGTCCAGATGCATGGACGCGCGCTCCTGCGCGATCGGCACCACCAGCACACTGTGCGCCAAATCGTCCTCGAACAGGCTGCGCGCCAACGCTTCTGCGCCTGCGGGCGTGGTGCGCTCGCCAACTCCGACTGCCACCACCCCCGGAGCGAGCAGCAGCACGTCGCCGCCTTCGACCGGAGCGGTCCGCGACTCGTACGCGCGCCGCACGCCGCGAAACATCGGATGGAATGCATAGATCAGATCGGTCAGCGACGTCTCCCGCACACGGGCAGGCAGCGCCAGCGAGGTGATCGCCACTCGGTCGTCTATCCAGAACGACGAGTCGCGGGTGAACAACAGGTTCGGCAGCGGGTCGATGACGAAGTCCCCACCGTGATGCATTCGCCGAACCAGCGATGCCCCGCTCGGTTGCGGCTCCCCCGTCTCCGCTTCGAGCAATTCGTCGAAAGTCATTCCCGCCATGAGGATCTGCGCCAATTCGGCCGCCGGCACACCTCGTAGATGTTGGGCGAGGTCCTCGGCGAGCGACCGGCCGAGCCGTCGGGCATCGACGGCGGCGGAGATACCTTGCATTCGCGCTGCGCCGCTGACCGTCATGGCCTCGGTGAGAAGTTCGCCGAGAAGCAGCACGGTGACCCCTCGACCTCGCAGGAGATCGGCGAACGCGTCGTGCTCGTCCTGTGCGCGATCGACCCACGGCAGACCGTCGAACAGCAGCTGATCGTTGTTGCGCGGTGTGAGGCGTCGAAGCTCACCTCCCGGCCGGTGCAGCATGACGGTGCGCAGCACCCCTACCTCGGAGTCGGCACCCAACGGGCCCGCAACCGCATCGACACTCATGAACGAACGGTAATCCCATTCGCCGGCCGCCGCTGGGATCAGGACCTGAAGTATTGTCGAGGTCGTGCCGATGCCCGAGTGGAACGTCCGAGAACTGACTCCCGGCCAGCTGTCCGAGCGCAGCGGAGTTGCGGTCTCGGCCTTGCACTTCTACGAGAAACAGGGGCTGATCAGCAGTCGCCGAACCTCGGGAAACCAGCGCAGATTTCATCGCGAAACTCTGCGCCGGGTTGCCTTCATCCGGATCTCGCAGAAGGTCGGGATCCCACTGGCGAACATCCGGCAGGCGTTGAGCGAACTACCGGACGAGCGGACTCCGACGCGCGAGGACTGGGCCAGGCTCTCGACGCAGTGGCATCGCGAACTCGACTCTCGGATAGAGCAATTGATCCGGCTTCGGGACAACTTGACCGGGTGCATCGGGTGCGGTTGCCTGTCGCTGGCCGGCTGCGCATTGGTCAACCCACACGACGAACTGTCCTATTCGGGGCCCGGTGCGCGCACGCTGGACGTCGATTTCGACGAACCCTCGACTCGACGCGGCACGAGCAGCTTGGAGAACTGATCGTTCGCCTTCTGCAGTACGAATTCGTAGGGCGGGGCGAATTTTCTGGCGACCCAGTACCCGAACCGGATGTCGTTGGAGGAGTAGACGAGGTACTTGCGCTTGGCAATTCCGGCGAGAATGGCGTCGGCGACAACCGAGGGTTCCACGGCACGCTTCTCGAACCGGTGTTGCAGCTTCTGTACGCGCGGATCGTCACGATCGACGCCGGCGATCTGAAGCGTCTGCACCAGCCCGGTCTTGACGCCACCGGGTACCACCAGGCTGACGCCGATTCCGTGGCGCTTGAGGTCGTACTTGAGCACCTCGGAGACTCCGCGCAGACCGTACTTGCTGGCGCTGTAGGCAGCGTGCCACGGAAGGGGAATCAATCCGGCGGCGGACGAGACGTTGACCAGATGGCCACCCCGTCCGGCGTCGATCATCGGAGGTAGGAACTTCTCGATGATGTGAATAGGCCCCATCAGATTGACGTCGACCATCGACTTCCAGTGCCGGTGTTCGAGATTCTCGACGGTTCCCCATGCGGAGATTCCGGCAACGTTCATCACGACGTCCAGGCTGCCGAACTCGGCGTGAATGTCGTCCGCGAACGCGGTGACGGCCTCGAAATCGGACACATCGAAGGGCAACGAGTGACTGACGGTACCGCCCGCGCGACCGACCAGGTCCACCGTCTCCGCCAAACCGGTGCCGTTGATATCGGTCAGGAAGAGTTCCGCTCCCACTCCTGCAGCAGCGATGGCCGTTGCCCGACCGATTCCGCTGCCTGCTCCAGTGATCAACGTCTTCTTACCGCGCAGATCGTATGTAGCCATCGAAGCTTGTAACCCCCACCGGTTGCCACGTGTCAGTTCGATTTCGACCCTACGCGGTGACGACCGGGAGGGTTGTCACAATCTTTGCGACATCTCGTCTCGGTAGTCGGCGATGGTGCGCTCGATTCGCGCAGCATCGTCGTCGGCACCCTGTTTACGTGCGTCGTCCGCACGCTGCTGCAGGGTGCCGATCGCTTTCCGGAGCTCGTTGTCCGACATCCGCGGACGGTGCACAGTGTGTTCCATGTCACACAGTGTGCCCGGCAACCGGGTGCGCGGCAAGCACCCCGAGATCACGGAATTTCTCAGACTGTGACAGATGCCGACGTGATGCTCTCGCGCACGAAACTGGACAGACTACGAGCCGCGAATTCGCGGAAGTAGGCAAGTTTGTCAGCGGGCACGAGGGACGGAAGGACTGTGTTCCAGACCTTCTCCATGCGCGAGGGGGCATCCTCCAGACGGGACTGCGCCTCGGACACCATCAGAACTCCGGCGAGCATCTCGCACACCAGCAGCGCAGCGTTGCCTGCATCCAGATGGTCGGCGACGTCCCCGTGCTCGATTGCCCGCTCGAAGAGATGCTCGAAGATGTTTCCCCAGGTACCGAACACACTGCCGCGGGCGGTGTCGGATCCGTCGATCTCCATCTGCAACCGGTACATGACGCGCACCAGGGGATCCGATGCGGCGAGCTCGAGTACCGAATACGAGATTCCGATGACGGACTCGAGAGCCGGGCTACGACTGTCGACCAGGCCGGCGCACGCGGTGGACACGCGATCATGTCCCTCGTCGACGATCGCACGCGCCAGTTCTTCCTTGGACGCGAAGTGGAAGTACAACGCACCCTTGGTCACACCGGACTGCGCTGACACCTGACTCAGCGTGGCATTCGCATGCCCCACCTCGAGGAAGAGATCTGCTGCAGCGCGCAGCGCGGCCGCTCGTGTTGCTTCTGCTCTCAGTTGTCTCACCATGTTGGAACACCCCTGCTCTGTCGACCTTGCATGACATCGACGCTCTGTATCCGCTGCCTACCCGTAGTCCGATCGAGGTGAACGTGGAATTCACTTCGCCATATCGGGCTGCCAGCGCTCGACAATAGTAACCGGTTCGGTGGCGATTTTGTGATTCGAAAGTGACAATTGCATGAAGAACAGCTCGTTTACAAAACGATTGAAATGAAAAGTTCCACTTCTCCGGTATTCGTAACGACTTCGACTTCCTCTTTGTAGGCGCGAAATATCGATCCGGACATAACGCACTCTTCGACCTGAGCCCACACGTCCTCGATCGGATCCGCCAATGCTCCGGTGGGCGTGAATACCGCGAACACTCCGGTCGGTACCGACACGAAGACATCCCCCACCGCGACGTCGCCGGGCGCGTCCACCGAGACGGCGACCACCGCGTTGACCGTACCGTGGGGGTCCGGAACGTACACCGTGCACACCTGGTGCGCGTCGATATGCTTCTCGCGCAGACGATCTCGCAGGAATCGCATCCATTCGCTGCCGCTCGATTCCGCGCCGGGCTCCACTCGCGGTGCCACCAACCCACTGAACAGCTCTGCACTGCGCGCCGTCACCCGGAAGGTCATCACGAACCGCCGGGCGCGGTGATCGCCAGATAGAGGTCGATCTTGTACGCGTGGGGATAGCACTCGTAGTCGCCGGTGAACGATCGCACTATCTCGCCCTGCTCTTCGGCATGATCGATCTGGTTCCACAATCGGGTGAGAACGTCGGGGAAATACCCCACCGCAGAAAACCGTGCGTATTTCGCCGCGGGCACTTTTGCCACCAGATGTCCGCGCGCAACTCGATCGAGCGAAGAACACTGATAACCGACTACCTGCGTATTGTACGAGCCGATACCGGGGGCGAAGTCGGTATAAATGGACGCGAGCGGACCCGAGGTCTCCTGATTGAGAACTGCGGACCACGCTTGATCGAGAGCCGGGTCGTCGAGGCGGCCGAGCGCCCGTTTGGGGCTGCGAACGGGAAGACCCGCGACCCACGTTTCAGCGAGGTCGACGATCTCGAACGACATTCACACTCCGTAGAGAAGTTGCAGGGGCAGATCCTGTGCTCGGAACCGGTCCGTTCACAATATCGCCCGTCAATCTACCGGCGCGACTGGTAGGTGGATCGTCAATCGATCAACCGTACTTCGCACCCGTTTCGATCGCCGCAACAGCTGTCGTCGACGGTTTCTCCGGAGACCCGGAGGCCGCATCGGTTACCTCGTCCCACCCTGTCCCGTCGACCGGACGCGCTCGATTCCGCAGGCAATTTCGGCCGTGCCTGCACCTACCGAAGAACCGATACAGGAAACCGGTACGGATCGACGGTCCCCGCGCAGAGCGCGGTCCTACATTCCCCCAACTGCGAATCGGGCACAGAACAATGTCGAACGATTCACTCTCCGCGCGTTGCTGCAGCGTAACTCTGGTCGCGAATACCGGACAGCTCACGCACAGAGGTAGTGCCCGCTCCGGAGTGCGAGACCGGAAGAATTCGAGATTCGCACGACGACAGAATTCGCGTCAGGGGCCAATGCATCGTGTGCAGAACCAGGTCCGAAATCAGCAATCTGCGCAGCCAACCGCCGGCCAGCCCATGATGGGCCCACGTGCGATACGAACTCTGGACGTAGTGCCGGTACTCGAGGGGTGGCGTCAGCAAACGACGTCCGGACACCTCGACGCGCATCGGCTCGATCTGCGCGATCCGCAGACCGACCTTGTCGATACACAGAGACAGATCGATGTCCTCGTGTAGATCGGTACGCAGACTCGTGCGAGCGCGAACCGCTTCCCACGCGGATCTGCGGATAGCGAAATTGTTGCCCGAAGCGGCGGAAACCCAACGCTCAGAGGGCCTTTTCCGTACGGAACGGTCGACGAACGCCCGGTACGGTCGCGCCCACGGGGAGTCGTAGAGGTAGATCGGCCCGGTGACTGCGACATAGTCGAGGCGGCGCTCGAAGAAGTCGAGCACCGAGTCGACCCAGCCGGCCTCGATGCGGGTATCGGCGTCGATGCGGCCGATGACCGATCCGCGAGCGTGATCGAAACCGGCGTTGCGGGCGTGCACGACGCCGCGCTCGGACTCTCGCAGCAGAACCACCTGCGGAAAACGCCGCGCGTATTCGGTGACGATGGCCGCGGTGTCGTCGGTCGAATTGTTGTCGACGACAATTATCTCGTGAATGTGTTCGCGCTGAACGAGCAAAGCGTCCAGGCATTCGCCTATGTGAGCCGACTCGTCGAACGCAGGCACAACAATGGAAAGAGTATTCACAACGCCAACCCCTGACACATTTTTGGCAATCGTGTAGCCCGACATCCTTACACGGTGAATGCATTCGATTCCGAGCCGCTGACGTTGACGATGCTACATCATTACTTCAAGAAAAGAACCCGTCGAATTATTCGGACTTTATGGTTCAGAATTCGGAATTCGGCGGAAGTATCAATCTCTGCATTGCCTCCCGATCACAAAAATCGGCCTTCTCCCCGATCCACTGCTCCGCTGCGGGAAGGTCGTTCAACTCTCGGCGGCGGCGCGCCGGAGAGCCGACGTACACACCGTCCGGTTCGCAGTCTCCCGTCACCAGCGAGTTCGCCCCGATGATGCATCCGGCACCGATGTGTACGCCCGGCATCACCACCACGCCGGACCCGATCCACACTCCTGGGCCGATCACCACCGACTCTCCCCGCAATTCGCCTGCTCGCTGACGCGACGGTCCGGTCTCGTGAGTACTGGTGAGAATGCGGACGTGATCGGCGATGAAGACATGATCACCGATCACGATGTCGGCAACGGTGTCGAAGTAGCAGCCGAAATTCACGAACACACCGGTGCCCAGCCGAATCGATGCCCGCCCTTGAATCATGGAACCGCCGTACATCAGGCACGGACCGGTTGTCCGCAGCCCCGCAGGCCGCAGGACGGACGCGCGCAGCACGGCAGGCAAGAACGGCGCATTCGCCAACGAGACGACAGTGGCCTGACGCATCTGCACAAGGGCCCAGCGGACGTCCGACGGGTTACGCATCCAGTCGCGGATACGCGAGCCGGCCGTCACGCGGCGGCTCGCATCCGTTCGTCGGACTCGGCACGATCGTCGACGGGCAATGCCCGGCACGGCACTGCTGCGAACAGTCGCGAGATCGGCCACCGCAGCGTGTGCATCAGCCAGTCCATGGCCACGATGCGACCGAGCTTGCGCGACGCGAGACCGTGCTCCTGGTACGAGCGATAGCCCGCCAACGCATAGTGGACGTATTTCACCGGCGATGTCGTCGCGCGCCTACCGGACACCGAGGCCTTCATCCAACCGTTCTGAGCGACGGGCAAATGCTCGGCGGCCAGGCACAGGCACAGGTCGATGTCTTCGTGGACGCAGGTTCGCTCACTGACCGCGCCGCGAACCGTGCGCCAGGCGGATGCGCGAATCGCGAAGTTGTTGCCCGATACCGCCAGGGCCGCCCGCACCGACGGCTCACGTCGTTCGGCGCGCGAATGCATCCACGCCAGGGGTCGAGCCCAGGGTGATTCGTACAGGAACGTCCGGCCACCCGTGGCAGCGACGGAAGCATGCTCGTCGAAGAAATCGACGATCGAGCGCGCCCACCCGGGCCGAACACGGGTATCGGCGTCGATTCGACCGATGATCGACGAGTCCACCAGGTCGAATCCGGTATTGCGAGCATGGACAACGCCGCGATTGGGCTCGTGCACCAACACGACCTTGTTCGTCACCGTGCGGACGTTGTTCACCAGCTGAAGCGTTCCGTCGGTCGACCCGTTGTCCACGACGACGATGCGGTCGATATCGTCGCCCTGATCGAGCAGCAGCGTCAGGCATTCACCCAGATGATCGACCTCGTCGAGCACCGGAATTACCACACTGAGAGTGTTCATTTCGATCCCCTGACAAATTCGGACATTGAATACAGCGAAGCCACGTCTTCGAACTTACGACATGTTCCAGAAATTGCCTAAAGCTGTCCAAATTGCATATCCGCAGCTCAGCGGCCTGAACAATTCTTCGAGTTGGCTCGCGGCGTTCCAAGCATTCGAATCGAAGGTTTCGCACGGCAATTCTGCAATTCGAGTTCATCGACGCGCGTCTTCGAAAGACGAATCCCGAACCGACGACCTATTTCCGTCGATATAAATCCGTGTGGAATTCACTTCGCGGTAACGTTCGTCTCCGCCGTCGCCGGACAACGAAAAAACCGCCACTCGTGTGAGTGACGGTTTCCGATTGGCCTCCTCAGGGTCACACTGGAAGCGGGCAACCCTGACGATCCCCGGAGCAACTCCGGCCGCGGTTCGCGGATCGACCGCCCGACATGCGCCAACACATGTGACGCCGTCTCGCCCAAAGCACTGCACGAGCGCAGCCGATGCCTCGGCACCAGCCTCAGGCTGGTAATCCCCTGCGTACACGCCGAACTTGTCTCCACCGGGGCTTACCCTCACACGATGGGTATTTCGTCGTCAGTGCTGCGCTATCAGCGCCTGCACAAGGAGGCACCGGAGTGGTCCATGCTTCGCGCCCGAACCGCAGCCCTGATCGTCGCCGTGGTCCAGGACTACTTCCCGCCCGAGCGACGTGTTCGCCCGGCGGCCGAGGTAATTGCAGAGCTCGACGAAGATCTGGTGCAGCTCCGCGAGGCCACTCCGGAGTTCGAGTCGACCGCCGCGGCATACGTCTCCGGTTGGGTGGGTGCCGGCTATCTCATTCGTCGCCCAGGCGAGACACGTGGTACCGAAACGCTCACACCGTCGGCGGCCGCCCTGAACGCAGCGGGCATAGTGAGCGGAGTCGAATCGCCTCAACGCGCCGCGTCGGCATCACGGCTGGGCTCAATCGCTTCGAACCTGATCGCCCTCCAGCGTGACTCGGACCCCAATTCTGCAACCCGCCTCGCTTTGCTGAACGCTGAACGGGACGCGATCGATCTGCGCATCGCCGAGGTGCAGACTGGCAGTTTCACGGTGCTGGACCCGGACGATGCCAAGGAACGCGTTGCCGAAACACTGAGCCTGGCGCGGGAGGTGCCCGTGGATTTCGCTCGGGTGCGATCAACAATAGAGGAACTCAGCCGAAAGCTACGCGCTAAGATCCTGGACGACTCGGCCGACGGTGGAGCGACTTTGGGCAATGTGTTCCGTGGCGTCGACTTGCTTGCCGAATCTGAAGCCGGGCGCTCCGTGAACGGCTTCTACGACGTGATACTCGATGCCGAGCAATCTACCCGCCTACAGGAGGCGATCGCCGCGATCTTGTCCCGTGATTTCGCCGAGGATCTCCCGCAACAGGAACGGACGGACCTCAGAACGCTGCTCTCGCGTCTGGAAGATGAAGCCGCCACCGTGCGTCAGACCATGCTCCTGCTGTCGAGGTCGCTTCGTCACTTCGTGCTTTCTCGCCAGTACGAGGAGCATCGGCGGTTACGTCAACTGATCCAGCGATGCCAGTCACTGGCCGTTCAGGTCAGTGCCCACCACCGCCCTGAAAAGCCAGTGAGCTTGGACCTTACCCGCATAGGCATGCAGATCCGCTCGATCACCGCGCTCAAATTGCACAACCCCGGCGAGGGCCGGGTGCCAACGGAGTTCGAGCGGCACGATACCGGCGCAGTCGACTTCGCCGAGCTCGCCGCACAGGCGCGCGAATCCGACATCGACTTCGACGAACTCCGCGGCAATGTCATCGCAACGCTGCACCATGCTGATGGGCCGGTCACCGTCGCGCAGGTGCTCGATGCGTATCCCGCTACGCAAGGCCTGGCCAGCATTGTGGGGCTGATGGTCTTGGGTGCCGAACATGGTGACACCACCGTCGAGCACACCGAACGCGTTACTTTGGAGCGACGCACTGTCACTCTTCCCGAAATCACCTTCCGGCAAGGCGATTTCGAGGACAGTCGATGAACCCCGAAGAGACCTTTCCATTCGAAGCCAAACGTGCGCTCGTCCAATTGCTACGCGGCCCGGTGGTCACGCACGGTATCCACAAGCAACAGTGGTCGGCAATTCTGGCCCACCGCAATGAGATTGAACGCCGGTTGGCCGACGTGTTTTTGACCTTGGTCCTCGATGAGGACGACGGCATCGCGTTCACCCGACCCCAATCCACCCCAGACGATCCCAAACTCGCTCCGCCACAGGTCCTTCGCACTGAGACCCTGACCTTTATGGACACCCTGGTTCTGCTCACCCTGCGATACCAACTACTAGTGGCCTCACCTGGTCAGCGCGTCATCGTGGAGTACAACGACATCGCGGCGGACATGGATCCGTACCGCGGCCGCTACACCACCGATGACGCCGGTTTTCGGAAGCGGATCAACGCATCATGGGAGAAAATGAAGAACTATTCGCTGGTCTCGGCCGCCGACACACCCGGCCGATTCGAGGTGTCTCCGGTGCTCAGACAGTTGTTCGACGCCGAGGAGGTCGCCCTTGTCGAAGCCGAATACCGCCGCCTACTCGAGGGCCGCGACGGTCTGCAGAACGAGAACACCGATGGGTGAGGACCTGCTGCGTCACGGCCAACACCGACTCGCCCGCGTGCAGCTGTTCAACTGGGGTACTTATGACGGCTACCACGACCTGCCCGTCGCCCGGCGAGGTTTCCTCATCACAGGCCCTTCAGGATCGGGCAAATCCACGCTGCTCGACGCGATCTCCGCAGTTCTCGTGCCACCGACGAAGCTCAGTTTCAATGCCGCCGCGCAGGGCCGCGGCCGCACTGTGCCGTCCTACGTTCGGGGTGCATACGCACGTGGATCGGACGCGGATACACGCGAGCTGCGGGCCCGCTACCTGCGGGAGGGAGCCACCTGGAGCGCAGTCGGACTCACGATGACCACCGCAGGACCCGGTGATGTCGACACAGTCACGACGTTGGTGGCGCTGTTCCATTTAAGACGCGGCAGCAACGACCTTGGCGAGTCAGGCCGTGCCTTCCTGCTGTTCGACCACCACCTGGACATCACTGAACTACGACAAGTAGTGACCGAAGGCATCAACGTCCGAGCGCTGAAGAAATGCTGGCCAGATGCGCTCTACAACAAGAGCTACCCGCAATTCGGGCAGCGGTTGCGCGCGCGCTTGGGCATCGCCGATGAGAACGCCCAGCTGTTGTTGCATCGCGCCATGTCAGCTAAGGGGCTCGACAGCCTCGACCGGCTGTTCCGTGATTACATGCTGGACGAGCCGGAGACTTTTGCGGAAGCGCGGCGTGCGGTGGAGTTCTTCGCCGACCTGGACGAGGCGCACCGCAGAGTGGTGCAGACACGCGAGCAAATCACTACGCTCACACCGCTCGAGGAATTGACCACCACTCGAGACCACGCCAATCGGGATACCCGTGAGCTCGGCGAGGAACAGGCCGCCCTTGACGGGCTGGCCGCGTACTTCGAGCTCGACCTTGCGCGCGGCTGGCACACCGATGCCGATGCGGCACACGCCAACGCGGCTACCCGTGAAAGGCAGTCCCATGCCGCGCATAAGCACGCCGCGGCTGCCCTCAAGGATGCCGAGCGCGCCCGCGACGGGAATCAGTCCCTGCGCGAACTCACCGACGCCCTCGGCCACGCCGCTGAGCGGGTTGAGCGAGTCGTGACACAGCGCAACCGGTTGGACGTCGCGTTGCTCCCCTGGGGTGCGACGGTGCCTGACACTGCCGATGAGTTCGCAACCATCCAGTCCCAGATTGCCAGTGAAACAGCGGAATTGGTAGCAAAGGCCGCTGAGCACGACGCAGCGGACGGCGCCCTGATGCTGGCATCGGCTCGCGCCGAGGAGGGTGTCACCGAGCTGAAACAGCAGATCGCCGCACTGGCGAAAGTGAAGTCGAACATCGACCCCAAGCTGTTGGATGCACGAGCGCTGATCATGCAGGCGACTGGCCTGCCGGCGCGTTCACTGCCGTTTGCGGGCGAGCTCATCGATGTCACCGACCCCAGCTGGGAGGGCGCAGCCGAGAGGGTGCTCGGCGGACTGGGCCGGACTCTACTGGTAGCCGGCGAGCACGCCGATGACGTGGCGTCCGCCGTCGACGCCGCCCACCTCGGTACCCGGCTGGTGTGGCGGCGGGTCGATCTGCACCGCACACACCGTGTGCAGGCCGTCGATAGCGAATCGATCGTCAGTGTGCTCAGGATCGCCGAATCGCCGTGGCAGCTCTGGCTGCACTACGAGCTCACCTCCCGATTCGATTACCGCCGGGTCGACGATGCCCGAGACCTCGGCAAGCACCAGCGTGCGGTCAGCCGCGCCGGCCAGACCCGCAATGGCGACCGCCACATCAAGGATGACCGGGGTGCAATCGGCGACCGCCGCAACTACGTGCTCGGCACCAGCAATGACACCAAGCTCCAGGCGTTGCGCGACGGATTACGCAGCGCGGAATCCGTCGCCGTCTCCGCTCGCCAGAGCGCCACGGCGGCAGGTTCGGAATCCAGGAATCGCCGGGACCGTATTGTGTCGGCCCCCAGCATTGCGCCGATACAGTGGGACGAGCTCGACCTGCGGAGTGCCGAGGATCATCGCCTGGATATCGCCGAACGTCTCGCGGCATTGCGTGGTGATGCGGAAATCGACCGATTGGAGGCAGCAGTCGTTTCGGCACGCGATTCGTCGATTGATGCCGAAAACGCATACCTTCACGCGCGCGACGCACTGCGCTCTGCGCAAGAACATGCCGACCAGGTCGTGGCGCGGATCGATAAGTTACGCGAGGTAGCGGCCGAACTGCGAATCCATCGGATGAACTGACTGCTCGATATCGCGCCCGGTTCGACGACGGCCGGCGGGCCTCCCTGCGGATAGGGGCTTCCAGTCCGCAGAAAGGGCTGTGGCGAAGCAGGTTCAAGCCGCCCATTCAATGGCGGTGAAGGAGCTGATGAAAGCACAGCACGACATCGAAACTGTGCTGCGGCAGTACCTGAATCAGTGGGCACATCCCGAACTTGCCGTCGCACACGGTTATGGTGATGATGCCGTGGCTTTCCTACGCCGGCTGCGCGCGGACGACCTGCCGAGCGTGGAGAATCGGTTCTTCGAGCTCAATGATCGGCAATCGAACCAGAACCTGGGCACGTTGGCGATGCGGATTCGCCGTGCCCCCGGTGAGATCCGGAGACGAATCGATGAGGTCAATTCCTCACTGGAGCGTTCGGAATTCGACCGCGGCCGCTTCTTGACGATCGATGTTCGAGACTCCCAGCACCCCGACGTGACCGAATTCCTCGCGTCCATCGCACGCATGCAGGACCGGTCGCTGCTCGCCGATAACAGAGCGGCCCAGGAACAGCGTTTCCAGCGGATACGCGAGCTGCTGGCTCGGCTCGGCTCATCGGATCCCAGTGACGTCGCCTGGCGTACTCGCTGCCTCGACACCCGTCGCCATGTCACGTTCGTAGGCGTCGAGGTCGATACTGAAGGGAGGGCGGTTAATCACCATGACTCTTCGGACGCCCTGTCCGGCGGGCAGGCCCAAAAACTGGTGTTCTTCTGCCTCGCCGCGGCACTTCGGTACCAGTTGGTCGGACCTGACGGCGATCTGCCAAGTTACGGCACAGTCATTCTCGACGAGGCATTCGACCGATCCGACCCCGAGTACACACGCCGGGCGGCAGGCGTATTCGACCAGTTCGGTTTTCACCTCGTTCTCGCCACACCTCTGAAGATGATCCGAACCCTTCAAGAGTATGTCGGCGGAGTTGCCACCGTCTCGATCCGAGATTCGAAGGCGTCCCGACTAGGAGTTGCCTCGATCAGCGAAGCCGCCGATGGCTGACCCTCCGAAACTAGTGCTGCCAAACGATGTCGTGGAAAGGGCGCGACGGAGCCTGGACCGAAATCTCAAGTCCTGGCTATTCGGTGCTGCCGCCTCACCGCTGACGGTGCGACTCGGCAGCCCCAGCGAGGCACTCGTCGCCGCATACCACTCGACAGTCGAAGCGTGGGTACGGGCATGGCAGAGTTCTTACCTCGAGATCCGTTGGGAGGAGCGGCATTGGCCCAGCCTGGGTCGGCAACTGCTGCCGGTGTCGGTGACACTGGGTGGGGCTGAAGCGATCGCCGCCACAGCCGGTGCCACTGAGCGTTGGCGAACTGTCAATATGCGGCTGGCTAGGTTACGTGCCCTCGACGACCGGCCACCATGGACCGATGCGCTGCCTGTCTCCTTCCGGCACTGGAACTCGTTGACTGACGCCGACTTCGATCGACTCATGGCCATACTCAACTGGTTGCGGCAGAACCCGGCCTCCGGGCTGTTGATTCGACAGTTGCCCATTCCTGGCGTCGACACCAAATGGCTCGGCACCCACCGGGCAGCCGTGACATCGCTCGCCGTCCCGCTCGGCATACCCGAGCACCTGGGCTTGCGGGAGCGCGAGCTGCTGCGTGCGATCGCAATCCTCGATCCCACGCTGCGCCAGGGACTTCCACGCCTGGTGGCGGCATCCGACCGAGAGCTGTCGGCTCTGAATTTGGCACCGCCGCGGGTTCTCGTCGTCGAAAACCTGCAGACGCTTGAAGCACTGGCGGACCTACCCGATACCATCGCCGTGTTCGGGTGGGGCGGCCATGCGCTGGCGGTTGCCGACTTCCCATGGGTGCGTAACGCTCAAAACGTGCTCTATTGGGGCGATCTGGACACCGACGGTTTCGCCATCTTGGCCCGCTTCCGAGGGAGACGTTCCTGCGAGAGCCTGCTCATGGACCTCGCCACCTTGGCAGGCTGGCGTGATCTCGCGGTGCCACACCCAGCCGTCGAACCGGTGGACGCCGCTCTGTTGACCGCCGGTGAACTCGCGGCGCTGACACTGCTACGAAGTGAGGGGCTGAGACTGGAGCAGGAACGAATCCCGATGGACGTCGTCGCAAACCAGATACGAGACCGGCCATTGCCGTCTTGTGCGCCCACTACAGACGCATAGTTCGGATTAGGCAGCCACACGCCCGTGATCGCTGGTCTTCATCGTTCTGGTTTTGGTAGTACTTCCGATCCCGCATACCGTGCAACGCCGCCCACCCAGGAATGTGCTGCGGACGTGTCCGATACCTAGCCTCCCGCTACGGTGATTTGCGACACAAATTGAATTGATCGCTTTGACCCGGGTGTACATACACCAAGGCCCTCTGACCTGCACATACATCGATAGTGTGTACGGTACGCTTTTATTATGACAAGCGTACACGTTGCACTGGCTAATCATGGGTGGTAAAGGAAGCGGTCGACCAGCTCGGTCTGACATCTACCTGACCCTGGACACTCAAATTGAGGAGTTGTGGCTTCGGCTGGGCGGCTTGCCGACCCCCGACGAAGCAGCAGACATCTGGGACGACATCTGGACAGCGGAAGCACACCACTCGACTGCTATCGAGGGCAACACCCTCGTGATCAAGCAGGTCGAACAGCTCCTCAAGGAAGGACGTGCAGTCGGCGGCAAAGCGCTCAAAGAGTACAACGAGGTAAAAGGGTACGCCGATGCGGCCACGTGGGTCTATCGGGAAGGCATTCAGCCTTCCAGTTTCTCACCGGGGTCAATCATCACACTTCACGAAATCCGCAACATTCACCAGCTCGTCATGCAGCCCGTGTGGGACGTCGCACCCCACCCTGATGCCGGAGGAGATGAAGGACCGGGATCATTTCGACGGCACGAGATCGCGCAGTTCTCGAGCGGTATGAAACCCCCTTCCTGGACGTTGATCGACGCCGAGATTCGCGGATGGGTCGACCGGGCAAACAAACTGAAGGCCCGGGGAGAGCAATTCCCAGAGGAGATCGCGCAGCTACACCGCGACTTCGAGTACATTCACCCATTCCTCGACGGAAACGGCAGAACTGGACGCTTGGTTCTAAATCTGTTGTTGGTTCGGTCCTATTACCCACCCGCAATCATCTACAAAGGTGACCGAAGCAAATACTTGAAGGCTTTGGCCAGGGCGGACAACGGCGATGTTGGGGCGTTGGGTGAGTTCATCGCACGGGCCATCCTCCAGAATCTTCATCAATTCATCGTCCCCGCTGTTGCGGGTCCCTCGAAGATCGTGCCCTTAGCGGCTTTGGCCAACGGTGAGGCGTCGAGCACCACCCTGCGGGTCGCGGCAAACCGAGGCAGGCTCAAGGCCCACAAGGGGCCAGATGGCCAGTGGCGGTCAAGCCGGAAGTGGGTTGATGAGTACTTGACCAGCCGTGTCAAGAGATAGAACCCCGGCACACCAGCACGTGGCGTTCGCGGTATCGATGTCAGCAACCTCGAGTGCAATGCCCATTATCTCGGAAGCGCGTCGTCAAAATCGTTGCCCGAGATATCGACCGCTATCGAGTGCGCCTCGTCCCGAGGGCAGACAGCCATCGATGCCCACTTCGTTACGTCGCGCTTGGTGCGCTTGCCCGTGTTGTCGTAGAAATCGACCCACGTCGCCGGAATCTGCTGGAAACGGAGCTTCTGGTTCTTGCACTTCGGGCACCACATCGCGAGACGAAGCGAATATGGGTACGTCCTGCCGTTCTCCTCTTTGATACCCGCCCAGCCACGGAAGAACCACCACCGCTTCGGAAGGCGAAGCACATTCCGGCGGAGAAAACGGAAAAACGACCAACCGATGATGCCAATGGCGACCGCGAGGATCGAGACGAGGAGCCACCAGTACCCCTTGGGCGTCCCACTCGTGAGGTCGACGCCATTGCCCGACACGAAGACATCGACGAGCTGCTTGATCGAGAAGCCGCCCGTGACGAACCCCGCGATCGTGATCAGGCCAGAGACGACGCCGATCAGCGCGGCCGGGGTGGGGATCCGCGTCTTCTTGGTGATGTCGAAGGTGTACCGCGGCTCCTCCGCCCTCGGCACCGAGGTAATCACGACGCCGTGGTTGTCTCCGCCAATGTTAATGCCGCCGTCTTTAGTAAGCGAGGCAGTAACGTCGCCGTCCGCCCGGATCTGCTGGTTACCGTTGCTGTTGTCGCCGATGTACTGTGCGGTCGTCACGAGAAGCTCCTGAGTAGTTCGCTGGTAGCGCTCAGCGTAGGAGCCAGCACCGACATCACGACGAACATGCATCGCCGCAGAACCACCACCTGGTGCACGAACAGGCTTCGGGCACCGCTACTGCAGAACGAAGCTCGAATCAGAGGTTTTGCCGTTTCATCGGCTATCAGCTAGGAGGGCGCGTCAGCGACGAGCTGAACCCACCGTTCGACGACATCGAGAATGCCGCGACCATCTTTCGTGCGACAACTTTGGGGTAGGGTCAGCCGGCAAGGGTGCCAAACCAAAGGGACTCCCGCTTTGCGAAAGTTCCTGGTCATGAACATAACTTCTTTGAATCCACCCTCGCCGGCATCTATTCGGTCGCCGGTTCAAGTACGGACTCTATGGTGGAGCTGAGGGGAATCGAACCCCTGACCTTCTCGATGCGAACGAGACGCGCTACCAACTGCGCCACAGCCCCTTTGCCGTCATGCCGACCGACTGGGTAACTCTAGCAAAGCCGCGTCGGACGGTGGCTACGCGCCCTGGGCTCTGCGCAAGTCCCGGTCCTCGTCACGACGTGCCTGGAACGGCTCCTCGTAGTGGTCGAGATGCTCGAATTCGGGATCCTCGTCGTCGATCTCGAGCACCACCGCACCGGGGCGACGCAGTCGTTGAGGAACGAGCTCGAGCTCGTCGTCGGTTTCCGATTCCACGCCGAGACGGGATCGGCCCATCCGAGTGAGCCGACGCCTGCGCACCTCTTCCTCGATCTGCACCTGACGACGCAGGTAGTACAGGTAGCCGACGAGAACTGCGACGGACAGTCCACACAGCCACCACACCGTCGGGGAGATGATGAAGGCCAGGGCCGCGGTGGTGATCGCCGCGAAGACCAGCCCCAGAACTGCGCGCTGTCGAAATGCATACCGCGCGGCCCGAGCAATCGCGTCGGCCTCGGGATCGAAACCGCCGCGGCCGCGACGGCGAGGGACGAAATCGTCGTCGACTACACCGGGTTCGTGCGCGGGCGAACTTGCACGCGGTGCATCCGTGTCCAGTGCCTCGCGATCGAGGTCGCTGTCTGCTGCGTGAGTGTCCATCGGGTCCTCCGCGGTACCGGGTAGATCGGGTGAGTCTGGACGAGCAGTCGCAATCGTGGGGCCGAAGATCTCGCGGGCCGGCGCGGAGACTCGCAGGTCGTCCTCCGGTCGCCAGTCGGGATCGCTGCGGTGACCGGTCGCGGGGCCGCGCTGCTTTCGCTTCGTGCCACCCCGATGCAGCACGCGCGTGGCGAGCGCAGCGTCCGTGGTCTGCATGATCTGCGGACGCTTGGTCATCAGCA
Source organism: Rhodococcus sp. SBT000017 (assembly GCF_003688915.1). Lineage (NCBI taxonomy): Bacteria > Bacillati > Actinomycetota > Actinomycetes > Mycobacteriales > Nocardiaceae > Rhodococcus > Rhodococcus sp. SBT000017. The sequence goes on from NZ_REFU01000001.1 coordinate 2,159,198, forward strand.
TGGGCAGAAGAACGAAGAGCCAGACGGCTACGAGACCGATCCAGATGATCGAGTTCGGCATCGGCGTTGTTCTCCTCCCCTTGGACGACTGCGACAGTGAAAGACGTCCTCAGGCTATGCGGAGGAGGAACGAGAACGACGCAGACGCGCCGACCCGAATTACACTCCTGTCACTTTGACAACACGAACGCTCGCGCAGCAGCAGTGGAAATCAGGCCCACGCAGCCCGGCCCGCACGAACCAACCGATCGACGACGGTGCCCTGCACCTCGCCCGAGGTGATCGCGACGAGCTTGTGATCGCGCCATTCGCCGTCGACGTCGAGGTACTTGTAGAGCAGCCCCTCTTCGCGAAAACCGACATTGCGCAGCACTGCCTGACTGGCAAGGTTCTCCGGTCGCACCGTCGCTTCGACGCGATGGAGTCCGACGGGACCGAAGCAGTGGTCGAGCCCTAGAGCCAGAGCCGCGGTCGCCACGCCCTTACCGTTGACCTCCTTGGACACCCAGTACCCGATCCAGGCCGATCGGAGTGCTCCCCGCACGATGTTTCCGGTGGTGATCTGGCCACAGAATTCGCCGTCGACCTCGATCACCAGCGGCAGCATGTGTCCTTTGCGCGCCTCGGATTTGAGCCCCGAGCACAGGCTCGGCCACGAGGAGATGTGATGCCGCGAGTTCCAGCTGCCTTCGCCGCTGGGCTCCCACGGTTCGAGGTGGGCGCGATCCGCGGTGCGAATCCGGCTCCAGGCGGCCGCGTCGCGCATCCGCACCGGCCGTACGGTCACGGTTCCGCCGGCCACTCTCACTGGACCCAATTTCGCCGGCCAACCTGGGTGGCTCGACCACGTTCGCGGCATCCGTCGATGTTATGCGCTACGCGCAGTGGTGCGCGTAAGTGCCCCAGGCGGCACTTGTCCGCACCACTGGCGTCAGCCTCTCTGAGCGAGGAACGAGACCTTCACTTCTTCGCCGGTGCGGATTTCGGTGACCTCGGGATCGATGACGACCAGGCAGTTCGCCTCGGCGAGTGTCGCGAGTAGGTGCGAGGACGATCCGGGTGCACCGCCGAGGGCCTGGACCAGATATTCGCCCGTCCCCTCGTCGCGCATGAGCTGGCCGCGGAGGAATCCCTTGCGGTCCTCGATCGAGGTGATCGGCGCGACGGTGCGGGCGGTGACGGTCCGTCGCATCGGCTGCCGTCGACCCAGAGCGATGCGAATGAGCGGACGCACCATGACCTCGAACACCACCAGCGCGCTGACGGGGTTGGCCGGCAACAGAAAGGTGGGTACTTCGTCGCGTCCGAGTTGACCGAAGCCCTGGACGGATCCGGGGTGCATGGCAACTCGCTCCACTTCCATGTCGCCGAGTTCGCCGAGCGCCTCACGCACACCGTCCGATGCGCCCCCGCCCACTGCTCCGGCGATGACCACGATCTCGGATCGAATCAGCTGCCCCTCGACCACCTCGCGCAGTCGCTTGGGATCGGTGCTGACGATCCCGACGCGGTTGACGTCTGCCCCGGCGTCGCGCGCTGCGGCGGCCAGCGCATAGGAATTGACGTCGTACACCTGACCGGGCCCCGGGGTCCGATCGGTGTCGACCAACTCGCCGCCCACGGAGATCACCGACAGACGCGGCCGAGGATGCACCAGCACCTTGTCGCGCCCGACGGCGGCGAGCAGTCCCACCTGAGCTGCGCCGATGATCGTGCCTGCGCGGACCGCCACGTCACCGGGCTGCACGTCGTCGCCGATCTTCCGGACGTAGTCACCCGAGCGCACCGGACGGAACACCTTGACGCGGGCGCGACCGCTGTCGGTTCGATCCAGGGGCAACACCGCGTCGGCCAGTGTGGGCAGTGGCGCGCCGGTATCGACTCGTACTGCCTGACGCGGTTGCAACCGGATGGGTTGACGCGATCCGGCGGACACCTCGCCGACGACGGGAAGCGTCAGATCGATGCGTTCGTCGTCCTCGTTGCGCAGGTCGGTGCCCGCGGCCGCTACATCGACGCTGCGTACTGCGTAGCCGTCGATGGCTGCCTGGTCGAAACCGGGAAGGGGACGCTCGGTGACCACTTCTTCGGCACACAGCAGACCCTGTGCTTCCGAGATGGCGACCCGAACAGGCCGTGGAGCCACCGCCGCTGCGGTCACCCGGGTCTGCTGATCTTCGACCGAGCGCATCTGGCCCTTCCTCTATGGCATCGACCCGCGATGCTATTCGTACGTGGTCAGTTCCGGTGCCCAGCTGTCGCTCAAGCGTTCGTTCAGCCATTCGCGCAGGGCGGGGCCGTAGTCGTCACGTTGTAGAGCAAAGTCAACCGCAGCGCGCAGGTATCCCCCGGGATTTCCGAGGTCGTGTCTCGATCCGCGATGCACCACCACGTGCACGGGATGGCCTTCTTCGATGAGCAGCGCGATGGCGTCGGTGAGCTGCAGCTCGCCGCCGGCACCGGGCTTTATCCGGCGCAGGGCGTCGAAGATCGCGCGGTCGAGCAGGTAACGGCCCGCGGCAGCCAGGTTGGACGGGGCGTCCTCCTGCTTGGGCTTTTCGACCATACCGGTGACCTTGAGGACGTTCGGGTTGACCGCGTCGGGCACGATCTCGACGGAGAAGACGCCGTAGGAAGAGACCTTGTCGTCGGGGACCTCGATGGCGCACAACACCGAGCCACCGCGCTTGGCGCGCACGCGGGCCATGACGTCGAGCACACCGCGGGGCATCACCAGATCGTCGGGAAGCAGAACGGCAACGGAATCCTCGTCGTCGTCGAGGACTTCCTCGGCACAGGCGACGGCATGTCCGAGTCCGAGCGGTTCGTGCTGGATGACCGACTGGACGTCGAGCAGACCGGGGGCAACGCGCACCTTCTCGAGCATCTCGAGCTTGCCGCTGGCCTCGAGCTTGTTCTCGAGTACGAGGTCCTCGACGAAGTGGGCGACGACGCCGTCCTTGCCGGGGGAGGTGACGATCACGAGTCGATGCGCGCCGGAATCTGCGGCTTCGCCGGCGACGAGCTCGATACCGGGAGTGTCGACCACCGGAAGCAGTTCTTTGGGAACGGTTTTCGTGGCCGGCAGGAACCGGGTACCCATGCCCGCTGCGGGAACGATGGCCGTGCGGAAATGCACGGGCGTGGCGGCGGTCGTCGCTGTAACGGCTTCTGTCATGGTGCTCACCCTATCCATGGTTTCTGGTGATCTGCTTGCCGTGTGCTGCGTTTTACCCCCGAGTGCATATCGTTGAACGACAGCACAGGAAGGAGGACGAATCGTTGTGACCGTTCCCGATTTCACGGAGAACACGCCCAAGGATCGATGGCGAAAGTATGTTCTCGCCGAACGCCGACTGCTCGACGGTGCGCAACGCGCAATGGAGTCCTCTGCACTCTGTCACGTCCTCGGCGAGTTGGCAGCCGAACACCAGGTCGTGGCCGCATACGTTCCCGTCGGCCGGGAGCCCGGTTCTTTTCGGATGCTCGACGCGATGGCCGCGGCCGGGTCGACCGTTCTGCTTCCGAGTGCGCACGAGCCGGGGCCGTTGCGCTGGGCTCGGTACGCCGGACGCGAGTCGTTGGTGACGGCCCCGTTCGGGCTGCTGGAACCGTCGGGACCGACGCTCGATCCCGACGCCGTGTCGACGTGCTCTCTGGTGCTGATTCCGGCGCTTGCCGTCGACCGGCGCGGAACCAGGTTGGGCCGAGGCGCGGGTTTCTACGACCGCACCCTCGACCTGTGCAGACCCGACGCCATGCTGGTCGCGGTGGTCCGCGAGAGCGAAGTGGTCGATCGGCTACCCGCCGAGCCGCACGACAGACGGGTGACGCACGCGTTGACCCCGGGCAGCGGGCTCGTACGCTTGGGTACGGAATAACGCTACGATTCGATTCGTTGGCACTCCTGACTGTAGAGTGCTAATGCTCTCCCCAGTTTCGACAGTTTCGACGAACAGACAAGACACCGGCGTGGTTCGGCCTCGGCCAGCAGAGCGGCGAATTTCCTCGGTGACCAGCGCGGAGGAAACACGATGCCCACTTATTCATACGCATGCACCGAGTGCGACAACCGCTTCGACATCGTTCAGTCCTTCACAGACGACACACTGACGGTGTGCCCCGCATGCTCGGGCAAGCTTCGCAAGTTGTTCAACTCCGTCGGCATCGTCTTCAAGGGCAGTGGCTTCTACCGCACCGACAGCCGCGGTGGTTCGAGCACCTCGAGCGAGGGCGCAGGCGAGAAGAAGTCCGATGCGGCCGCCGCGAAGTCGGACTCGAAGTCCGAGTCCAAGCCCGCCGAGAAGAAATCTTCCGATTCGTCGTCGTCGAACTCTTCGCCTTCCTCGTCCACCACGAAAGCTGCTGCCAGCCAGTAGTTTTCCGCTTCATCCACAGGCCGGGCCGTTATCCACAGCCCGGCCTTTTCGGTGTCCGAGACACCTGCGTCGGCTATAGCGTTTCGGCCATGGTTGCCGGCAAGAATCGACTCGACTCGACGCTGCTCGATCGCATCACCATGCGTCCGGCGTGGGTCGGATCCACGAAATTCAGACGAATCGCAGCGGGAGTTCTGGTCGCTGTCGCCGCGGTGCTCTTCGTCGACGACGCTGCCGGCGACGACCGAGTACGGGTGATCACGGCCGGACGCGACCTGACGCCCGGCACCGTATTGACGTCGGCCGATGTGGTGGTGGCCGACTGGGACCGGGCGAACGTTCCCGAGGGCTCACTCGTCGAATCCGAGGCCGTGGACGGTCGGACACTCACCGGACCGGTCCGAGCGGGCGAATTGCTCACGGACGTACGCCTGCTCGGATCTCGGACGGCCACGACGGCTCTGGGGACCGAGGCACGCGTCGTACCGGTGCATCTCGCCGACGCCGCGGTGACCGACCTGCTGCGGGAAGGCGACCGCGTCGACGTGTTGACGGTCGAGTCTCAGGACGACCCGAATGCCGTACCCGCGGCACGGGTGCTGGCGTCGGGAGCGATGGTCGTACTCGTCTCCGCCGACGCCGGTGGCAATCGACAGCGAGACCGCGTCGTACTGCTGGCTCTACCGACGAACGATGCGACGACGGTCGCGGCCGCCTCGTTGGTCAGTGCAATAACCGTCACCCTGCACTAACGTCTCTCGAGACAGAACAAACCGAACGTTGGGAGAAGGGCTCATGCTGAAGGGCTTCAAGGACTTTCTACTCCGCGGCAACGTCGTGGATCTCGCAGTCGCCGTGGTCGTTGGCGCGGCATTCACCGCCATCGTCACCGCATTCACCACGAACATCATCAATCCCCTTGTCGCGGCCCTCGGAGGCAGCAACGAATACGGGTTCGGCTTCAACATCACGTCGTCGCCGGAATCGTTCGTCAACGTCGGCGCAGTCATCACCGCGGTCATCAATTTCGTCATCATCGCGGCAGTCGTCTACTTCGTTCTGATTCTCCCGGTGAACACGGCGAAGAAGCGCTTCGTGAGCCAGCCCGAGAAGGAACTGAGCGACGTCGACGTGTTGGTGCAGATTCGCGACATCCTCGCGGGGGGAACCACAGCGGGACAGAAGCTTTCGACGGCAGCCGACACCACCGGCGGTAGCGGCGAAGCAATCGACGCTGCCCCGGACCTGGGCAAGCACTCCAAGGACTGACGCCGGTCTGCTTCGACGAATGAATGCGCCATTCACGCTGTCTGACAGCGTGAATGGCGCATTCATTCGTTGCGGGGCGGGGGGCCGAGGGCCGGGGCCGGGGCCGGGGGCCGGGGGCCGGGGCCGACTCCCTAGCCGACTTACGGCTGTGGCGTCAGCCGATGCTGAACGGCTGTCCCCACAGTGTGGTCGTTGCTGTGACGGCATCGTTGTCGATGGTGACCTTCACGTACGAACGGGCCTCGGCGTAACCGGCACATCCAGCGACGCTCAGGGTTTCGTCGGCGTAGGTGTAGCCACCGCCGTTGCCGTCGAAGGAGAACTTGTTCGAAACCTCGGTGGCGACCGTGACGCCGTCGATCTCGGCGGACTTCTCGTCGGCCACAAGCTTGACGTCGTTGAACTGCCCGGGGGCGAGATTCAGCTCGACGCCTGCACCGATGTCGTAGGTGTTCGGCTGAGTCCTCTCGATGGTGAGGTCGAGCGTGCCGGGCTCGAGGCCGATCGTATTTCCTTGGCCGAACGATGCGTTGCCGTCGGCACCGATCGCGGCGCTGAAGTCCACCTGGCAGCCGACCAGGAAGCCCGGCTCGATGGATCCGCCACTGGCGTTGGAGGTCTCGACGGTGTAGTTGCCGGTGACCCACACGTTGCGCTGGGTGGGTGTGGCACCCATCGACGGCGAAATCAGTGCACTCTGGCCGAATCCCTTGACGGTCACGGTGGTTCCGTCGATCAGCGTCTTGCTGATCTCGTTGTCCTGCAGTGGAACGAAGGTGTCGGCGTTGGCCGCTCCGGCGGACAGGAACCCGATGGCGATCGCGCCGACGGCTCCGACCGCGGCGGTCTGGAATCCACGACGCATGGTGGTGGTGTTCTGCATAGCTACCCCTTTTGGGAAAGTGACACGCGCTCTAGGCGAGGGTGAATGAAGTGGTGGGATGCTCAGCCGAGGCTGAACGGCTGGCCGTAGAGCGTGCCCTTGTAGCGGTAGTTGCCGGTGAGTTCGAGTGTGGTGTACGAGCGAGCCTGCGCGTAGCCACCGCAGTTCTCCACGGAGATCCCGACGTCCTGGTACTGAATCGCGGTGAACGGGCCCTTGACGTCCTTGCTGCCGAGCTCGACCTGCGCCACTTCCTTGTCCTTGATGGGGACGTTGACTCCGACGCCGCCCTCGAACTTGTTGGTGGTCTCACCCTCGCCGCCGATGAGGAACGGGATGGGGAACAGCGTGATGATGTTGGTGTTGCCGCCTTCGATACCGAAGCCCGCGTTCATGTCGAGGCTCAGATCATCCATGTCGAGCTGGCAACCGACGAGGTAGCCCGTCTTCAGGGTTCCGGTCACTCCCTCGGGAACGTCGGCGGTAGCGGTGCCGGTGACCCAGCCGTTTCGGTTGAGAGGGTTGTTCGCGATCGCGGGCGAGATGACAGCCGATTCGTCGACGTGCGAGATCTTGTACGGCCCCGCGACCTTCTCACCGTTCGGCAATGGAACGAACGTATCGGCGTTGGCTGCGCCGACCGAGAGCATTCCGATGGCAACGGCCGACGCCGCGCTCACTGCAGCGATTCGACTTACCTTGCGCAGCACGGAGTGACGAATATTGTTCATGATTCCCCTCGTATGACCGGCCGATGCCCCATCCGATGGCCGGACCGATCGGGAGACATCTTTTCTCGCAGAAGAATACTGTACAAATCGGTACGAAGCATCCACAACGGACGCACTATCGATGCATGTTTCAGCAGCTCACAGATACCTTCCCTGCTTGCGCTACCCAAACAGCGCCTGCGCTCGCAACTCGACGTCCGTATTCGGAGCGAACGCTCGAATTGTGCTGACGCAAAGCAAGAGAACGCACCTCAAATACACAATGTATGCAACAAACCGAATCCAGTACCGACGCAGGCATGATCCGGCGATCTCTTTCTCCGCATCATTCATTCGACCGATACAACGATGCCCTGCAATTTTTTCGATTGCAGGGCATCGTCGAGCATTTCCCCCGAACTAGAACTTCAACAACGGAAACTCGTCCAGCGTGACGGCAGTGCCGTCCGCTTCACAAGCCGATGCAACGGCATTCGAATTGTCGACGAATTTCTGGCCGGATTCGCTGTCCGGCTCGGAGAGTTCCAGCGAATCGCCAGGTAGGTCGGCCACCAGCGTCGTCAGAGCATTCTTGACCTCGCCTGTCGCCTGCTCCGACTGGGTGGTGAATTCACTCAGCGAAGCGGCCTTGTCCGCGGTCCACTGCTCGACGCCGGCCTGATCGGTGGGGACGGCTTCGACGGTGGCGACAAAGGCATTGTGCGATGACGCGAAGGCCGTGCAGGTATCGGCATTCTCCCCCGACGCCGTATCCGATGAATCGCTGCTACAGCCGGCCAGAAGTAGAAATGCCGCGCAGGCGGCGGCAGAGAGAGCTTTCGTTTTCATTGTCGGTCCCCCGGACCCCTTCTCGCAGCCAGCTCCGAAGCACTGTCCTGCGGTGTCGATTCGTTCGGTTCCACTGGTACACAGCAATCAGGCCCGCCCGGGATACCCGGGCGGGCCCAATCGATTTCGGCTAGGTCAGCCGAGGGTGCTGCTGTTGATCAACCGATCGAGATCAGTTGAAGGTCCACGGTGCGCCGTACGTGACAGCAACGTCACCGGTGGAGCTGGTGACGGAGACGTACGGACGGACGCGGACGTTACCGAGGATGCCGGTAGCGGTGCCGTGAGCGTTGGCGATCTGGATGGTGCCGGAGGGGCCTTCGGCGTCACCTTCGGTGCCCTGGATGTTGCCCGAGGCAGCGGTGGCGTCGACAATGCCGGGGCCGGGAGCGATCTCGGCCTCGAAGCCAGCGGACGGCAGCAGGTCGCTCGTCGAGATCGAAGCCGAGGGCTCGGAGCCCAGCGGAACGTCGAACTCTGCGCTGATGTTCGGGGTGGTGTAACCGAAGGTGATCGATCCACCGATGCTGGCCGGGTAGCCGACCTGGTAGCCGATGGCGACGGTGCCCTCGAAGTCGTCGGCGTCGGGACCGGTGACGGTCCAGCCTGCGACACCATTGGCGAACCACTCACGGGTGAGCGGGTTGCCGTCGAGCGGCGAGACGCTGTTGATGAAGGTGTCGGACAGCGACACGGTGATGACGTTGCCGTTGGCATCGACGACCGTGTTGGTGCTGTCCACTGCAGCGGACGCGGTTCCGGTACCGAGTACCAGACCGACGACCGACGCGCCGGCGACAACCGCAGCGCTCATGGACTTGAGTCCCCGGCTACGCCGCGACTTCTGGATCTCCGTCATTTATTCCTCATCATGTTCAGTCCCAGCGCGGTGTCGCACGGGGAAGCTTGTGGCTTTCACCCTCGAACTGGATCGCCTGCGTCAGTGCAGACGAGCCCGAGCCGGATGCGACCGTGGCGGCCTCATCCTGTTGTTCAGTTCCGAGTTCGGGGCTCGGGACCGGTTGGTCCCACACCCCGGTTGTCGGAAGCTGAGGGGAACATTAGAGGAGATGCCTGATCGTGACAATCCCTACGATCGGCGTTGGAAAGTTGCTCTCTCGTGATGTGTTTCGGCGGCGTGAACAACTTTCACATGACCATTGGTGGTAACCCGCGTCACACCATCTTCCGGAGACGCCAAACCGTTACACATCGAAACCGTGGGTGAAACAGCCCTGATATGGGAAGACAGCAATCCGGACCCCATCGAGGAGAGCGCTCGATCGGTGCTACAGACGGTCCGGATGCCCCGCATCCGCCCGTGTCCTCGGCCTCGACGGCCCGTCCGGCCGCTAACGGCAGGTAAACGAGCAACTAACAGACCTGTCATTCCGGGCCGATAAATGTGTCGTGGATCACATCAGAAGTAATGAGGTGGTCGCTGTTGCTTCAACCATTCGTCCGAGAACGAGCCGCCGGATTCAGTGCCTGCGCCGGCTCCTCGCTCGTCTCCGGTGGTCTCCGGCAGAACCTCACCGAAGATGCGAGCGAGCCGGGCCCGTTCTGCTCGGGCCCGGCTCGCGTCGTCTTCGGCCGATCGATCGTCGTTCGGCTTGTCGCTCATCGGTATCGCTATGCGTCCAATCCCGACAGCTCGGCGATGACCTGACTCGCCAGCGGCGTCAGCGTCGCCATCCCATCGCGAATCGCAGCCCGCGACGAGGCCAGATTGACCACCAGGGTGCTACCGGAGACACCGACCAGTCCACGGGAGAGACCTGCGTCCAACGAACCGGCCGCCAGCCCCGACGATCGCAGCGCCTCGCTGATACCCGGAATCTCACGGTCGAGCACCTCCGCGGTGACGTCCGGAGTCACATCGCGGGGTGAGACGCCGGTGCCACCGATGGAGACCACCAGATCGACACCGCCGATCACCGCGGTGTTGAGTGCATTGCGCACGTCCACCTCGTCCGCAGTCACGGCAACGACGCCGTCGACGAGGAAACCTGCCTCGGTCAGCAGTTCCGTGACGAGCGGGCCCTTCGAGTCCTTCTCGGTGCTGTGCGCTGTTCGGTCGTCCACGATGACGACCAACGCGCGCCCTGCCAGTGGTGCGTCGAGTTCCATACCGCTCACCGTAGTAGTAAGGCCCCTACCCGGCTCACGCTGTGCGTAAATCGTTGCAACCGTGCCGCGCCTGCCTGCTTCTCGCAACATCAGCGACCGCCCGGAAGCGACGGGATCTGGAACGGCAGTTGCTGTTCCTGCCGCTGCGTCTGCGGCTGCGCCGCGGCAGGTTCCGCGGTACCGAGCGTCACCGTCGCTGTCTTCTCGCTGCCGCCGTCGGTGTAGGTGACGGTGACGGAATCTCCCGGAGCGTGCGAGCGCACCGCTGCGATCAACGCGTCACCGCTCGAGACGATGCGATCGTCGAGCTTGGTGATCACCGCACCCGTGGGGATACCTGCCGCTGCCGCCGGGCCCCCCTCGGTGACCTCGACGACGGTTGCGCCGTTGGCATCGTCCTGCGACGGCACCTGCACCCCGATCATGGCCTGGGTGGCTTTACCGGTGGTGGTCAGCTCGTCGGCGATTCGTTTCGCCTGATCCACCGGAATGGCGAACCCGAGCCCGATGGAACCGCTCTGGGCTCCGGATCCCTGGCTGCCGCCGAGCGTGGCGATCGCGGTGTTGATACCGATCAACTGTCCGTCGGTGTTGACGAGCGCACCGCCGGAGTTGCCCGGGTTGATCGCAGCATCGGTCTGGATGGCGTCGATCACCGAGTTCTGGTTGCCTGCCTCTCCCGAGGTGGACACCGGCCGGTTGAGCGAGGACACGATGCCCGTGGTGACGGTGCCCGCCAGGCCGAGCGGGGAGCCGATCGCGACAACCTGCTGGCCCACTTCGAGGTTCGACGACGAACCCAGTTCGATCGGCGTCAGATTCGACTTGCCCTCGGCCTTGATGACGGCCATGTCCGAGACCGAGTCGGCACCGACGATCGTCGCGTCGGCGACCGATCCGTCGGAGAACGCGACGGTGAGCTTGCCATTGGCACCCGCACCCGTCGCGACGTGATTGTTGGTGAGGATCAGGCCGTCGCTGCTCAAAATGACGCCCGAGCCCTCACCCTCTTCCTGAGAGCCCTTCACCTGAATCTGCACGACGCTCGGCAGAACCTTGTTCGCTACCGCCTGAACCGATCCGTCGGGGAAGTTGGCGGCAGGCTGAGCTGCAGTGACCGTGGAGTTCAACGAGTTGGTCACTCCCCCGCCGTTGCCGTTGGCGTTGTTGGTGGCGATCGCACCGACCGCGCCGCCGATTCCGCCACCGACCAGAACGAGCGCGATGGCTCCGGCCACCAGTACCGACCGACCCGGGCGCGACTTCACCGCGCTCGGTGCCGAATTCGACTGCGGCGCAACGTGCTGAGGTTGAGCGTGGTGAGCCTGGGTGTGCTGCGGATCGCCCTGCTGTCCGTACGGACCGTAGCCGGGCTGGTAGCCCCCTTGCCCGTAACCGGCGTACTGCTGCGGGTAGCCCTGCTGCGGCGGGAACTGCTGCGTCCGGTGCTGCTGACTGGAATCCTGCCGAGTCGGAGGCTGCTGGGCCGAGTAACTCTGCTCGTCGCCGCGCGAAGCCCGGTCCGCCGGATGCTGCTCGCCACCGGCACCCTGTCCGCTCTGTTCGGATTCGTTACGGTCGTCGCTCATCGTTGCTGCTTCCTTCAGTAGGGACCCAGAGGGTCCGCCCGCCTTCTTGCTACTCACTGTGCAGGGCGGTACTGAGAGCGCGCTGAGATCCGGCTATCAGTTTGCCGAGAGTGTCGTCGGATCAGGAGCACCTTCGCCGGGCAACACGATTCGGATCAGCGCGCCGCCCCGCTCGGACACCTCCACCCCGATGGTGCCGCCGTGCTTGACGACCACCTGTCGCACGATGGCAAGTCCCAGACCGGATCCGGGCATCGAACGCGACGCCGTCGAGCGATAGAAGCGCTCGAACACCAGCTCGCGATCTTCCTCGGGAATACCGGGGCCTGCGTCGTCCACCGTCAACTCCAGCAGGCCATCGCCGATCTGCCGCATCGCGATTCGCACCTCACCGCCGCTCGGACTCCATTTTGCCGCGTTGTCGAGCACATTCAGCACGGCCCGCGACAGTCCTGCTTGATCGCCGTAGACGAACCACGGCATCAACGTCGCATCGAAGTCGATTTCGTTGCGACGGCGGCGTGCTCGCTCGAGACTGCGTTCCACGGCATCGGCCAAATCGACACGTTCGAACACCGTCTCCGGCGCATCCTCTCGCGCCAGGTCGACCAAATCACCCACCAGGGTGGACAATTCCTGAATCTGCGCCACCACGTCGGTCCGCAGCTCGGCCATGTCCTCGTCCGGGATGGACGGCGCTCCTGGGCGTCCCGCCGCGATGAGCAACTCCATGTTGGTCCGCAGCGAGGTCAACGGGGTGCGAAGTTCGTGGCCCGCATCGGCGACCAATCTGCTCTGCCTGCCGCGAGATTCGGCCAGTGCGCGGAGCATCGTGTTGAAACTCTCGGTCAGACGCGCCAACTCGTCGTCGCCGGTCACCGGGATCGGCGTGAGGTCGTCGGTGCGCGCCACCCGTTCGGCTGCTGCCGTCAGTCGGGCGATCGGGCGTAAACCGGTGCGTCCCACGGCCATACCTGCTCCGGCAGCCAGCACCACTCCGCAGGCACCGACGATCAACAGCACCCATGCCAGTCGGTCGAGCACTTCCCCGGTCGGCAGCAGTCTCTGTGCGACGACGAGAGTGCTGCCGTCCTTGGTACGTAGTGCGAGCACCCGCTGATCGTCGAGTGTGCGCAGCGACGACTCCTGCTCTCCGCTGACAACCGCGAGTTCGGCATCGCCGATCGGCACCTTGGGCCCGGGCGGGTTGTAGCTGGACATGTCCGGATAGATAAGCGCAACACTGACATCGGTGCTGTACAACGTGGCTCCCGCGACGAACCGCGGGTCGTAGGACACCAGACTGGACTCAGCCAGAGCCGAAGCGCGGGAACGTAATTGAGTGTCCACATCGCCGTACAGTGCTCGCGAGACCACCGTGTACGCGGCAATGGCCATGACCGCCACCGCAATTGCGACGACGGAGGCCGCGAGCAACGTCACCCGCCACCGCAGCGATACCGACCGCGTCAGCGGCGTCGGTGGTCGCATTCCCGTCGGCGACGAGCCGACACCGTCGGCCGACTTGCGCCCGAACGAAGCGACCATCACGGAGGCGTCTCGCGCAGGACGTACCCGACACCGCGAACGGTGTGGATCAGCCGCGACTCCCCCTCCGCCTCGGTCTTGCGCCGCAGGTAACCGACGTACACCTCGAGCGCGTTGCCCGATGTCGGGAAGTCGTATCCCCAGACTTCCTCGAGGATGCGACTTCTGGTGAGCACTCGGCGCGGATTGGTCATCAGCATCTCGAGCAACGAGAACTCGGTCCGGGTGAGGCTGATCGAGCGCTCGGCGCGCGAGACCTCACGGGTGACCGGGTCCAACGACAGGTCCGCGAACGTCATGGTCTCCGAGTCGATACCCGCTTCCATCGCGGTACGACGCAGCAGTGCCCGCAGCCTGGCGAGCAGTTCCTCGAGAGCGAACGGCTTGGGCAGGTAGTCGTCGGCACCGGCGTCGAGGCCGGCGACGCGCTCGGACACCGAGTCCCGTGCCGTCAACACCAGAATCGGCAGGTCGTCACCGACACTGCGCAATCGACGACACACCTCGAGGCCGTCGAGGCGAGGCATCATCACGTCGAGCACCAGGGCGTCGGGACGCGCCGCCGCAACCTGCTCGAGCGCATCGAGACCGTCGACCGCCAGGTCCACGGTGTACCCGTTGAACGTCAGCGACCTGCGCAGCGACTCACGCACTGCTCGATCGTCGTCGACCACCAATATCCGCATTCGTACAGTTTGTCCTGGTCGACTGAGATCTGTCTGAGAGGGGTACGGATAGCGATCTAAAGCGTAGGCAGGTTCTTTGCCAGCGGGAGATTCCACTTGCGCCACAGTGCGAGCAGACGCAACCCCGTCGCAAGCAGTGTTCCCACGATCAGACCGACGTTCTCCGGCAGAGCTGCAGCATCGGCCAACACGACGGCCGTCGCGCCGAGCAAGGCCGGCAGGGCGTACAGGTCCCGATGCAGCAGCAGGGGAACCTCGTTGACCAGCACGTCTCGAATCACGCCGCCTGCCACCGCCGTCGTGGTGCCGATCAGAGCTCCCGCCAACGCGCTACCACCGGCAGCCAACGCGATCGTCGCTCCGGTCGATGCGAACAGTCCCATCCCGAACGCGTCGAGCACCAGAACTCCGCGTCGAACCTTGCCCATCTGCCGGTGCGCAACGAACACGACCAGCGAGGCGACGAAGCCGACGGTGACGTTCGGCCACGTGTCCAGGGACGTCGGTGGGTGGATGCCGAGCAGCAGATCGCGAATGATTCCGCCGCCGATGCCCGTCGTGATTCCGACGACGCAGACCCCGAACAGATCCAACCGTCGATGCACTCCGATCAACGCACCCGAGGCCGCGAAGGCCGCGATACCGATCAATCCGAGCACGTCGAGAAGCATCGGACCAGCATGTCACGGCGCTGACAGGGATTTGACAGCAACATCCGAGGTCCGCCACAGCTTCGGAGAGCAGCTTCGAGACATCACCGATCACCACAACGAGGAGCACATCATGCGCACAGGATTCAAGAAGTCGATCGCAGCCGTCGCAGCCGCCGCAGCACTCACGCTGGGCGGGGGAGCCGTCGCCAACGCGTCGACCTCCGACAACCTGATCGAGATCCCGGACGTCTACGACATGACAGCGACCGCAGCCGAACAGACCCTCGAGGATCTCGGATTCACGACCGTCAACATAAAGGGAGGGGACACCGACGGAACCGCGATCGGAACCAACTACCAGAAGGGTGTCGAGGTCGACAAGAACGCCGCAATTCTGGTGATCACCGGAACTGTTCACTAGCCCGGACGCACAGTCCAGTCGCCGACGGCGGCTGGACTGTCGGCGTTGTTGCCACAGGCGATAGTCTCGGTGCGCAGCAGAATTTCGTGGAACCGAGGTGAACGAACAAGTGCCGATCATCGACAATGCCGTCTACGTCGACGGGAAACGTACTGCCAATCCCGAGAGCCTCGATATCACCTTCGAGGTCATGCGCGAGCGGCACGGGATGGCCTGGATCGGGCTGTACCGTCCGGAGGTCGCCGAAATCATGGCTGTGGCAGACGAGTTCGGTCTACACCGCCTTGCTGTCGAGGACGCCATCGCAGCCCACCAGCGCCCGAAGCTGGAACGGTACGCCGAGCAGCTGTTCGTCGTTCTCCGGCCGGCTCGATACGTCGACGAGACCGAAAAGGTCGAATTCGGCGAATTGCACATCTTTCTCGGACCCGATTTCGTCGTCACCATCCGCCACGCCGAATCCCCCGATCTGGCGATGGTGCGCAAGCGGCTCGAAGGATCGCCCGAACTGATCGAACTCGGTCCCGAGGCGATCCTCTACGGCATCCTCGATCAAGTTGTCGACGAGTACGTCCCGGTGGTGACCGGACTGCAGAACGACATCGACGAGATCGAGGATCAACTGTTCACCGGCGACCCGTCGGTATCACGTCGTATCTATTCGTTGCTCCGTGAGGTGTCCGAATTCGACCGTGCCGCAAAGCCGCTGGTCGAGATGATCGAATCGCTCAAGCGAGGTTCGGACAAGTACAACGTCGACGTGGAACTGCAGCGATACCTGCGCGACGTGCACGATCACGCGATCCGCGTCTCCGACCGCATCGAGTCCTTCCGCTCCAACCTGCAGAATGCGTTGACCGTGCACTCGACCATTGTTGCGCAACAGCAGAACGAGGAGATGCGCAACATGACCGTGGCCAGCCTCGAGCAGAACGAACAGGTCAAACGCATCTCGTCCTGGGGCGCAATTCTTTTCGCGCCCTCCCTGATCGCCGCCATCTACGGCATGAACTTCGAGGACATGCCGGAATTGAAATGGCAACTCGGCTATCCGATGGCACTGATCGCCATGGTGATCTGTTCGACCGCACTGTTCGTGGTGTTCAAACGCCAGAAGTGGTTGTAGTGCGCTCCGCGCAGTGGTGCGGTTAGGTGCCCCAGGGAGCACTCAACCGCACCACTGCCGCTGGCACTAGGACGAGCCGAACACCGGACCCACCGGGATGTCTCGCTCGAACGTAAGACGATCGAACTCGTTGCCGTACTCGTCGATGGCACCGATGGTCATCCTGCTGGCGGTGATGCCCGGAATACCCGGCACCACATCGACTCTGACGAACGAGTAGTTGAGGAATCGCACCCGAGACCAGGTGATGGACTCGGCCGACTTGGTGCCGTCCGTTGCCCACACGTAGCTGTTCGGGACTGCCGTGTCGGGCAACTCGTTGCCGCGGTAGCTCACGCCCTCGCCGTCCTGGAACGTGTAGCGGGGACGACCACCACCACCGACGGTGTAATACACTGTGCCGTCGGTCTTTCCGTCGACCGTGGCGTTGTCACCGGCGACCCGAGTCGCACGGTTGCCGCGAATGGGATCGGTGCGCTCGAAGACGTGATTGTGCGCCTGGAGCACCACATCCACCTCGTACCTGTCGAACAGCGAAACCCATGCGTCGCGCACTCCGCCGTCGCTCGCGTGCGTCGACGTGGTCGAGTACGCGCAGTGATGGAAGAAGCAGACGATGAAATCGATGTTCGGATCGGCGCGGTACTTCGCCAATGTCTGTTCCACCCAGGTGTTCTGGGCTCCTCCGCTGTACCCGGTGTTGGCCTTGATCTCGTAGCTCACGTCGTTTGCGTCGAGCGAGAGCACCGCTGTGTTGCCGTAGACGAACGAGTACGCCGACGGGCATCCCTCGGGTCCGTTGGTCGGCTGATCCAAACGCGCCGCGTGGCCGCCGTATCCGTTGGGGCTGTACAGCGCTTCCATGTCGTGGTTGCCGGTGGCGAACAACCACGGCGCGGTCGACGCACTGGCTTCGATCGCCTGGAAGTAGCCGTCCCAGACGAACGGGTTGAACTTGTCGAACCCCTTCGGCGGCGTCTGACCGTGCTTCGCGAACTGTGGCGGCAGACCGGCACCGGACGGGTCCGCGTACGCGATATCACCGGCGAGGATATGGAAGTCCGGGTGCGAGGCCTCGATCTGCCGATTGATGTTGCGCGCGTGCTTGACCGACGGCTCGTTGTCCGCTTTGTAGTACTGGTCGTCGTAATCGCCGGCGACCAAACCTGATGGTTGCGAAGGGGTTTCGTCGACGCCCTGATCGCCCATCATCGTGAATCGAAACGGTGCGATGCGGCCCGACGGCAAGGCCGGAGATGCGCTGCGGATGTCGCTCACGAAGCCGTCGGCGGTGCGCCAGCGGTAGTAGTGCGGCAGCTTGGGCGTCAGATTGTCGACGGGTACGTGCACGTAGTACTGCTCCGCCGGCAGAATTCCGCCGTCGGTCTGCGGAACCTGACTGATCAGGTTGCGCACTTCCGCCGACGTCGTAGCGCCGAGTGCGGGCGTGGGGCCGTGATCGAGGAAGACCCCGGTGAGCCCGGGATTGCGTGAGAGCTGTGCCGAGAAGCGCAACTGTGTCGCCGGGTCGTTTCCGAAGCCCATGTGCCGTCCGGCCACGGCCAGCGGGGCGTCCTGCGCATAGGCGGTACGCGCGAACACCGAATTCCCGACGCCTACCGCGGCGGCTGTTGCGGCGGCTCCCACCAGGAAGTTTCGACGACTGACGGGGTGTCGCCGCAGGAACGACCGATGCCAATCGTGCTGTTCGGCCATGGTCATGTTGTCGGCGAGCGTGCCCGGGATGCCGGTCGCGACGGTCTCGCCTGCGGGATTGAGCGTCATGCCTCAATGGTGACGGTGACGCTCTCTGTATCCGTTAACCAAGCGAAGTTGTTGGGTGAACAACACGAGAACACCGATGCACAACGGGACGAACGCGGACAATCCCGTCGTGCATGGAACTTCGTTACCCACTACGAATTCCCACGCACGACGGGAGGTCGATTCAGGTCCCCTTGACGTTGAGGATCTGCCGCAGTTCGTGCTCGATGCTCACCAGGTCGCGGGCGTCCTCCATCACGACATCGATCGGCTTGTAGGCGTCCGGAATCTCGTCGATGAAGTCTGCACTGTCGCGAAACTCGATCCCCTTCATCCGCTCCTGCAGGTTCTCGTGGGTGAACCGCTTCCTGGCCTCGGTCCGAGAGAACTGCCGACCGGCACCGTGAGGAGCCGAGCACAGGCCGGCCTTGGAACCCTTGCCGACCACCACGTACGAACGAGTTCCCATCGAGCCCGGAATGATCGCCTCGACACCCTCGTGTGCGTCCACTGCACCTTTACGGGTGAGCCACACGTCCTTGTGCGCGTGCGTTTCCTTCACCGTGTAATTGTGATGGCAATTGATCCGCTCGACCTCGCGATGGTCGTCGGTTCCCATCCACTCGGCGAACACCGCACCGAACCGATCCATCATCTCGGCACGGTTCAGGTACGCGAACCGCTGCGCCCACTTCAGATCTCGGATGTACCGTCCGAATTCCGGTGCGCTCTCTGGCAGGTACGCCAAATCCTTGTTCGGCAACGAGATCCACCACTGCGCGCACAAACGCTGGGCAATGGCGATGTGCTTCTTGGCGATCTTGTTGCCCACGCCCCTCGATCCACTGTGCAGAAACAGCCACACCCGATCGGTTTCGTCGAGGCACAGCTCGATGAAGTGGTTGCCGCCGCCCAACGAACCGAGCTGCTCACGCCACTGTGGTGAGTGGTTCAGCTCGACACCGTCCTTAGCCGCCAACTCCTCGAGTTCGAGCAACTTGGGCGCGGTGAAATCCCACCGGTCGACGCCGACGTTGTAGTTGCCGGGCGAGAGAGGGATGCTTGCCTCGATGGCGAGTCGCAGGTTCGTCAGATTACGGCCGTCGACGTCGTCGAGTGTGAATTCCGTTCGGACGCCGATCATTCCGCAGCCGATATCGACTCCGACGGCGGCCGGGATGACAGCGCCCAGCGTGGGAATCACTGTTCCTACTGCGCTTCCCATACCGCTGTGAGCGTCGGGCATCAGGGCGACGTGCGGATGCACGAACGGCATCGACGCTGTTTCACGGGCCTGCTCGAGAGTCTTGTCCTCGAGCTGTGACGCCCAATTGAGCAAACGCAAGCCCACCTTGTTCGGGGGCATGATGTTCCTTCCTGCCCCCTTGCACAAGAGGGCGCTATTCGATGGGTCGATTCACGAGCGGAGCTTGTTTGCCGCAGAGAGCGGCGCATCGCTCCGGTGAATACGCGCGCAGCACAAGGCTCGTACCGGCTCTCGTGTCGAGAGCGGCACCAGACAGAACGGTTGCGCGCATGACGAGGACCCTATCGAGCGAGACCTTGCCCAAGCGAGCGAATTATTCGAAACGTAGTGGGACTGAATGCACAGAGGTGTGCTGTGATGACGGGATCCCGTCGCTGGGGACCGATAGTGTGCAAACCTGCCCACAACGCCGGGACCTACACTCCCCCACCGAATGCGAGTCCCAACAGATATGTCGCCCCAGCCGCGCCGTAGCCGATGGCCAGTTGGCGCAGAGCGCGTTTGACCGGTGGCCCACCGCTGAGCAGTCCCACCACCAGTCCGGTACAGATCAATGCGATTCCGACGAGGACTGCGGCAACGGCAAGTGCCACATAACCTTCGAGGCCGAACAGATACGGCAGCACCGGGATGACGGCACCGGAGGCGAAGAAGCAGAAGCTGGCCCCGGCGGCACCGAGGCCGGTTCCGATGGACTCGTGTTGATCGACATCGGGGGCCATCTCGTCGGCAGGTAGTAATCGCAGCACTTCGGCGGCTTTGGCGTCGGCTTCCTCGTGGGTCATTCCCCGCGCCCGGTAGACCAGCGCCAGTTCGTTGGCGTCGACGTCGAGGTGTTGGACGGCATCGCGCGCGGCACTGTCCGGCGACGACGCCTCGAGCAGTTCGCGTTGCGAGCGGACCGAGACGTACTCGCCCGCGCCCATCGACAGCGCGCCGGCGAGCAGGCCCGCGAGTCCGGTGACGAGAACGATCTGATTGGACACACCGGATCCGCTGATACCGAGCACCAGAGCCAGGTTGCTCACCAAGCCGTCGTTGGCACCGAACACTGCGGCCCGGAACGTGCCGGACAGTCGATTGCGACCGCGAGCTGCCAGTGCCCTGATCACCTCGGCATGGATCTGCTCGTCGGCCGTCATAGCGTCGGTGGCATCGGAGTCGGTGGCATACGGAGAGCGCGTTTCGGCGCGCTGCGCCAATGCGAGCACGAACACCGAGCCGAACCGACGCGCCAGCACACCGAGGATGCGGGTGCGGATGTCGCCCTTGAGCGGCATGCCGACCCGCTCGCCCAGTAGGTTTCGCCAATGCTGCTCGTGGCGGCCCTCCGCATCGGCGAGTGCGAGCAATATGTCGCGCTCCTCGCCGACGCGTCGTCCTGCCAGATCGCGATAGACGGCAGCCTCGGCCCGCTCGTCGGCGAGATACTGCCGCCACCGCTTCACATCTCGCGCACTGGGTCCGTCGTTCATGACAGTGAAGATAGACCCGTAGAGGGTCAGCTCGGGTCGTACACCCCGGTCTGTACTGCTTTGACCAATCTCCGTGGCACTCGGAACTCGCGACCTTGGAACCGCACGGTCACCAGATCAGGAGCAACGGCTTTCCACTGCGCACGACGGCTCCTGGTGTTCGAGCGCGACATCTTCCTCTTCGGAACAGCCATGATCAGGCGTCCTTTCGGCTTCGTCGACCGTAACGCTTCTCGAATTTCTCGACGCGTCCCTGCGTGTCCATCACGCGGGCGGCTCCGGTCCAGAAGGGGTGCGATTCGGACGAGACGTCGACGACGATCAGCGGATAGGTGTTGCCGTCCTCCCACTCGGTCTCGCGCGCGGACGTGACGGTGGACCTGGTGAGAAACTTGTTGCCGGTGCTCGAATCCTGGAACACGACCGGGTGGTAGTCGGGGTGGATGCCTGGTTTCATTCTGTAGCCTCTCGTGATTGTTCTGCGTAGGGGGATTCGCTGCTCTCGCATGGGTCTTCGTGCCACTGACCGAAGGGGTCCTGCCAGGTGGACCAGGCCGCGGGGTCTGCCAATTCTTCGTCGGATACCAACGCCCACTGCAAGGTTCGGTCGATCTCGGTGGGGTCGGCCTCGTGGACGAGGATCACCAGTGAGGTGTCTCGGTCTCCGAACTTCCCGTCCCACCGCAGCGCCGCCATTGCCCGACGGGTGGCATCGACGCGGTCCTGCTGCTCCGGAGTCATTGCGACAAGCCACTTTCCGGCGCTCGCCACCCGAAGACCACCGCCTGCCGATTCGATCCACAGCGCCTCGTCGGGCTGAGTGGCGACCCACGCCCGCCCGCGGGCGGTGACGACGCCGTCGAGCAGCACGTCGATGGCCTCGTGCAACCGCTCGGGATGGAACGGCCGAGTTGCAGTGAATTCGACGAGCGTGACTCCACAGTCGACGGCCAACGGCGGCTCACCACGCAACAGCGGCGAGTGCGCATCGCTGATCGCACCGCGTCGCGCATCGGCAGGGACACTCGCGAGAAGTGCTGGGGCGTCGACCATTGCGTCCCGGGAAACCCACACGACGGGAGCGTTCGGAGCCAACCGCGCCAGGACGGCAGCGAGCCGGGCGCGTTCCCAAGCGTCGACGTCGGGGCCTGCGGTGACGACGAGTGCATCGGCGTAGTCGACCTGCCCGACCACCAATTGCGCGACGGTTCGATCGTCGTCGCCACTGGCGACGATGCCTCGGTCGGCCATGGCGTCGTCCCCGGTGGCGTCGGCCAGCCAGGTTGCGGCGTCCAGGCAATCGACCACCGCCTCGATGCGGACGTCACGCGAGGCCGGGCCGTCGATCTGTCCGACGACACCCGCGACGACGACGTTGTCCACGGCCCAGCACAGCGCCTCGGGCTCGAGCGCGGGGTCCATGGCGAGCACGATGCGATCGACGTTGCTGCGGGCGGACAGTGCGCGCAGCAACGGCAGCAGATCCTCCCGGAGCGTGCACGAGACGCAGCCGTGTGCCAGCTCCAGAATGGTCTCGCGCGGATTCTCCCCCAGTACGGAGAGCGTGCGACGTACGACGCCTTCGGCGACGCGGCTCAGATCGTGGCGGACCGCGACGGTCCCCGGCGCGAGCAGTGATGTCACGACTGCGTCCATGGCTCCGGTCCAGCCGGAGACGAGGACCATCGGGGTTCGATCGTCCGGTGAGTTGTTCACGAGCACCCTTCTTCTCGACAACGATTGTCATTACTTGTGGATGCACGCTACATTCGTGAACACGCTTTGTCGAAAACGATTGTCATAACGGCAAGAAAGGAGTGCTCATGTCAGCGCACTGCCAAGTCACCGGCCGCACCCCCGGATTCGGAAAATCGGTCTCGCACTCCCACGTGCGGACCAGCCGGAGATGGGATCCCAACATCCAGCGCAAGACCTACTACGCACCGAGCCTCGGCCGACGCGTCACCCTCACCCTCTCGGCCAAGGGCATCAAGACCATCGACCGCGACGGCATCGACGCCGTGGTGGCGAAGCTGCGCGCACGCGGGGAGAAGATCTGATGGGCAAGAGCACCGACGTTCGGCCGATCGTCAAACTCAAATCGACCGCCGGCACCGGCTACACCTACGTCACCAGGAAGAACCGTCGCAACGATCCCGACCGACTGGTGATGAAGAAGTACGACCCGGTCGTGCGCAAGCACGTGGACTTTCGAGAGGAGCGATAGCCATGGCGAAGAAGTCGAAGATCGCGAAGAACGAGCAACGCAAGATCGTCGTCGCCCGGTGGGCATCGCGTCGAGCAGAGCTCAAAGAGACCATCCGCAGGCCCTCGAGCAGCGACTCCGAGCGTGCGCAGGCCCAAGCAGCACTGCAGCGTCTGCCGCGCGATTCGAGTCCGGTACGATTACGCAATCGTGACGCTGCGGATGGACGTCCGCGCGGTTATCTACGGAAATTCGGGCTGTCCCGCGTGAAAATGCGCGAGATGGCTCACCGTGGGGAGCTGCCAGGCGTCCACAAGTCGAGCTGGTAAAGGGAAAAGGTTTCAGATGGCAGTCAAGAGAGCACCGTCGAAGAAGGTCCGCGCAGAGGCAGGCCGTCGACCGAAGAAGAACCCGTTGAACGCCGCCAAGGTCACCACGGTGGACTACAAGGACATCAACCTCCTTCGTCAGTTCATCTCGGACCGCGGCAAGATCCGCAGCCGTCGGGTCACCGGGCTCACCCCGCAGCAGCAGCGCCAGGTCGCTGTCGCAGTGAAGAACGCTCGTGAGATGGCATTGCTGCCGTTCACCAGCCGCTGATCCAGACTTTCACTCAGAGAGGCCACGTAGCCATCGGCTACGTGGCCTCTCTGTCGTTCCCGATCCAGAGATGAGCAGTCCGTAGATGTCCGGCGTCCTCGAGGGCTTCACCGTCATCTTCGTCGTCATCGCACTGGGATACCTCCTCGCCCACCTGAAAGTGCTCGGCGAACACGGCCAGTTCGTTCTGAGCCGACTCGTGTTCTTCGTCGCGACGCCTGCGCTGCTGTTCGTCACACTGGCGAACTCGGACCTGTCGGTCATCCTCTCGCCCGTATTGGCCGTCGCCGGTTCCACTGCACTGCTCGTCGGAGCGATCTATTTCGTCATAGCCAAGCTCGCGCTGAAACGGACCGTGCCCGACGCGACCGTCGGTGCACTGGCGAGTTCGTACGTCAATGCCGCGAACCTGGGCATTCCCATTGCCGTGTTCGTGCTCGGCGACGCGAACTTCGTGGCTCCGCTGCTGCTGTTCCAGATCATGATCTACACCCCGATCGCGGTGACGATTCTCGACATCTCCACGAAGGTCGACAAGGTTTCCCTGCTCGAGACTGTCACGACGCCGTTCCGGAATCCGATCGTGCTGGCCGGCGCAGCGGGACTGGTGCTGTCGATCACCGGATTCGAGCTGCCCGAGGCATTGATGCAGCCGTTCGAACTCGTCGGGAATGCATCGGTCCCCGGCGCGCTGCTTGCCTTCGGCCTGTCCCTCTACGGTGCCCGGGTACTGCAGAAGGGCATGAGTCCACGGCGGGACGTGGCCCTGGCCACGGTGTTCAAAATGGCACTGCAGCCCCTGCTCGGCTACCTCATGGCCAAGTTCGTCTTCGGTCTGGAGGGGCACGATCTGTTCGCCATCGTCGTCGTCTCGGCACTGCCCACCGCCCAGAACGTGTTCGTCTTCGCCAGCCGCTACCAGCGCGGGGTGGTGCTCGCCCGAGACACCGCGTTCGTGACCACGCTCGTCTCGATCCCCGTCATCGCACTCGTGACATTCTTCCTCGCATGAGCCGAACACAAAGGTTCTCCTCAGCTCACAGCGCTAGTTTGGCTACATGAGGTTTCTCGCTGCAGGAGTCATGTTGTGCCTGCTGCTGGTCGGCTGCAGCACCGCCTCCGGCAGCGACGACGAGACGACGCCGACGGTCGGATCCACCACACCGGTCGGTCTCGCTCAGCAACCCAGCGCCCCTCCGGTTCCCCACGAAGTGCCCGTCGGCGACGTCGGCACGATGTTCGAGCCCACCCCCGATCTCATCCGCGCCACCACCACTCCGTTCGAATCCTGGAGCCAGGTCTCCCCCAACACCATCGCGGTTCACTTCGTCACCGGCACTCCCGAGTGCTACGGAGCCGACGCGTCCGTGACCGAGACCGAGACCACCGTCACCATCGAACTGCGCACCGGAACCAGGCCCGACGCCGCCGACAAGTCCTGCATCATGGTTGCCGTCTACGCCACCATGCAGATGACGCTTGCTTCACCGCTCGGGAGCCGCACCATCCTGAATGCGGCCTGACCCGGGCACCGGTAGTGTCCGGGCGGTGAGCGATCATCTCCCCGACCGAGATCGAAGTCAGGTTCGTGCGGCCGACGCGGACAGGAACCTCGTTGCACAGTTGCTGAGCGACGCTTTCGCGAACGGCCAACTCACCGTCCGCGAATACGACGAACGCACCGCTGCGGTGTACCAGGCGAAGACCTACGGCGAACTCGACCTGCTGACCGGCGACCTGGTGCTGTCCCCTCCGCCCGCGGCCGCACCGTCCGGTGGCTCCTCGAACGACCGCGTGATCGCGATCATGAGCGGTGCCGTGCGAAAAGGCGAATGGACCCCTGCCGCGCGCATCGACGCGTTCGCATTCTGGGGCGGGATCGAACTCGACCTACGCCGCGCGTCGTTCACCGCCGAGGAAACCACCATCAACTGCGTGGCCATCATGGGCGGCATCGAAGTAACCGTGCCGCCCGGAGTGAGCGTCGAAGTCCGCGGCATGGGCATCATGGGCGGCTTCGATCACGTCAGCGCGACGCACCCCGGCGCGCCGCGCGTGATCATCACCGGTTTCGCCTTCTGGGGCGGAGTGTCGGTGGAGATCAAACCCGCCCACAAGTGATTCAGGATCGCCGACGCTTGAGGTAGTCGGTCACCACCGCGGCCCCGAGTCCGTCGAGATCCGGCGCGATGACGCGTCCGCCCACGCGCTCGGCCATCTTGTCGACCACCCGCGCGAGGCCCGGATCGTCGCCGAGCCGGAAGATCGTCACCTGCGCACCGAGTTTCGCGACGGTATCGAGTTCGCGAACCGTGAGACCGAGAGTCTTGGGGTGCGGCGGATAGTCGAAGAACGCATGGCCGTCCGGTTCCAGGTGCGCCGTCGGCTCGCCGTCGGTGACGATCAGCACCACCGGTTGCGCATTGGGATGACGCCGCAGATGCCGCACTGCCAGCATCAGCGCGTGGTGCAGATTGGTGCCCTGGTCGTAGGCCCCGTCCAGCCCGGCCAGCTCGGATGCCGTCAATGTCTGTGCGTGCCTGCCGAATCCGATGAGTTGCAGGTCGTCACCGCGAAATCGGGTGCTGACCAGGTGATTGAGCGCCAGCGCCGTGCGCTTCATCGGCACCCAGCGGCCGTCCATCACCATCGAGAACGACGTGTCGACCAGCAGGGCCACCGCAGCCTGCGTTCGCGTCTCGGTCTCACTGATCTCCACATCGGTCACCTGCAACTGCACCGGGAAGCCCGATCCTGTTGCCGCCGAGCGCAGTACCGCATTGTTGACCGTCCGCGTGACATCCCACGGCTCGGTGTCACCGAACTCCCACGCTCGCGACGCTCCAGTGGGCTCCCCCATCGCACCCGCCTTGCGGGTGTCTCGCTCGCCGCCGCGTCGGGACAGCTTTCCCGCGACGTCCTTGAGCGCGGACTGCCCCAGCTGACGCATCGCCTTGGGTGACAGACGCCATTGCCCGTCGGCACCCTTGTCCATGAAACCCTGCTGCTGCAGAGCCTTTTCGAGTTCGGCGAGCATTCTGGCATCGGCCGCCGCCTCGGGCCCGAGTTGCTTCAGCAGGGCGTCGGCGTCGATGTCGTCCAGTGCGGCACCGTTGTACTGCTGCGAGAGCTGATTTCCCAGGTTCTCGAGATCGGCGATGTCCTGGAGCGCTCCGGTACCGTCGCCCAGGCCCATACCGTTCTCGCCGCGGAAGTTCTGCGAGCCGTCCCAATCCTCACCGGGCCGGGCCTGCTGTAGGTTCTGATCGAGTTGATCGAGCTGATTCAGCAGATTCGAGTCGCCGAACGCCTGCTGTGCCAATGCATCCAGCTCGGCCCGCTGCTCGGGCGTGAGAGAGTTACGTAGCCGTTGGGCGGCCGCGGCTCGCTGTGCCAGGGAGTCCAACAACTCGTCGACATTCTCGGGGTTCTCCGGGAAATGCTGACCGTGCTTGTCCATGAACTTCTCGAACTGCTCGTCGGTGTCCTCGCCCTTGTTGTGGGCGTCGAGCAATTCGTTGAGGTCCTTCAGCATGTCGCTGATGGCCTGGCGATCTTCCTCGGTGGCACCTTCGAGAGCTTGCTTCATGCCCGCGAAACGCTGATCGAGCATTTCGCGTCCGAGCAGATCCTTGATCTTCTCGTAGTTCTCGCGACCCTCCGACGAGCGCCAGTCGTAGTCCGAAAGCTCCTGCACCGCTTGGGCAGTGGACGGAGACAGATCGCCGATCTGCATCTCCTGGAACCGCGCGTCGTCGTCGAGGGCACGTGCCAGCGCCTTGCGCTCCTCGAGCACAGCCTTGTCCAGCAGCTCACGCACTTCCTGCAGCGTGCCGTCGAGATTGTTCTTCTTCAACAGATCTCGTCGACGCTTCGCGGCCTGTGCGGCGAGGTCGTCCAGGCCGCGCATGTTCTTCGTCCCGCGTCGCAGCATCTCCTGCAATGCCCGACGCGGTGACGCGCCCTCGAGCACGTCCTCGCCGATCGCGTCGAGCGCCTCGCGCAGATCCACCGGTGGCGCAAGGGGATCCGGCCCGTCGTGATACCGCCCGTATCTGGAGCGACGCATCAGCTGTACACCGTCTGACCGTCGTCGTCGGGGTCCTTGGAGATCCGACGCGCGAGGTAGAGGCCCTCGAGAGCGAGTTCGACGGCGGCCGCCTTCTCCCCGTCCGAGGTGGCGTTCAGCCGCTCGTGGATGTCGCCGATGACCTCGACGTCGGGCAGCTCGTCGAGCAGCGCTTTGGCGGTGATGCGGTCGCCGGTGACGATCGGTTCGCCGGTCTCCACTGCCGTCACCAGAGCTGCGAGGTTGATGCCGCCGAGGTGTGCTCGGACGGTGTCCGCAGTCGCGCGGCGCAGCATGTGTTCGAGCACCTCGATTTCGCGTCCTTCTTCGCCGGATTCGAATTCGACCTTGCCGCGCAGCACCTCGATGATGGTGCCGAGATCCACCGGCCGGGCCACGGGCTCGGCCTCCCCCAGGATCGCGGCGCGGTGAACGGCTGCGGCAGCGATGGTTTCGGCTGCGGCGATCGCGAATCGGGCGGAAACGCCGGAGCGCTGGTCCACCGACGGCGACTCGCGCAGCAGTCGGGTGAATCGGGCCAACACCTCGAGCAGGTAGGTCGGGACTGCGGCCTGCAGCTCCGCTTCCTGCTCGATGACGGCCACCTCGGCGTCGAGTTCGAGGGGGTAGTGAGTCCTGATCTCGGCTCCGAAGCGGTCCTTGAGCGGGGTGATGATGCGTCCGCGGTTGGTGTAGTCCTCCGGGTTCGCGCTCGCGACCAACATGACGTCAAGTGGCAGACGGAGGGTGTAGCCGCGGACCTGGATGTCGCGCTCCTCCATCACGTTGAGCAACGACACCTGGATGCGCTCGGCGAGGTCGGGGAGCTCGTTGATCGCCACGATGCCGCGGTGGCTGCGCGGGACCAGTCCGAAGTGGATGGTTTCCGGGTCGCCGAGGCTGCGGCCCTCGGCCACCTTCACCGGATCGACGTCGCCCACGAGGTCGGCCACCGAGGTATCCGGGGTCGCGAGCTTCTCGGCATACCGCTCGCTGCGATGCCGCCACTCGACGGGAAGGTCGTCGCCGAGTTCTTTCGCCTTCCTGATGCTGGCAGGGGTGATGGGCTCGTAGGGATGCTCACCGAGTTCGGCTCCGGCGATCACCGGCACCCACTCGTCGAGCAACAAATTCAGGGTGCGCAGCAGTCGCGTCTTGCCCTGACCACGCTCGCCGAGCAGAACCACGTCGTGACCGGCCAGAATCGCGCGCTCGAACTGCGGCAACACCGTCGAGCCGAATCCGACGATCCCCGGCCACGGATCGGTGCCGTCACGCAATGCCTTCCGAAGATTCTCCCGCAACTCTTCCTTGATCGACCGCTGCCGATGTCCGGATGCCTTGAGTTCGCCGAGAGTGGAGATGCCAGGTTTGGTAGAGGTCACTTCTCC
Organism: Rhodococcus sp. SBT000017; assembly: GCF_003688915.1. Lineage (NCBI taxonomy): Bacteria > Bacillati > Actinomycetota > Actinomycetes > Mycobacteriales > Nocardiaceae > Rhodococcus > Rhodococcus sp. SBT000017. The sequence goes on from NZ_REFU01000001.1 coordinate 2,188,213, forward strand.
ACGCTACGAGCGTTTGGCGATTGCCGCCACGGAGTCTTCCGCCGAACTCGAAGTTTTGGACGGAAATCGGGCAGATTCCGTCCATAACTTCGAGTTCGGCGGCCGATACACATCTCAGCCCGAGATCGATCACAGCGGCATAACTGTGGACAACTATTTTGTTCATCCACAGCCAACGCACGCATCACTTTCCGCGCGAATTCGGTGCCACAGTGCGTGGATGGACAGCGCACCGTTCGTCGGATCCGAGGCACTGGCAAACGGGTTGGTCACCCGCCAGCAGCTGCGAGGCCACTTTCGACGTATTTATCGCGACGTCTACATCGACCCGAACAGCGTTCTGGACGCGCCCACCAAAGCGAGAGCGGCATGGTTGTATTCCCGGGGAAGAGCAGTGGTGTCAGGTCTGAGCGCTGCGGCGGTGCACGGATCGGGCTGGATCTCGGCCGACCACGATGCCGAACTCCTCTGGGCCGAACATCGCAGGCAGTTCGACGGCCTTCGCATCGGTTTCGACGAGCTGCTGCCTGAAGAAGTCGAGAGTGTCGACGGCTTGGTCGTCACCACAGCGGCGAGAACTGCATACGACCTCGGCCGACGCAGACCGTTCGGAACCGCCGTGGCACGGCTGGATGCGCTGTGCCGCGCCACCGGAGTCGGCGTTCACGACATCGCCCGGCTTGCAGAAAACCATCGAGGTGCCCGCGGCATCGTTCAGTTGCGGGCCGTGCTCGCCGTGGTCGACGCAGGTGCGGAATCACCACAGGAGACGCGCACCAGACTGGCTCTCATGGAGGCAGGCCTACCTCGCCCGCAAACTCAGATCGAGGTGGTGGGTCCGGACGGGAGGGTGTTCGCCCGCATCGACATCGGCTGGGCACGGTGGAAGGTCGCGGTGGAATACGACGGCGAACAACACTGGTCCGACGACAGGCAGCGAGCCTGGGACATCGAGCGCCAGCACCTCCTCGAATCACTCGGCTGGACGGTGATCCGAGTGAGCGCGATGCAATTGCGCACCGATCCGTGGGAAGTCGCAGCGCGAGTTCGCGACAAACTGCGTGCTGCCGGGGCCAAGGTCTAGCCGAGCTCGAAGTTATGGACGGATTTCGCCGGAAATCCATCCATAACTTCGAGTTCGGCAGGAGGGCTCAGTGAGCGAAGTGCCGCGATCCCGTCAGATACAGGGTCACGCCCGCGTCCTGTGCCGCGGCGATCACTTCGTTGTCGCGTACCGAACCACCGGGCTGCACAACGGCTTTGACGCCTGCGCTCATGAGGACCTGCAGGCCGTCCGGGAACGGGAAGAACGCATCCGAGGACGCGACCGAACCGACGACGCGATCCCCGGCTCGCTGCACGGCGAGGTGGGCGGCGTCGACGCGGTTGACCTGGCCCATTCCGACGCCTACCGACGCACCGTCGTGGGCGAGTAGGATCGCGTTGGACTTCACGGCTCTGCCTGCGCGCCAAGCGAATTCGAGATCCTTCAAGGTCTGCTCGTCGGCAGGTTCGCCGGCGGCGAGGGTCCAGTTGGCGGGGGTGTCGCCGTCCGCGTCGAGCACATCCCGCTGCTGCAGCAGTGCGCCGCCGGAGATGGGCTTGAGTTCGACGCCCGAGGTGGGCGGTGCGACCGCGAGCAGGACGCGAATGTTCTTCTTGCGCTGCAACACTCCGAGTGCACCGTCGGCGTAGGACGGCGCGATGATGACCTCGGTGAAGATCTCGGCCACCTGCTCGGCCATCTCGACGGTGACTTCGCGGTTGGCTGCGATGACGCCGCCGTATGCGCTCACCGGATCGCAGGCGTGGGCCTTGCGGTGCGCCTCGGCGATGTCCTTCCCGACGGCGATGCCACACGGATTGGCGTGCTTGATGATGGCGACGGTGGGCTCGGCGTGATCGAACGCCGCGCGCCAGGCTGCATCGGAATCGGTGAAGTTGTTGTACGACATCTCTTTACCGTGCAACTGCTCGGCCTGCGCGATGCCTGCGGCTGCGGACGAGTCGACGTACAGGGCCGCCTTCTGGTGCGGGTTCTCGCCGTAGCGGAGCACCGCCGAGCGGTCCCAGGTGCCGCCGATCCATTCCGGGAACACCGTCTCGGTGTCGGGGGTCAGCACATTGCTCATCCACGATGCCACCGCGACGTCGTAGGCGGCTGTGTGCTGAAAGGCCTGTGCGGCGAGCGACGTGCGCTCGGCGAGGGTGAATCCGCCACCGGAGACGGCCGTGAGCACGTCCTCGTAGCGCGCTGGGTCGACGACGACGGCCACCGACGGATGATTCTTGGCCGCGGCGCGCACCATCGACGGTCCGCCGATGTCGATCTGCTCGACGCATTCGTCCGGCGTCGCCCCACTGGCGACGGTCTCGGTGAACGGGTAGAGGTTCACCACGACGAGCTCGAACGCCTCGATGCCCAATTCCTCGAGCTGGGCAAGATGTTCGGGCTTACGGGTGTCGGCGAGCACGCCGGCATGCACGCGAGGATGCAGCGTCTTGACGCGTCCCTCGAGGGTCTCGGGAAATCCGGTGAGGTCCTCGACCTTGGTGACCGGAATTCCGGCGTCGGCGATCTTGCTCGCCGTCGATCCGGTGGACACCAGAGCGACGCCTGCGCTGTGCAAGCCGGTGGCCAGTTCGATCAGTCCGGTCTTGTCGTAGACGCTGACCAGCGCGCGGCGCACTGCTTTACGTTCACTCATCGGATTATCTGAGCCTTTCGTCCATCGGAGGTGACACCTTTGGCGGCCACGGCTGCGATCACGTCGACCAGCAACCGTCGCTCGACAGTCTTGATGCGTTCGTGCAACGCGGATTCGTCGTCGCCGTCGAGTACCGGTACGGCTTCCTGCGCCAGGATCGGCCCGGTGTCGACGCCGGAATCGACCAGATGAACCGTCGAACCGGTCAGTTTGACGCCGTGGTCGAGTGCGTCGCGCACGGCATGTGCACCGGGGAACGACGGCAGGAGCGCGGGGTGGGTGTTGACGATGCGTCCGGTGTAGGCCCCGAGGAATTGCGGGCCGAGGATCTTCATGAAACCGGCGGTGACGACCAGGTCGGGCTCGAAGCTCGAGGCGGCATCGGTGAGCGCGTGGTCCCAGGCCGATCGATCGGCGAAGTCTCGCAGGGCAATACGGAAGTGCGGGATCGCGGCATCGTCGGCACGGCGGACGGCATCGCAGTCGCGATCGACTCCAACGGCGACGATGCGGGCGGGATAGTTCTCGGTGGCAGTCGCGGCTATGAGCGACTGCAGGAGCGAGCCGGTCCCCGATGCGAGGACGACGACCCGCGCGGGTGTCTCACGCAAGGCAGTCAGCGCACTACTCCTGAAATATCGAGGCGGATCGTTCGAGCCAGCGGAAAGCCTAGTCGCTGCGTCCTCGAGCCCTACCGGGCAGGTCCGTCCCGATCCCGGGCGGTGCGACGATCTCGGCGTCCAACGGTTCGTCGGTAGCGGCCTCGACGGTCGCATCCGGTTCTTCGGCCGGGGGCATCTCGGCCGGGACGTCGTCCACGGCCTCGTCCACGACCTCCGCCTCGACGACCTCCTCTACCTGTTCGACCTGTTCGTCGTCCTCGGGCTCGGATGGGGCGGCCTCGATCGCCAACTCGGCGGCAGGTACGGGAGTCGGAACGGGCTCGTCCTGGACCGGCTCGGGTTCTGCTCGACGCCACACGACGAGGGCCGCGGAGGCGGACCCGGCGACGGCCAGCCATGCGAATGTCAGCAGCCCGAAACTCCACACGGTGACTTCGACGGTGCCGAAGGTGCCGAGGTTTCCGCCTGCGGCGTAGCCGAACAGCGCTGCGAGTACACCGGTTGCGGCTGCCACGACCCAGACGGAGGACACTGCGACCTGAATGTCGGCGCTGCGGATAGCGCAATCGCGGCCGAGCAGCAGTCCGGCACCGATCGGGACGACGAGCATCACGACCCAGATCGTCTGGGCCGATCCTTCGGGAAGGACGGCCAGGATCGGCAGCGGCGGGAGCGGCCCTCCCGTCGTCGAGAACAAGCTGACCGACGCGTCACCGAACCCGGCAGTGGAACCGGTGGCCACCGCGAGGGCACCGATGACGACGTTGGGAAGGTAGAGCACCGACAGCACAGTCAGCCCGAGCATGCCGACGACATCGCGTCCGCTTTCGACCAGTGCGCCCGCGGTCTCCCAGGAGGCGAGCAGGGCGAGCAGTACGACGGCCGCGCCGCCTGCAGCAAGGATCGATATCGCGCGCACGAGGGGCGCAACGAGCGCGCGCACCCAGTCCGGGAATCCGCGGCGGGCCACCAGTGAGTCCCAGCGCGCGAGAAGTAGACCGGTTCCGGATGCGGCCGCGTGCACGCCTGCGACCCAGGAGAAGGCAACGAGTGCGTTGGGGCTGGACAGTCCGATGACGGTGGACGCGTCCTTGGCGACGGCCAGGGCAATGGCGGTGACGGCGAGCGGGCCGGCCATCGACGCCGCGAACACCCACCGAACCACGCGGCGTTCGGTGTCGGAGTCCACGGCGTGGTGGACGGTGCGGGCGACGGACCAGCCGATCATGAGTGTCGGCAGGAGCGGTGCGATGCCGAGGGACGTGCCGCCGATGCTCAGGGGTACCAGGTGCACGGCGAACCACGACCCGGCGATCGCTCCGAGGGTTCCGGTGAGGTCGCTGTTGACCGAGACGAGGGTGACCAGAGCCAGGGTCGTCGCAACGACCACGACCAGTCCGGAGGTCTTGAAGGCCACTGCAGCGAGCATGCGCGACTGATCGGGCGTCGGTCCGGTGCCCGCACGGGGAGCCCGGGCGGCCGCGCGTCGCGTCTCTCGGTTCAATAGATCGCTCATCGCAACGAGAGTCGCATCATCTTCGCGGCGCGCCGGTCAGGCGCGCCGCGAAGCGAGCTGTGATGAAGCAATGAATCAGTCGCGCTTCTTCTCGTCCTCGGCGGGAGTGGCACCGAACGACTGCGTGGGCGCGCCGTACGGCGTCGACTGTTCACCCGATTCGGGCTCGTCCGACTTGGCCGGGGGCTGGCCGTATCCGGACGGCTGGCCGTACTGATACTGGTTCGGCGGGTAGGCCTGCCCGGCGGCCGGGCCGCTCGGACCGGTGTACGGCGGCGGTGCATAACCGCCCTGGGGCGACGGGGTGTTGGGGGCGGACTGTCCGTACGGCTGCTGTCCACCCGGGTTGTAGGAGTGCTGCCCCGACGACTGTCCGCTCGGTGCCTGACCGCTGAGACCCTGACCGAAGTTGGACGAGGTTCCCTGGGGCTGACCGTACGACGGCGGATTGCCGTAAGCCTGTGGTTGCGACGGTCCACCGAACGATGTCGTGGGCGCGTTGTACGGGTTCTGCTGGCCGTATCCGGGCTGCTGGTTCTGATTGCCGTAGCCCGCGGGCTTGGGAGCCGGGGCCTTGACGATGCCCGCATCGAGCAGCAGTGCAGCCACCGCGGCGGCTGCTTGGACGAAGCCGAGGACGAGCACCAGGATCGCACCGATACCGAGGGAGCTGGTGGTGCTGGCGAACTCGTTGCCCTCCGCGCTGGGCAGGCTGAAGGACTGGAAGACCAGCACCAGCCAACCGGCGATCGCCAGGGCGGCCACCACGGCCTGATTCCTGGCGTCCTTCTGCAGCAGCGAGGCACCGGCGATCAAGCCCGCGGCCAGCAGTAGAGCAACCGACACCGCGCTACCACCGGACGCGAAGAAGGTGGTGCTGAACGAGGTCTGGATGCTGCTCGGCAGTTCCTGAGACGACGTGACCTCGGCGGTGACGAGGTCGAGCAGTCCGAGTAGGAAGGTCACGACGCCGAGCCCGAGAATCACGAACGTGAGAATCTTCGGCAGACTCGACAGAGCTGATCCGGGCGACTTCGACTGCGGTGCAGCGGAACCCGGGCCCGGCGCCGAGGTGCCGGGGACCGGAGGGCCGAAGGGATTGGACACCGACGGCTGATGAAACGGCTGGTTCTGGCCCGGATGACCTTGTGGGTTGGACGACGGCTGATTCGGCGAGGACGACGGGCCGTAGGACGGTCCACCTCCGCCGTAGCCACCAGAGTTGGAGCCCCCTGATTCAGGGCTGCCGGGCGAGTAGGTCATCGCGTCTCCTCATCTGAGATTGTCCGTACCCCAGGTCGGTCGGGTCCGAGAACTCACGCTACTGCACGGACCCGACCGCTCGAGGAACTCCAGGTCAGCGGGAAGCAACCAGCTCGTGGTCGTTCGACTCGGCAGCTTCGAGCTCCCGAACCAGAGGCAGGACCTTCGCCCCGAAGTACTCGATCTCCTCCTGGAAGTGCAGGAAGCCGCCGAGAATCAGGTCGACGCCGCGGCGACGGTAGGCGACGATTCGCTCGGCCACCTGCTCCGGGGTGCCGATCAACTGGGTCTTGAAGCCGTCGTTGTACTGAACGAGGTCCTCGAACGTCGAATCGGCCCACATTCCCTTCTTGTCGCCCGTCGAATTGCCCGCCTGTTGCACCGCTCCCTTGAAACCTTCGACAGCGGGCTTGTTCGCCTTCTCGATGATCTCGCGCAATGTGTCTCGTGCTTCCTTCTCGCTGTCTCGGGCGATGATGAAGCCGTTGAGCCCGAACTTGACCTCACGCCGGTGATCACGTGCAACGCGTCGGAGATTGTCGAGTTGTTCGGTGACGCCGTCGAAATCTTTGCCGTTGCTGAAGTACCAGTCCGAGTACCGTCCGGCATTCTCCTGCGCTGCAGACGAATTGCCGCCCTGAAACAGTTCGGGGTTCGGGCGTTCGGGGGTGTTCAGCGGCTTCGGCTTGAGGGTGAAGTCGTGGATCCGGTAGAAGTCACCGCGGAAGTCGACGTCGTCCTCGGTCCAGATCTTGCGCAGCACCTGCAGGAATTCTGCACTGCGACGGTATCTCTCGTCGTGCTCGAGCCATGGCTCACCGAGATGGGTGAACTCGTCCTTGAACCAGCCACTGACGACGTTGACGGCGAATCGGCCGTTGGAGAGGTGATCGGCTGTGGCACCGAGCTTGGCGAGGACCGCCGGCTGCCACAGCCCGGGATGAACTGCGGCAATGACTTTGAGCCGCTCGGTGGCCAGCAGCAGCGCAAGCGAGAAGCTGGTCGACTCGTGCTGGAACTCGGCCCCGTAGCTGGCTTCGTAGCGAACCTGACTCAGGGCGTACTCGAAACCGTTGTTCTCGGCCGTCTGCGCCAGCTTCTTGTTGTACTCGTAATCCCAACTGGTGCGCTGCTCGATGGTGCTGGTGACCAGGCCTCCCGAGACGTTCGGTACCCAGTATGCGAATTTGATTGCGTCGGTGATTTTTTCGGTGCTCATGTGTGCGTCATCCTTCAGCGGATGAATGTGACATTCACGCACTCAGATGGCGTGAATGTCACATTGATCCGGAAATCGGGGGTCGGATCGGGGCCAGAGGTCGGGACTACGAGTACCAGGTCGGCTCGGGCAGTTCGCCCGTGAGAACCCAGCGCCCGACCTCGCGTCGCTTGTATGCGACCGGATCGTGCAGGGTGTGCGTTCGCACGTTGCGCCAGAAGCGGTCGAAGCCGTACTTGCTGGCCGTCGCTCGTGCGCCGAGCGCCTCGAACACCGCCCCGGTGATCTCGAGCGAGACCTCCGTGGCGCGAGCCTTGACCGCGGCGACGCGCACCTCGTGCTCACCGCGCTCTTCGGCGGTGACGTTCCAGGCGTTGTCGTGAATCTTTCTTCCTTCCAACGCAACTGCGTCGGCGAGGGCTTCGACGGCCCAGAGCTTGGAGGTCAGATCGCCGTAGATGTCGATGATGTACGGCTCGTCGACGGCCTTGTCCACGGTGCTGTGCAGCCACGCGCGGGTTTTGCCCTTGGTGTACGACGCAGCCTCCTCGAGAGCGCCCCTGGCGATACCGAGGTAGAAGTTGACGAACACCAGCTGAATGGTCGGGACATTCAGGGTGTTGTAGACCCGCGGCTGAAAAGCTTTGTCCACGAACCCTGCTGCGCTCGCCCAGCTGACGCGAACCTTGTCGATGGTGACGCTGCCGCTCTCGGTCTGCCGCTGGCCGATGTTGTCCCAGTCGTCATGGAAGGACAGCCCTTCGATGTTCGAGGGCACGATCGCGAACACGTGATCGGTACTGCCTTCGAGTGCCCCTTCGAGCACGGTGACGTCGGAGACGCGGCTGCCGGTGGAGAAGGTCTTGGAACCGTCGAAGACGATGGTGTCGCCCTCGTCGGTGACGGCGACGTCGTTGTCCCGAGGGTTGACGGCACCGCCGAAGAACCACTTGTTCTTGGTGGCGTCGGCCTCGACGGCCTCGATCTGCTCGGGGGTGCCGACGAGCCGGGCGGCCCAGAACCACAGCAAGTGGTAGCCGAGCAGTTGACCGATGGAACCGTCGGCCTTCGCGACGGTGCGAACGACCTGGTACGCGGTGGGCCAGTCCTGGCCTGCGCCACCATGTTCGATGGGGCCGAGCAGGGTGACCAGGCCCGCGTCCTTGAGCAGCTGCACCTCGGCGGCGGGAATCTCGCGGCCCTTGTCGCGAGCGACGGCATCGACTGCGAGGAGTTGAGCCACCTCACCCGCGCGGGAAATCCATCCGGCTGCAGTGGTGGGGGCGTCGGGCCAGGACTTGGTGAGGGCACGGTTCTCGGTGGTTGTCATGACGATCAGTGAAGTCCGACGGCTGATCGATGACCACACTTCGATTCAGCATGATTTTAAGAACTACGTTTCAGGTCCGTTTCGACCCCCGAAAAAGACCCCGTGACAGTTATCTGCAATTTGTAACGCGTCACTACCGGCGAGGCTTATTGTGTTGCACATCACAAGCCGGTGAGCAAATTCGCTCGCCCTCCCCTAGGACGCCCCCTATGCGCAAGTCACTGTTCGCCACCGTCGCCGCTGCCGGTGCTCTCGCTGTTGCCGTCATCTCCCCTGCTGTCTCCAACGCCGCCGACACCGTCCTGACCTTCACGGTGCTCGGAGGCGCACTCAACATCACCGCGCCCGCAAGCCAGGCGCTGACGGTCACCGGGGACGTTGCAAGCGGAGGAATCACGCCGGTCGTCGTTTCCGACCAGCGACTCGGTATCAACGGTTGGACCGCGTCGGCGTTCAGCACTGATTTCGAGAAGCCTTCACCGGACCCCGCAACGATTCCCGCGACGGCCGTCACCTACTCGGCACCGCTCCTGCCTGCACGCACGGGAATCTCGACGGTGGCCGGAGTACTGGTACCGCAGACCATCGACTCCACAACGGCAGTCGTCGTCGCTACCGCGGTCATCGGCGCCAATACCGCCACCTGGACCGGCACCGTCGAGGTCGATCTGCCCTCCGAGGTCGTAGCCGGTACCTACACGGGCACCGTCACACATTCGGTTGCATGATCTGTAGATGTCACCGAATCGGGGATTGGCAGTCGGAGTTCTGGCTCTTCTGACGTTCGCTTCAGCGCTCGTCGCCCAGGCTCCGGCTGTCGCTCAACAGCCAACCGAACCGGCACCCGTGGGCAGCGTCGGAATACGACTGCTCGAAGCGCCGGTAGCCCTACAGGACGACCCACGAGCGATGGCGTACATCATCGACAACCTGCCTCCTGGCACCACAATCACCAGGCGCATCGAGGTCAGCAACAGCAGCGATCAAGAACAACCGGTGACGCTGTACCCCGCCGCCGCCTCGATCGGAGCGGACGACGGCGGCTTCGAAGTGGGTGACGACCGCGCCGTCAACGAACTGACGACGTGGATGTCCGTGGCACCGACGGACATCACGCTCGCTCCCAACGCCGCAGCCGAAGCGGTGGTGACCATCGCGGTTCCACCGGACGCCCCCGAAGGTGAGCAGTACGCCGTCGTATGGGCGCAGACCGCCGCGGCACCGACAGGGACGGGTATCCAGAACGTCAGCCGAGCCGGAATCCGCACCTACCTCTCGGTCGGTCCCGGAAACGGTCCGCCGGCCGATCTGGAGATCGGCGGCGTCACCGCGGCACGCAGCGACTCGGGCGCACCGGAGGTACGTGCAGAAGTGACGAACACCGGCGGGCGCGCCCTCGATCCGAGCGGGACGGTCGAGCTCTCCGGTGGTCCCGGCGGGATTTCCAGTACGCCGGTCAAGGGGTCGGGTGGTTCCATCGCGCCGGGCCAGACGGGGAACGTGACCTTCACACTCGATGCAGCTCTCCCGGCAGGGCCGTGGCAGGCGGCGATCACCATCACCAGCGGGTTGGTGAACAAGACATCGGACGTCGAACTGACTTTCCCCGACCAGGGGTCGGTCGCCGCAGCAGGATCCTCGTCCGAGTCGGGTACTCCAGCGTGGATCTGGGCGGCCGTTGCGTTGGGAATCATCGCCGTCGCGGCAGCATTCCTCGTGGCGATTCGGCAACGAAGGACCACCTGACATGCGACGTATGGCAATGGCAGTCGGATTGGCGGTGGTCCTTGCGGCCACCGCCCATCCGGCGGTATCGGCACAACCCGCACCCGAGATACCCACAGCCGCAACGGCATGCGCGGCGGACCCGACACCGACGACTACCCCCGTTCCAGCCGACCCGATCGCACCGACAACCACGCCGACGCCGAAGGTCGAGTGCGCACCCTCCGAGCCGATCGTCACAACCACACCCTCACCGACGGAAGCCACCGAAGTGCCGATCGTGTCGACTGTGCCGACGACGATTTCCCCCACCGAGACGGCAGCCGCCCTGCCGACGATGGAACCGACCCCCACCACCACTGCAGTCCCGACGACCACGGCAGTCCCGACGACCATGACAGTCCCGACGACCACGGCAGTCCCGACCACCACAACAGTGCCGACGACCACCGCGACCGTCGAGCCGACAGGCGCGTCATCGACAACCGCGGTGCCCACGTCGGTTCCGGACGCAACCACCTCGATCAGCGCCGTCCCATCTCCTGAGGCTGCCGCTCGCGCGGCTGCAGCACCCGCCGCGAGCTTGCTGAACATTCAGGCGAACAGCGGACTGATCGCACAAGCAGGGCAGGGTGCGTTGACTCCTGGGGTGCCATGGACCGGGAACATGAGTCTGAGCGTGGTCAACGTACTCGGCAACTGGACTTCCACGGTGAGCCTGTCCCCGTTCCGCGGCGAAAACACCGGGAGGACGGTCACGCCGGTCGCGTCCTACTCCGCTCCCGAGACCAACTGTCTACTTCTGTTCGTGAAATCCCCCGGCGTCAGCAACGTGCCGCTCTCGGCTACCGCCGTCAACGCGAAAACCGGTGGGGGCGTGGCGTGTCTGACCAGTTGGACGGCCACGGTGAACATCTTGGTGCCGAACAGTGATCTGCTCGCCGATACCTACACCGCAACTCTCACTCATTCGATCTACTGAGCAAGGGTCATCCGCGCAGAATCTTTTCCATCTTCTTGCCCTTGGCGAGTTCGTCGATCAGCTTGTCCAGGTAGCGGATTTTCTGCATCAGGGGGTCTTCGACGTTCTCGACGCGGATGCCGCAGACGACTCCGGTGATCAGCTCCGCGTTCGAGTTGAGGTCCGCCGCCGCGAAGAAGTCGTCGAACGTCGTTTCGGCCTGCAGATGACGGTCGAGGGCCGACTGGTCGAAACCGGTGAGCCATCGAATGATCTCGTCGACCTCGGCTTTCGTCCGGCCTTTGCGCTCGGCCTTGTTCACGTAGTGCGGATAGACCGAGCTGAAGGCTGTGGTGAAGATCCTGTGCACGCGGATCAATCTAGACCCCTTCGCGTGAATGTGACATTGCACCGCCCAGACGCATGCAGTGGTCCATTGACGCGAAGCCGGGGGCGCACGAAAAAGCCCGCCACCGACATCGGTGGCGGGCTTTTCACAGAAGCGAGTCCTACTTGACGGACAGCGATTCCAGGATTTCGCGCGCGAGGGCAGCGGTCTCGGACGGCGTCTTGCCGACCTTGACGCCTGCGGCCTCTAGTGCGTCCTTCTTCGCCTGCGCCGTTCCCAGCGAGCCGGAGACGATGGCGCCGGCGTGGCCCATGGTCTTGCCCTCGGGAGCGGTGAAGCCTGCGACGTAGCCGACGACCGGCTTGGTCACGTTGGCCTTGATGTAGTCGGCTGCGCGCTCTTCTGCGTCGCCACCGATCTCACCGATCATGACGATGATCTTGGTCTCGGGGTCCGCTTCGAATGCCTCGATGGCGTCGATGTGGGTGGTTCCGATGACGGGGTCGCCGCCGATGCCGATGGCCGTCGAGAATCCGAAGTCGCGGAGCTCGAACATCATCTGGTAGGTCAGCGTGCCGCTCTTGGAGACCAGGCCGATGGGGCCGGTTCCCGAGATGTTCGCGGGCGTGATGCCGACGAGAGCCTCACCGGGGGTGATGATTCCGGGGCAGTTCGGTCCGATGATGCGGGTCTTCTTGCCCTTCTCCACGTTGTAGGCCCACGCGTACGCGGAGTCCTGCACGGGGATGCCCTCGGTGATGACGACGAGCAGCGGGATCTCCGCGTCGATGGCCTCGACGATGGCGTCCTTGGAGAATGCCGGCGGCACGAACGCGATGGAGACGTCGGCTCCGGTCTTCTCCATGGCCTCGGAAACCGAAGCGAAGACCGGGAGTTCGATGTCGTTGCCGTCGGCGTCGACATGCTTGACCGTGGTTCCGGCCTTACGTGCGTTGACGCCACCGACGACCTGGGTTCCGGCCTTGAGCATCAGGGCGGTGTGCTTGGTGCCTTCGCCGCCGGTGATGCCCTGGACGATGACCTTGTTGTCCTTGTTCAGAAAAATTGACATGGTTTCCTCTACTTCGCTGCCAGCTCGGCGGCCTTGTCGGCGCCCTCGTCCATGGTTCCGGCGAGCGTCACCAGCGGGTGCGCGGCGTCGGCGAGAATCTTGCGGCCCTCTTCGACCTTGTTGCCGTCGAGACGGACGACCAGCGGCTTGTTGGCGTCGTCGCCCAGCTTCTGCAGTGCGCCGACGATGCCGTTGGCTACTGCGTCGCATGCGGTGATTCCGCCGAAGACGTTGACGAACACGCTCTTGACCTGCTCGTCACCGAGGATGACGTCGAGGCCCGCGGCCATGACCTCGGCCGAAGCGCCGCCGCCGATGTCGAGGAAGTTGGCGGGCTTGACGCCGCCGTGTGCCTCGCCCGCGTATGCGACGACGTCGAGGGTCGACATGACCAGTCCGGCACCGTTTCCGATGATGCCGACCTGTCCGTCGAGCTTGACGTAGTTGAGGTCGTTCTCCTTGGCCTTGGCCTCGAGGGGATCGGCTGCGTCCTTGTCCTCGAACTCGGCGTGGCCGGCCTGACGGAAGTCGGCGTTGGCGTCGAGCGTGACCTTGCCGTCGAGGGCGAGGATCTGATCGTCCGGGGTGCGAACCAGCGGGTTGACCTCGACCAGGAGAGCGTCTTCGTTGATGAAGACCTCCCACAGCTTCTGGATGGTCACCGCAGCGGCGTCGAGCACCTCGGCGGGAAGCTTGCCCTTTTCGGCGATTTCACGAGCGAAAGCAAGATCGACGCCCTTGACGGCGTCGACCGGGATACGTGCGAGTGCGTCGGGGTTCTCCTCCGCCGTCACCTCGATTTCGACGCCACCCTCGACCGAACACATTGCGAGGTAGGTGCGGTTGGTGCGATCGAGCAGGAAGGAGATGTAGTACTCCTCGGCGATGTCGGAGGCCTCTGCAACGAGAAGCTTCTTGACGACATGGCCCTTGATGTCGAGTCCGAGAATCGCTTCTGCGTTCTCGGTGGCTGCTGCGACGTCCTTGGAGTACTTGACGCCACCGGCCTTGCCGCGGCCGCCGACCTTGACCTGTGCTTTGACCATTACTGGCTTGCCGATTTCTTCGGCAATCTCTGTTGCTCCGGCGACCGTGTCGGTGACACGACCGGCGGAGGTGGGTACGCCATGCTTGGCGAACAATTCCTTCGCCTGGTATTCGAAGAGATCCATCAGCTCACCGTCTCGTCTACGTTGACGCCCGCTCCAGGGGTGTGAGCGGGTCTGAGCATGGACTTTATCCAGGTGCCCCGACGGCGCATCGGGCGCATGCATGCTATGTGGCCTATCTCACCGCTACCAGGCCGGTGCAATCGGCGTCACCGATCCGTGCGGCGGGCCGAAAGTGCCGCCGCGACAGCGAGAACGACGATTCCGACCACCGACGGCACGACGCCGGGGCCCATTTCCGGATCGGTGGCACGCGCAGATGTCAGGGGCCACGACGCCAGATACACGATCCCGGCGACGGCTGCCCCGCCGAGCAGGACGCTGCCGCGCGCGGGCCGAGCTCGCGCCGCGACGACGGCGGCAAGAACAACTCCGACGGCGAGCAGCATCTGTCCCCAGGTGTCCCAGCCCCACGGGAACTCGGTGACCGTCGCGGCCGTCAGGTCGCTGCCTCGATACAGGGGCAGGGCCAATCCGACGGCGAGCAGAACGGCACCGAGCAGGGCGGTGCCCAGCAGCGGGCCGTCGGTCGCTGCGTCCTGGGACGTGTCGACGTCGTCGCGCTCGGCCGATCCGGCGAACAGTGCCAGCAATCCGGTCGTCACCGCCGCCACGACGCCCGCGATGATCGCCAGAGCGCCGACGCCGGTGCTCACCCCCTCCACGTCCTCGGCGAGCACCACCGACTGCAGAACCGCGGCCGCAGCAGCCACCGCGCCGAGCCAGAACATCGACACGAACGGCCGCGCAGCCGAGGCGAACTCGGAGAACAGCAGCGGCACCGAACCCAGAATCATCACGAATCCGGCGACCAAGACCACGCGAGTGGCCAATATCTGTGGCGCGGCGATCCCCGAGTCGGTCTCCAGAATCGGCAGCAACGATCCGGCGACGAACAGCACGCCGGACAGCACTCCTGCAGTCCCGGCTGCGGCGTGCCACCTCGTCGTTCCGGGACCGGCGACACCGCGGACCCCTCGCGTACCCGTCTCACGCTGCTGCGCTCTCTCCAGCGCTCGACGGTCACGCGCTGCCGCGACGGGCGCGATCACTGCGCCGCAGACCAGCAGACCGAGCCCTGCGACCGTTCCCAGGTACGCACCGAGTCCGGCATCCACCCGGTCACCGGTACCGAGTCCCGCGAGCAGACCGACCCCGGCGAACCCGAGCACGCCGAGTCCGGCTCCGACGGACGCACCCGACGCCACCTGCGGCGACAGTGCGGCCAGCGCAGATGCGGCCACCACGAGCGCCGCGATACCGACCACTCCGGAGCCCACCGCGACGAACACCGGCGACTCGACCACCGCCGTCACGATCACCACCGGATCGGACGAGCGGTACAGCGAGGCGAACGCCGCAACCGCCGCCAGCACACCGAACGCGCCGAGCAGCCCCGCGAGCAGCGGCCCGACACGCCCCGCCGCCGCGCGCCCCACGTGCTCGGAATACACCGAGTGGCCGTACCCGTCACCGAGCCCGGCGCGGTGCACAGCAGACCACCCCGCAACACCCGCCAGAACCGACACAGCGTGACCGACGAGCAGAACGTAGGCGCCGGGGGTGGCGTCGAGCATCGCGGCGCTCAGCGGGCGGAAGAGCTCGAGCCGATTCGCGTCGATGGGATCGGACAACAGGGCGACGTCGAGCAGTGTGAATCCGAGTGCCACTGCGCCGTACCCGGCCAGAAGCGCCGCAGCGAACTCGACGCGTTTGCCCACCACGCACACCGCGGCTCCGATGACCACGACGACGGGGACGGCACCGGCCAGGATCGCGGCCACCATTGCCCCGTCACCCACCGGCGAACCGTCGACGCTGCGGACGACGCCGATCAGCTGGGCCACCACCGCGGCGACCGCAGCGATCAGAGCGAGTACGACGGCGAGCGCGATGCGCGGGGTGGGCGACGGATCGTCCGCTCGGCCGAACTCCCCTTCCTGGGGTCGGATCCGTTGTGGTTCCGCTCGCTCGGAGCCACGGGCGGACGAGTCGTCGAAGGTAGGAGTCGGCACTCGGATCACGGTATCGGCTCGATCGGTGCGAGAACCGTTACTGTCGCCGTGTGCCGTCCACGGGTTCTCGTGTCCGATTACGAATGTGGCTCGTCACGACATAACCGCTGGTCGACTTGTGAGCCATCTCACATATGCCCCCGGTTTGGGCTGTTAACTTGCGCGCCCCGCAATCATTTCGTTACCGTCTGCCGAGTCTTTCAGTAACGGCCAGGTCACGGATAACGGAGGTTGTAGGTCTTGCAGCAACACCGTGCGTCCTTCACGTCAAGCCGGTTCTCTCGACCAACGGCCGAAGACGCGACCACGGTCTACAGCTACGAGCCCATCTCCGAGCCTGCCGACGACAACAGCGCGTACGACGCGTACTCCTACCCCACGCACCAATACGCCGAGGCCCAGTACGCCGAGGCCAAGTTCGTCGAGACTCCGTACATCGCAGCCGACGAGTCGCCGACCGTCGTCACCTCGTTCGCCACCACCGCAGACGCCACCCCCGTGGCCCGTCGCGGCGGCGCACACCGCATTCCCCTTCCCCCCACCGCACTCAAGGGCCGGGCTGCAGTTCTCGCAGTCGCCGCGGGTGCGGTTGTCGCGGCAGGCCAGGCCGTCGTCAACGATGACTCACCCGCCGCAGTCGCCACCTCCGAGTACGCACTCGCCGCAGGTGAAGCACCCGCCGCTTCAGCAGTCGCGGCCACCACCACTCCGCAGACCACCGAGATCGAAGCCGACTCGTCCAGCGCGACGCCGTCGGAGGCACCGCAGATTCTCAGCATCGCTGCGCCGGTGGATCTGAGCCAGTTCAACGACCTGCTCGCCAAGGGACAGCGGTTCAGCGAAGAGCGTGCCGCACGCGAAGCCGCTGCTCGCAGGCCGCTGTTCGCACTCCCGGCGCAGGGCACCTACACCTCCAACTTCGGCACCCGCTGGGGCGTTCTGCACGCCGGCGTCGACGTTGCCAACGCCATCGGAACTCCGATCTACGCCGTCGCCGACGGCAAGGTGATCGACTCCGGTCCCGCCGCAGGCTTCGGTATGTGGGTTCGCGTGCAGCACGCCGACGGCACGATCACCGTCTACGGCCACATCGACACCTCGACCGTCACTGTCGGTCAGGACGTCATGGCGGGCGATCAGATCGCAACCATGGGCAACCGCGGCTTCTCCACCGGCCCGCACCTGCACTTCGAGGTCCACCTTCCGGGCGAGGTCAAGATCGACCCGCTCCCGTGGCTCGCTTCCCGAGGAATCTCCCTCGGACCCGAAATGGACTGAATTCTCCTTCATCGCACAACAAGCCGGACCCCGCTTTCGCAGGGCCCGGCTTTTTCGTGTACCGAAAGACTCAGAGCTTGGTCATCGGAACACCGCCGATGAGCATCATCTTCACGCGGCCGGCCGAACCGAAGTCGATCAACACCATCGCCTTGACTCCGGCACCGGTCGATTCCAGCACCGTGCCCAGGCCGTACTTGTCGTGGCTGACTCGATCGCCCACGGCGAGAACGAGATTGGAGTTGCGCCCCTTGGCGGCACCGAAACTCGGCGTCGAACTCTGACCGCGATTCGAGGACCCGCCGTAGCTGCCCGAGCCGTAACTGTTCGAGCCGTAACTGTTGGAGCCGTATCCTCCACCCGAGCCGTAACTGCCGGATCTGCCCCCGCCGATGGCTCGGCCTCCCCCGGTGCCCGGATCCTCGCGTCGCCAGTCGATCAGGTGCTGCGGAACTTCTTGCAGGAAGCGCGATTCCGGGTTGGCGATGGGCTGGCCCCATGCCGAGCGCATGATGGCGCGCGTGAGGTACAGCCGCTGCCGCGCCCGCGTGATGCCCACGTACGCCAGGCGTCGTTCCTCGGACAGTTCGTTTGGGTCGCCGAGCGCCCGCATGTGCGGGAATTGGCCGTCCTCCCAGCCCGTAACGAAGACCACCGGGAATTCCAGACCTTTGGCGGTGTGCAGCGTCATCAGGGTGACGACGCCGGTACCCGAATCGGGGATCTGATCGGTGTCGGCCACCAGCGATACCCGTTCGAGGAACGCCGCGAGCGAGCCCGGCTCGGCCAACCCGTCGACGCCACCGTCCTCGTCGCCGTTCTCGTCGTCCCCGGTTTCGAGAGCTTCCGCCGCCACTGCGGCCTGATTGCGCGCCTCGGAAGTGAATTCCCGTGCGACGCTGACGAGTTCGTTGAGGTTGTCGAGGCGAGCACCGTCCTGCGGATCACTGCTGGCTTCGAGTTCGGCGCGGTAGCCGGTGCGGTCGAGTACGGCTTCGACGACATCGCCGATGTCTGCGATGTCGTTGCCGTCCCCGTCGGTCGCGGTGAGCACTGCACGTAGTTCGTCGAGCAACTCCATGAACTGCGCGATCAACTTCTGCTGCCGCGAGTTGAGCAACGCCACCTTGCCCGCGGCCGCGTCGTACAACGCGCGCGAGAAGCTGATGTCGCGCTGCTCGGCGTGCACGGCGACACAGGCCTCGGCACGGTCGCCGATCCCCCGGCGCGGAGTGTTGAGGATGCGCCGCATGCTGACGGTGTCGTCCTCGTTGGACAGCACGCGCAGGTATGCGACGAGGTCACGTACTTCCTTGCGCTCGTAGAATCGGACGCCGCCGACGACCTTGTACGGCAGTCCGAGTCGGATGAAGATCTCTTCGAGCGCACGCGAGGAGTTGTTGGTTCGGTAGAAGACGGCCACCTCGTCGAAGCGCACGTCTCCGCCGTCGACGAGTCGGTCGATCTCCGAGGCCACGAACGATGCCTCGTCGTGCTCGTTGTCGGCGACGTAACCGACGATCAACTCGCCCTCGCCGGTGTCGGTCCACAGCTTCTTCTCGCGTCGGCCGATGTTGCGCGAGATCACCGCGTTGGCGGCCGAGAGGATGTTCTGCGTCGATCGGTAGTTCTGCTCGAGCAGGATGGTCCGCGCGTCGGGATAGTCGCGCTCGAATTCCTCGATGTTGCGGATCGTGGCACCACGGAAGGCGTAGATGGACTGATCCGCATCGCCCACCACACAGAGCTCGCCCGGCGCGACGGTGCCCTCGAGTGCGCCGTCGGCGTCGGGGGTACCGACCAGTTCGCGGACCAGCATGTACTGGGCGTGGTTGGTGTCCTGGTACTCGTCGACCAGAACGTGCCGGAACCGGCGTCGGTAGTACTGGGCCACCTGAGGGAACGCCTGCAGAATGCCCACCGTCTCGCCGATGAGGTCGTCGAAGTCCATGGCGTTGGCCGCGCGCAGCCGCTGCTGGTAGATGCCGTAGACCTTGGCCACCAGCCGCGGCAGCTCGGCAGGATCACCGTCGGCATCCTCCGCCGCCTTGTCGGGTCCGATCAGCTCGTTCTTCAGGTTCGAGATCGCCGTCGAGAGCAGCCGCGCCGAGAACTTCTTGGTGTCGATCTGCAGATCCTTGGAGATCATCGTCAGCAGCCGCCGCGAGTCGTCCGCGTCGTAGATGGAGAAGTTCGAGTTCAGACCGGGCAGCAGCGCAGCCTGCGCGCGCAGAATCCGCACGCAACTCGAGTGGAACGTCGAGACCCACATGGCGTTCGCTCGCGGTCCCACGAGTCCGGCGACTCGCTCGCGCATCTCGGCAGCGGCCTTGTTGGTGAACGTGATGGCCAGCACCTGGCCGGGTGACACTCCTCGCTCGGCCAGCAGATACGCGATGCGACGCGTCAGCACCGCCGTCTTGCCCGACCCGGCTCCGGCCACGATGAGCAGCGGAGATCCGGTGTGCACAACGGCCTCACGCTGCTGAGGATTGAGCCCTTCCAGCAGTGCGTCGGACGAGGTGTTCTGTCGGGACTGGAGGCCCTGGAGGAATGTGTTCATCGTGTGGTCAGGTTACCGGCGCGTACCGACAAACCCACATCCCGTGGTCGTCGGCCGAACCGACGACTTTTCAGGAGGGTTGACCCGTGGCACACTGGATCGGTGATCGAAAAAACCGTACGTCATCGCCTGCATCGGGTCGGCCGTTGTTCGGCCGCGCGCGCAGGAGCCTGTCGATAGACGCAACGCCCGGTTCCAAACGGGAACCGAACGATCGGCGATGCAGTTCCGAATACGAAAGGCGTAACGGTGACGGACGACGCAACGATCCAAGATGTGACCCGAGGAGAGACGATGGCCATGACGACGAAGATCGACTCAGAGACCGCATTGCCCACCAGCGAAGCCGAGATCAACGACCTGCGTCAGGAAATCGACCGCCTCGATGCCGAGATCCTCGCCGCAGTGCGACGTCGTTCCGAGGTCTCGCAGATCATCGGGCGCACCCGCATGGCCTCCGGCGGACCGCGCCTGGTTCACAGCCGTGAGATGAAGGTTCTGGAGCGTTTCAGCAGCCTGGGCCAGGAAGGCCACACGCTGGCCATGCTCCTGCTCCGTCTCGGCCGCGGTCGTCTCGGCCACTGATTCCACCCCCGGGTCGGGCGCGCCGAGTGCGCACCCGACCTGCGTTCGTTCACTTCAGAGCGATGTACTTGGTCTCGAGGTACTCCTCGATACCCTCGGATCCGCCTTCGCGGCCGAATCCCGATTCCTTCACCCCACCGAACGGCGCAGCCGCGTCCGAGATCACTCCGCGGTTGACGCCCACCATGCCACTGTCGATGGCGTCGGCCACCCGTAGCGCACGATCGAGACTCTCCGTGTAGATGTACGACGCCAAGCCGTACTCGGTGTTGTTGGCTGCGTCGATACCTTCCTGCTCGGTGTCGAAGCCGACGATCGGAGCCACCGGCCCGAACACCTCTTCCTTCAGGATTCTCGCCTCGGCAGGCACCTCGGTCAGGACGGTCGCCGGGTAGAAGTAGCCGTCCCCGCCCGGCGCTGTACCCCCGAGCGCCACTGTCGCCCCCTTGGCCACCGCGTCGTCGACGAGTTCCTGCACGGTCTCGAGCTGATCGGCGTTGATCAGCGGTCCGAGCTTGGTATCGGGGTCGACGCCGGGGCCGAGCTTCATCTCGGTCATCTTCGCCACGAGTTTGCTGGTGAACTCTTCG
This sequence comes from Rhodococcus sp. SBT000017, assembly GCF_003688915.1. Taxonomy (NCBI): domain Bacteria; kingdom Bacillati; phylum Actinomycetota; class Actinomycetes; order Mycobacteriales; family Nocardiaceae; genus Rhodococcus; species Rhodococcus sp. SBT000017. Next base: position 2,209,179 of record NZ_REFU01000001.1, read on the forward strand.
CGCACGCTGTTGTGCACGTGCAATCGGTTCGCCGCGGTGCAGGCCTCGCCGCCGTTGCGCATCTTGGCGAGCATCGCACCGTCCACCGCGTCGTCGATGTTCGCGTCGTCGAACACCACGAACGGTGCGTTGCCGCCGAGCTCCATCGAGGTGCGCAGCAGCCGGGTCGCGGACTTCTGGACGAGAGACTTGCCGACGCCCGTCGAGCCGGTGAAGGTGAGTTTGCGCATCCGCGGATCCTCGATGAGGGGTCCGGTGACGTCGCCGGACTTCGACGTCGTCAGCACCGAGAGCACACCTTCGGGCAAACCGACCTCGTCGAAGATCTGAGCCAGCAACAGCATCGTCAGCGGGGTCTCACGAGCGGGCTTGACGACGATAGTGCAGCCGGCGGCCAGAGCGGGCCCGATCTTTCTGGTGCCCATCGCCAACGGGAAGTTCCACGGGGTGATCGCCAGTACCGGCCCCACCGGCGCCTTGGTGACGAGGATTCGTCCATTGCCCGCCGGGGCCGGGGTGTAGCGACCGCCGATGCGTACTGCCTCCTCGGCGAACCAGCGGAAGAATTCGGCACCGTACTTCACCTCGGCCTTGGATTCGGCGAGGGCCTTACCCATCTCCAGGGTCATCAGCAGCGCGATGTCGTCGGCGCGTTCGGTGACCTTCTCGAATGCCGCTCGAAGAATTTCACTGCGCTCGCGGGCAGGTGTTGCCGCCCAGCTCTTCTGCGCCGCTGCGGCTGCGTCGAGCGCCTTCATCGCGTCGGCAGGCGATGCGTCGGCCACCTCCGTCAGGGGCCGACCGGTGGCCGGATCGTTCACCGGGAACGTCTTACCTCCTTCGGCGTCGACGGCCTTTCCGCCGATCCACAGTTTTGCCGGAATCGAATCGATCAATGCACGTTGGTCCATACCGTCCATGATGCCTCCGCAGCGCCCGACGCAAACGAGAACGACGCGCGCGCGGTGCCGCCCCGCATTAGTGTTGGCTCGTATGAGCGTCGATATCACCGGCACGGATGCCTGGCAGAAGCTGACCGATCACCATTCCGCGATTGCCGATACTCATCTTCGAACTCTGTTCGCCGATGACGCCGACCGAGGTCGTACGTTCACCCTCGAGGCCGCGGACCTGCACATCGACTACAGCAAGCACCGCATCACCAGTGAGACCGTCGAGTTGCTCGTCGAACTGGCCCGTACCGCCGATGTCGAAGGCAAGCGCGACGCCATGTTCGCGGGCGAGCACATCAACACTTCCGAGGACCGCGCCGTTCTGCACACTGCGCTGCGTCTGCCGGCCGACGCTTCCCTGACCGTCGACGGTCAGAACGTGGTTGCCGATGTACACGAAGTCCTCACGGCCATGGGCGAATTCACCGATCGAGTGCGTTCGGGCGAATGGGTCGGTGCCACCGGCGAGAAGATCGCCACCGTCGTCAACATCGGCATCGGCGGCAGCGACCTCGGACCGGTCATGGTCTACAACGCACTCCGCCACTACGCCGACGCCGGGATCTCCGCGAAGTTCGTCTCGAACGTCGACCCCGCCGATCTGGTCGGTGCACTCGACGGACTCGACCCGGCGTCGACGCTGTTCATCATCGCGTCCAAGACATTCTCCACCCTCGAAACGCTGACGAACGCCACCGCGGCCCGGCGCTGGCTCGTCGACGCGCTCGGTGAGGACGCCGTCGCCAAGCACTTCGTTGCCGTGTCCACCAACGCCGAGCGCGTTGCGGATTTCGGTATCGACACCGCCAACATGTTCGGTTTCTGGGATTGGGTGGGCGGACGCTACTCCGTCGATTCGGCAATCGGGTTGTCGGTCATGGCCGTTGTGGGCAAGGAAGCGTTCGGCGAATTCCTCGACGGTTTCCATCGCATCGACGAGCACTTCCGGTTGACGCCGCTGGCCGAGAACGCGCCGGTTCTGCTCGGCCTCGTCGGCCTGTGGTACAGCTCCTTCTTCGGCGCGGAAACCCGTGCAGTGCTGCCGTATTCGAATGACCTCTCCCGTTTCGCGGCGTACCTGCAGCAGCTGACGATGGAGTCCAACGGCAAGTCCGTCAAGGCCGACGGTTCCCCCGTCACCACGCCGACCGGCGAGATCTTCTGGGGCGAGCCGGGCACCAACGGCCAGCACGCCTTCTACCAATTGCTGCACCAGGGAACACGTTTGGTTCCTGCGGACTTCATCGGATTCGCCGAACCCACCGACGATCTGCCCACCCGCGACGGCACCGGCTCGATGCACGATCTGCTGATGAGCAACTTCTTCGCCCAGACCAAGGTGCTTGCCTTCGGCAAGACGGCCGAGGAGATCGCCGCCGAGGACACTCCGGCAGATGTGGTGCCGCACAAGGTGATGCCCGGCAACCGCCCGTCCACCTCGATTCTCGCCCCCAAGCTCACGCCGTCGGTGGTCGGGCAGTTGATCGCCCTGTACGAGCACCAGGTGTTCGTCGAAGGTGTCATCTGGGGCGTCGACTCCTACGATCAGTGGGGCGTCGAACTCGGCAAGACCCAGGCACTCGAACTGACGCCGGTACTCACCGACACCGAAGCCCCTGCCACGCAATCGGATTCATCCACCGATGCGCTGGTGCGCTGGTACCGCTCGCAGCGGGGTCGTTCGAGCTAGGGGCCACTCCGTCGCGAATCAGCTCCCCACTTTTGGATATCCGCCTCCGATCGGCGTCGGAAATCCAAAAGTGGGGAGCTTTTCCGTTGCTGATGGATCCGTTTCGACACCCGGCGCGTCCAAGAAGTCATGGACTTACCCCAGACGGATCTGTTCACCCGGGCCGATGCGCTCGCGTTCGGCTTGACCGACGACGACCTGCGGAGACTTCGCCGCACCGGTGAACTGTCGGTACTGAGGCCGGGGTTCTACGTGCCGCATGCGGTTCTGCAATCAGCGAGTCCGACCGAAAGACATTCCTTGCTGGCGCGGTCTTATCTGACATCCGCGCCCGCGGACCACGTGCTCAGCCACGTCTCGGCGGCCATCGCCTGGGGCTTCGACATCTGGCAGCTACCGCTGGACAGGGTGCACATGACGCACGGACTCGACTACGCCAGCAAGCGTCGCCCGCTCCGAATTCTCCACGGCACCACGCTGGAACCCACCGAGCGGACGACTGTCAACGGCTTTCCGGTCACCACGGCAGCCCGCACCGTCGTCGACATCGCGCGCACCACGACCGTCGAGCGGTCCGTGTGTGTAGGCGACAGCGCGCTGAGGTCCGGCCACACCGATTCCGACGCACTGTCGACGGCGGTGGAGTCGGCACGGTTCCGCACCGGTATCTCCGCCGCCCGACGTGCGGTGTCACTGATGAGCGGGCGCAGCGAGAGCGTCGGCGAATCTCGAAGTCGGGTGCTCTTCGAGACGCTCCCCCTGCCGACTCCGCTGCTCAATCAATGGGTGTACGACGGTGCGGGCCGCTTCGTCGGACGGGTCGACTTTCTGTTCTGGGAGTTCAAAGTGATCGGTGAGTTCGACGGCGAATCGAAGTACGACTCCAAGCAGGTACTGCTCGACGAAAAGTATCGAGAGGACCGGCTCCGCGAGTTGGGGTGGGTGATCGTGCGGTGGAATTGGCGGGACCTGGACGATCCTCGAACACTACTTCGCCGCTTCGAGCAGGCATTCGCCCGCGCGGCAGGCCTTCCTACGCCGGCCGGGTGGTTCGGAGACCAGCGGCTGGTGCCCAATCAGCTCCCCAGTTTCGGATAACCGACTCCGATCAGCGTCACTAATCCAAATATGGGGAGCCGATCCCCCCAGAGCCGATCCGCCGCATCACACCCGCGTCAACACCGCCGCCGTATCGACTCCTGTCGGCAGGGTGCCGAAGGCGATGCCCCAGTCTCGGTCGAGTCGACTGGCGCAGAAGGCATCGGCCACAGCGGGGTTCCCGTGCATCACCAGTTGCGCGCCCTGGAAGGTCAGCGCCATCAGTTCGACGACTCGCCTGGCCCGGTATTCCATGTCGGAGGTGTCGGACAGTTCCTTGCCGACGCGGGCGATGGCGTCGTCGAGGCGAGAATCCGAGCCCGACGCCTGGCCGATCTCACCGAAGAACGCCTCGACGCTGTCGGGTTGGCGGGCCAGTGCACGGAGGGAATCGAGTGCGGCGACATTGCCGGAGCCTTCCCAGATCGACATCAGCGGCGATTCGCGGAACAACCGAGGCATTCCCGATTCCTCGACATAGCCGTTGCCTCCGAGACATTCGAGTGCTTCGGCGGCGTGGGCCGGTGCTCGTTTGCAGACCCAGTACTTGGTGACGGCCAACGCGATTCGGCGTAGTGCGCTCTCCTGCTCGTCGCCGCGGGCCGAACCGTCGGTGGCCTGCGCCAGGCGGATCATGGCGGCGGTGGCGGCTTCGGACTCGATAGTCAAGTCTGCCAGCACGTTTCGCATCAGAGGCTGATCGACGAGTGCGGCCCCGAACGCAGACCGATGACGCGCATGATGGACTGCGCGCACGGTGGCGTTGCGAATTCCGGCCGCGGACCCGATGACGCAGTCCAACCTGGTCATGTTGACCATCTCGATGATGGTGCGCACACCGCGACCCTCTTCGCCGACGAGCCAGCCGGTGGCCCCGTGGTATTCGAGCTCACCGGATGCGTTCGACTTGTTGCCGAGCTTGTCCTTCAGGCGCTGCAGCATCATTCGGTTGCGGGTGCCGTCGGGCAGGACGCGCGGCAGCATGAAGCACGAGAGCCCGCCCGGTGCCTGCGCCAGGGTGAGGAACATGTCCGACATCGGCGCGGAGGTGAACCACTTGTGGCCGGTGATCGAATACGTTCCGTCCGACGACGGTGTGGCCGTGGTGGTGTTGGCGCGTACGTCGGATCCGCCCTGCTTCTCCGTCATCGACATGCCTGCGATCAGTCCGCGCTTGCTCGACGGGGTCCGCAGGCCGAAATCGTATTCCCTCGACGCCAGCAGCGGCTCGTACTGCGCAGCCAGAGAAGGATTGTGCCGCAACGCCGGAACGACGGCATAGGTCATCGAAATGGGACACATGTGCCCGGCCTCGGCCTGCCCCCAGACGTAGAACTTTGCGGCGCGGGCAACGTGTGCACCGACGCGGTCGTCGACCCACGGACTGGCGTGCAGTCCGTGCTCGACGGCAACGGTCATCAGATCGTGCCAGTGCGGGTGGAATTCGACCTCGTCGATGCGGTGCCCGTACCGATCGTGGGTCTTCAACACGGGCGGGTTCTCGTTGGCGAGCCTGCCCCACTCCTGGGCCGCCACTCCACCGGCGAGAGTCCCGAGCCTGCGGACCTCGTCGAGTGCCCAGCCTGCACCTGCCCGCGCCACACCGTCGAGCAACGACGGGTCCGCGGAGGTGTCGTAGGGCGTCAGGTCGATTGCCTGGTTGAATACCTCATGCGTGTCCATCTCGAACTCCTAACGCGCGCAACGACAATGCGACAAGACTGGGTATTGGATCCACCGAATCGTGCGAGGACAACGGGCCGACCATCACTTCGCCGACGGCACCGACCAGAGCCGCTGCCGAGATCGCCGCGTCCTGCTCGGGGATCTCTCCGGCTTCGATGCCCGACACGATCGCGTCGGCGAAGGCATCGGTGAATTTCTGCCGGAACACCAACCGCTCGGCGTCGACGGCCGGGTCAACCGGTTCGGCCAGCAGGGCATACGCCATCGTCCGGTTCTTCAGGGCGCGTCCGGCGAAGGTCTGCACCACTGCGGTCACTCGCTCGACGGCGCTGCCGTGCTCGCACGCGGTGACCACTGCGGCAACCTCCCGACTGCAGACCTCGCGGAAGATCGCGACCACAAGATCCGACTTCCCCTCGAAATGGGTGTAGACGCTGCCGGAGGACACCCCTGCTGCCGCGGCGACCGACGCCACCGACAGGCCGGCGTACCCCTGCGTCGAGAGGACCTCGATGGCGGCGGCGAAGAGTTTCTTGCGTGCGGCATCGAGCCTGGCCTGCACTGCAGGGGTTCTTCGGTACGGCATGCAAGGATTGAAGCACTGATTCATTGCTTCATGCAAGAGAACTCGAGTAACGTTCACTGACATGCCGGTACGGATCGAGCGATCAGGCCCCGTCACCACCATCGTCCTGTCGCGCCCGGAGGCACGCAATGCCGTCGACGGCCCCACCGCCCAGGAGTTGATCCAGGCGTTCGAGGAGTTCGACGCCGACGAATCCGCCTCGGTGGCAGTCCTGTGGGGCGAGGGCGGCACCTTCTGCTCGGGAGCAGACCTCAAGGCCCTGGGCACACCGCGCTCGAATCACGCGACCGAACACGGGGACGGCCCGATGGGCCCGACGCGAATGCGGTTGTCCAAGCCCGTCATCGCGGCAGTGTCGGGATACGCCGTCGCGGGCGGACTGGAACTCGCTCTGTGGTGTGACCTACGCATCGCCGAGGACGACGCCACGTTCGGCGTGTTCTGCCGGCGCTGGGGCGTTCCGTTGATCGACGGCGGCACAGTGCGATTGCCGCGCATCGTCGGTACCGGCCGGGCGATGGACATGATCCTCACCGGTCGTGCCGTCGACGCCGAGGAGGCGTTGAACATCGGACTGATCACCAGGGTGGTCCCGGTGGGCCGAGCCCGGTCGGAAGCGGAGGCGTTGGCTGCCGAACTCGCGCTGTTGCCGCAGACCTGTATGCGTGAGGATCGACTGTCCCTGCTGGAACAGGACGGCCTCGACGAGGAGTCCGCCCTGAAGAACGAATTCCGGCATGGTGCCATCTCCATCAACGCCGACGCCCTCAGCGGCGCGAGCAGGTTCGCGTCGGGAGCGGGACGACACGGCACCGCGAGCCCGTGAAATCCACACGACTGTCGGTGATCGACGAGATATTCCTCCGGACCCACCGCGGCTACGGAATTCCCATTGCGCTGCAGGGTATCTGGCGCACCACCGAGACGGTGAGCACGGCGGAACTCCGAAGGGTCCACGACGAAATGGCCGTCGGGCAACTCGGCCGTCGAGTCGGCAAGCCCCGTACACCCGGGGCACGACTTCGATGGGACATCTCAATCGAATCGCTTCCGCTCGAGTACGGCACCGAGGCGGTCGACGACATCATCGGATGGGCCGATGCACAGGCAGACGTTCGACTCGACCCGCAGTACGGGCCCGGCTGGCGGTTGACGGCCGCGCCCGTTGCACACGGCGGCACCGTGCTGTCTCTGGTGTGTTCGCATGCGCTGGCCGATGCTCGCGAGCTCATCGACGCTGCCGCACAGGCATTCTCCGGATCGACACCGGTGCCGGTGCTGCAACCGGGCTCGGATGTGAAGGACGCGATCTCGATGATCGTCACGGTTCTCCTACGATCCATCGCGGCGACGGCGAGATTGTGGGTCAGTAAGAAGGCCCGAGCAGAATTGCGGGCGTTCACCACCGCCGACAGCGGCGGTATCGCACCGCACCACGCACGCAGGATGCAGTCGGTGATCGTGGATATCGATGCTGCGGAGTGGGATTCGGCTGCGCGACGCGTCGGCGGATCAGCAAATTCGCTGTTCGTCTCCGTCGTCGCCGCCACGATGAGCGAACTCGGGTCGCCCGCGGTGACCGTCGACATTCCTTTTCGCACCGGGTCCGGTGATGCCAACGCGATCGGAATGGCCACCGTCGCCGTCCGCGGAGACGACTCGCCCGCGGCCATCCGCGCAGCGTGCAAGGCGGCGTTCGGCAAGCCCGTCGGAGCACCCGCAGGCTATCCACCCGAGATCGTCCAGCTGCTCCCCCACAGCGTCGCCGCGAAGCTGACGTCGACACCGGGGCGCGGAGAAGTGTTGTGCTCCAACATCGGCGACATTCCCGACGGCGTCACCGCACTGGGCTCCCACCGATCGTGCGGACTCGCGACCCGCGCGATCCATCCGAACCCGTCGGGCGCGCTGTCGACGATCAGGATGTCGACCTACCTCTCCCGCCTGGACGGCAACTACACACTCTCGCTCGTGTGCACCGACGACGCTCTGGCCGGGTCGACGGCCGAGCTCACCGCGGCCGTGCAACGAGCCCTGGCGACGCGGAATCTGGCCGCGAAACCCTGGTAGGTCTACCGTTGTCGCCATGAACGAGCACGATATCCACACCAAGATCCAGCAGCTCATCGCCACCGAGCACAAGCTTCGCACCGAGGCCCAGTCGGGCGACATCGACCCGGACACAGAAAAGGCCCAACTGGCATCGCTCGAGCACGCCCTCGACCAGTGCTGGGACCTGCTCCGCCAGCGTCGGGCTCGCATCGACGCAGGCAAGAACCCCGACACCGCAACCGCCAACAGCGTCGACCGGGTCGAGGGGTACTTGCAGTAGTCAGACCATCCGATCCGTCAGCACGTTCGGCAGGAACCGCAGCGCCGCGTCGATGCCCCGCCACTTGAGTCCGGGTAGCGCGGCGCGGCGGGTTTCGCTCTCGATCGCGTCGACCATCGCCGATACTCCCTCGTCCAGAGTGGCTGTGAGAGCGGCACTGTCGCCCGCTTTGGCGGACATGTCGGTGGCGATGAAGCCGGGCAGCAGGGTGGTGACGGCGATGTCGGTTCGCGACAGCTCCGTGGCCAACGATTCACCCAGCGAGGCCACCGCGGCTTTGCTGGCCGAGTAGGTCGCCTTGGCCCCCGGTAGTCCCCGGTCGGCGCTGATGGACGAGACGAACACCAGGTGCCCGCGTTTCTGCTCACGGAAGATCGACAGCGCGGCCTCGGCCTGCGAGAGCGCCCCGATGAAGTTCGTTCGGGCGGTCTGCAGGTTGGCGTCAGCTCGCCCGGTACCGATCTTCGCGCCCTTACCGAGCCCGGCATTGACGATCACGCGATCGAGGCCGCCCAGTTCGTCGCGCAATTTTCCGAACACCTCACCCACCGCATCGTGATCGGTGACGTCGAGGGCTCGGACCACCACAGTGATGTTCGGGTTGTGGTGCATCAACTCGGCGCGAAGTTCGTCCAACCGCTCGACCCGCCGGGCGCAGAGCGCCAGATCCCGGCCCATGCCTGCGAACCGTCGCGCCATTTCCTCACCGAGCCCCGAGCTCGCTCCGGTGATCAGAATCTTGTTCCGAGTGGTCGCCATAAGCGGCGAGCCTATGTCACTGTGGAGCAATGGCCTCAGAAAGCTCGGAATTCGATGTCATCGTCATCGGCGGTGGACCGGTCGGCGAGAATGCCGCGCAGTACGCGATTGCAGGCAGCGACCGCACCGCCGTGATCGTCGAGCAAGAACTGCTCGGCGGCGAATGCTCGTACTGGGCGTGCATGCCGAGCAAGGCGCTGCTGCGCCCCAGCGAGGTTCTCGACACCGCACGAAACATGCCGGGGGTCAAGGAACTGGTCGGCGATCAGCCCCTCGATGCCGACGCCGTCCTGGCCCGACGAGAGTCCTTCACCCACGGCCTCGACGATTCCTCCCAGATGACGTGGGCAGAGTCGGCAGGGATCTCCGTCATCCGCGGTCACGGACGCCTCACCGGGGAGAAAACCGTCGAGGTCGACGGCCGTACGCTGACCGCGCGGCACGCAGTCGTTCTCGCCACCGGAACCACTGCATCGGTACCGAACACACCCGGCCTGCGCGACGCCCGGCCGTGGATCTCCCGCGATGCCACCAACATTCACGAGACCCCGGGTCATATCGCGATCATCGGCGGTGGCGTCGTCGCGACGGAAGCGGCCACCTGGTTGCTCTCGCTCGGGGCGAAGGTGACGATGATCGTGCGCGGCTCGTCGCTGCTGGCCGGCTCCGAGCCGTTCGCAGGCGAACTCGTCGCCGAGGCTCTGAAGAAGCGCGGCACCACGATCATGCTCGACGCCTCCCTCGAGTCCGTGTCCCGAGAGAACCCGGCCGACACCGGCATCGGCCGGATCCACGGTGGCCCGGTCGGTCTCGTCGTCGACGGCACCGAGATCACGGTCGACGAAATTCTCGTCGCCGCGGGCCGCACTCCGGCGAGTGCGGACCTCGGGTTGTCCACTCTCGGACTCGAGGAGGGGCGCTACATCGACGTCGACGATCATCTGAACGTTCCCGGCCACGAGTGGCTCTACGCGGTGGGCGACGTCAACGGACGAGCGCCGCTGACGCACATGGGCAAATACCAGGGCCGGGTGGCCGGCGACGTCATCGCCACCAGGGCCGAGGGAAAGCCGTTGGACAGCAAGAGATTCCGTGCAACTGCGGATCACCGTCAGGTTCCCCAAGTGGTGTTCACTCCGCTCGAGGTGGCCTCCGTCGGGCTGACCGAGGCCACGGCCAGGGCGGCGGGCATCGACGTCGAGATCGTCGCGCAGGACATCGCCGTCGCGGGTTCGTCTCTGCAGCAGGACGATTACTCGGGGCGCGCACAGCTGGTGATCGACCGCGCCGCCGACACGATAGTCGGCGCGACCTTCGTCGGTCCGGGTGTCGCAGAACTGGTCCACGCGGCCACTGTGGCTGTGGTCGGCAAGGTTTCGCTCGACGACCTGTGGCATGCGGTGCCGTCGTACCCGACGGTCAGCGAAATCTGGCTTCGGCTGCTCGAATCTCGTCGCTGAGTAATCGAACGGGCACAATTGCCGGCATGGAATACGAGCGGGGTTTCGAGAGACTGGTCAACTTCAGCGACGCCGTGGTCGCCATTGCCGCAACACTGCTCATTCTTCCCTTGGTGGAGCTGGCCGAACCGGACGACAGTGCACAATTCGTCGATATTCTGCGTGATCACGGCGTCGAGCTGTTCGCATTCGTGCTCAGCTTTCTGATCATCTTCTCGCAGTGGCTGAGCCATCATCGCGTGTTCCGCAACCTGGTCGGCTACACCCGCGGTCTGATGTGGGTGAACTTCGTCTGGTTGCTCGCGATCGTGTTCCTGCCGTTCCCCACCAAGTTGATCGCCGAGAAGAGCGGGTACGACGCGAGCGCGGCGCCGCTGTATGTCGCGACCATCGCAGTGTCGGTCATCGCGATGTTCGTTGCCGATGTCATCGTCTCCCGGCATCCGAACATCGTCGCCGACGACGCACCGAGCCACGGCAGCGTGCGCAACGGCGCGATCACCTCGGTTCTCATCCTGGTCGCCCTCGGACTGGCGTTCACGCCGTTGGGCCTGTGGTCGCTGCTCGTTCTGTTGCTGACAGCACCGATCAACCGCCTCCTCGGCCGTGTGTGACGAGTAGATTGGTCGGGTGACCACCGAGAGCGCGTCGAAGCAGCAACCGCTTCTCGTGCTGGGCAAGATCACCGAGATTCTCGACGCCTTCTCGTTCGACCGTCCGTCGATGACGCTCGGTGAGATCCAACAGACCACCGGCCTGCCCACCTCGACGGTGCAGCGCCTCGTCACCAACCTTGTGCAGCAAGGATTTCTGGACCGGGGCGGCGATCGCATTCGCATCGGGGTGCGGATGGCCTACTGGGCGGCGACGGCGACCAAGGACCTCGACGTGCTGTCGGTCGTCAACCCTGTGCTCAAGGACATGCGGGATCTGACCACCGAGACCGCGTGTTTCTTTCGGCCGGAGCAGAACTACCGCGTGTGTGTCGCCATCGCCGAGACCCGCCATGCATTGCGCCGGGACATGTACGTCGGCAAGGTGATCCCGCTCAGCGCGGGATCGGCCAGCCGCGTCCTGCTGGCCTGGGACGACGAGCTGGCCGAGCGTGTCCTCTCCCGTGAACTCGAATCGATGACCGCGCAGACGGTGACCGAAGCCGAGACGATGCGAACCCTGTTGGCGCAGACCAGAGCCGACGGCTACGCGATCACCACCGGCGAGCGCGAGACCGGCGCGTCGGGACTGTCCGCACCGGTGTTCGATTCGGCCGCGGACACCGTCGGTGCCGTCACCATCAGCGGACCTACATTGCGGATGCCGCAGTCGCAGTGCGAGGACTGGGTGGATCTGCTGATCTCCCACGCCGAGCGGATCACGAGAACCCTCGGCGGCCGCTATCCCGCGTGAGACCAGGCGTCGGGATTCACCGGATGCGGAGGCATCGAACCGCCGAACATCGCCGCTGCGTTGGTAGCGCACAGCCGCGCCATCTCCGAACGCACCGACACCGTCGCGCTCCCCACATGTGGGAGTAGCACCGTGTTGGGCAGATCCGCCAGGCCGGGCTCGAGAGATGGCTCGCGCTCGTAGACGTCCAATCCTGCTGCGGCAACGGTCCCCTCGCGAAGCGCGGTCACCAGAGCGGCCTCGTCGATCACCGGTCCTCGCGCGGTGTTGATCACGATCGCCGACGGTTTCATCGCCCCGAGTACGGTGGCGTCCACCAGATGGTGGGTGGAGTCCGACAGCGGAACATGCAGGGACAGAAAGTCGCTGGTCGTGACGATCTCGTCCCAGGATGCGTGCTCGACGCGACCGTCGAACTCGCCGAGCTCGTTCTCGGAGACCGTACGGTCGCCGGGTGGGCGCGGACAGAACTTGACCGTCATACCGAAGCCCAGTGCCCGACGCGCGGTGGCGCGGGCAATGCGGCCGAAGCCGGCCAGCCCCAGCACCCGGCCCGAGACATCGCTGCCGAGAAGCAGTTCGGGCTCCCACCCGGTGAACGAGCCGGAGCGGACGAACGCATCGGCCTCGACGGCTCGGCGGGCCGTGGACAGGATGAGCAGCATCGCGATGTCGGCGGTCGAATCCGTCAGCACCCCGGGCGTATTGGCGACGGTGATGCCGCGTTCGGTTGCGGCTCCGATGTTGATGTTGTCGAATCCGACGGCGTAGTTCGATATCCCGACCAGGGATGCCGAGGCCAGCAGCGCCGCGTCGAACCGATCACGCAACTGGGAAACGACAACGGAGTAGTCCCCCGAGGCGCAGGCGTCGACCAACTGATCGTGATCGACCTCCCGCAGGTCGACGTCGCCCGCGGCGCGCAGGATGTCCATGCCCGGTGCCGGGATCTCGGTGGTGACGAGGATGCGGCTCATACGACCCACTCGAAAGCACGCGCCTCGGACCGTGCACCCTGAACGGTTTTCGATCGCATGGGCTCGCCCAGTTCGGTGAGCAGTTCCTCGGACAGGTCCACCATGGTCGCCAACGTTTTCGGCTCGAACCAGTCCGGCCGGGTGGCGAAGAGGATGTCCTCCGACGAGGTGTTACCGCTGGCCCCCGGAGCGAATGGGCAACCGCCGAGTCCGCCGAGCGAACCGTCGACCATCGTTGCTCCGGCAGAGATCGCGGCGAGAGTGTTCGCGACGCCCAGGCCCCATGTGTCGTGACCGTGGAACACCACTCTGCGGTCGGGGGTTTCCGCGCGGACCCGCGAGATCAGCGACGAGACCTGCACCGGAACCGCCTGCCCGAGGGTGTCGCAGATGACGATATCCGTTGCACCGGTTGCTCGTTCGTCGTTGGCGATCTCGATGACCCGGTCCGGCTGCACCTGCCCCTCGAATGGGCAGGTGAAGGAGGTCGCGATACACAGCTCGATTTCACCTCCCACCGATCGAGTGATGTCGACGGCGTCGGGCATCGCAGCCAGCGACACCTCGGTGGTACGGCCGATGTTGGCCTGATTGTGCGAGTCCGACGCGGAGAAGCAGTACTGGAAATTGCGGGCCCCGGCGGCAGCGGCCTTCTCGACGTGACGGGGAATGGCGACCCACACCCAGCATCGTGCGAGTTCGGCGGCGGTGAGCTCACCGATCACCTCGAGGGTGTTGGCCATCGGGGGCACCTTGTCGCCCCGCGCCATCGATCCGATTTCGAGTGAAGGCACGCCGAGTTCGATGAGGGCCCTGATGATCTCGAGCTTTCGTTCGGTGGAGAGCATCTTGCCCGTGAGCTGCAGGCCGTCGCGCATCGTGACGTCGCGAAGCTCGGCGGCGGGAGCGAATCGGTACATCTAGAGGCCCATCTCTTCGTCGGTGCGGCCGAGCAGAGTCGACAGTACTTCCCTGGTGTGTTCGCCGAGATCCGGTCCGACCGAACGAATCGGCAGGGACGCGTCACCGATCACCGGGACGACGCCGACGAAGCCGACGTCGGTGGGCTCGTCGGCTCCGGTGTCGACCGGGAAGTGCTGAATCATGTTGCGGGCGGCGTACTGTTCGTCGGCGACGATGTCCGCCGCGGTGTAGATCGGACCCGACGGCACCCCGGCGGCGTCGAGAATCTTCAAAGCCTGCTCGCGAGAATGCAATCCGGTCCAGGCCGAGATGGCTGCGTCCAACTCGTCGCGTCGACGCCACCGGCCGGCGTTGGACACCAGGTCCGGGTCGGCTCCCAGATCGGGACGATCGATGGTCTCCATGTAGCGCTGGAAGATCGCGTCGCCGTTGCCGGCGATGATGATCGAATGACCGTCGTTGCACGGGTAGGCGTTCGAGGGTGCGATGCCTTCCATCCGGCCGCCGGTGCGCTCGCGTTCGACACCGTAGGCGAGGTAGTCCGGAATCAGTGATTCCATCATCGACAGAATCGATTCGTTCAGCGCCACATCGATGGAACGCTGTGCCAGCGACAAGTCCGGTGCCTGCGCCGCGCGCTGGGTCTGCCGTTGAAACAGGGCCATGACGCATCCGAACGCCGCGTACAGCCCGGCGATGGAGTCTCCGATCGACACTCCTACCCGGACGGGCGGCCGATCCGGATCACCCACGAGATTGCGGAAGCCGCCGTATGCCTCTGCGACGGCAGCGAATCCGGGTCGCTGCGACATGGGGCCCGTCTGGCCGAAGGCCGAGATGCGCGTGATGATCAATTCGGGGTTGGCTGCGCTGAGCACTTCCGGGGAGATACCCCATTTCTCCAGTGTGCCGGGCCGGAAGTTCTCGAGCACGATGTCGCACTTCGCTGCGAGGTCGACGACGTCCTTGCGGCCCTGTTCGGTACGCAGGTCGAGCACGATCGACTTCTTGTTGCGGTTGATCGTGCGATAGAGCATCGACGTGGTGCCGGAGTACAGCCGCCAGTTGCGAAGCTCGTCGCCGGTTCCCGGCCGTTCGACCTTGATGACCTCGGCACCGAAGTCGGCGAGCATGCGCGCCGCAGTGGGGGCGGCGATGTAGTTGCCGAGCTCGAGAACTCGAACTCCGCTGAGCGGCAGTGCCATCGTGTTCCTTTCGGTACTTGCAGAATCAGGGCTGGCAGGATCCAGCTCATCGGCACGATCAACGCGATGGCGATGACCGATGCCACCGAGACGCCCACCGAGCACGTCTTGAGTGTGCCCCGGGTCGACTGACCCATCAAGGACTGCAGCAGCCAGAACGTGTTGCTGGTGACGTGCACGGCGAATAGCGATCCGGCACCGGCAGCAAGCGCGATGAACACCGGGTCGAGACCGATCAGCGGAGCGACCGGGGCGAGGATGCCGGCCGAGGTGATGGCGGAGATCGTCACCGATCCGACGGCGATGTGCAGCGCGGCAGCGATGACCCACACCATCAGTAGCGGCGCTGCGGTGCTGGCCGTGAAGTACTGGCCGAGGATGTCGCCGAGACCTGCCTCGTTGATGACGGCCGCGAGCGATCCGCCGACACCGGTGAGGATCAGGATCTGACCGCTCTCGGCGAAGCCACGGGCGAGAGCTTTCTCCACCCGAGCCTGACCGACGTGGTAGCGACCGATGAGGCACGTCCCCACCAGGCCGATGAGGAGCGCGATGACCGGGCTGGCGATGAATTCGACTACGGGAACCGATATTTCGGCGACTTCGAGAACGGCACCGATCGCGATGAGGACGAGCGCGAGCAGCAGCGGCGAGAGCAACACCAGCAGCGACGTCTGCTTCTCGGTGCGCACCTTCTGGGCTACACCACCTCCGGTTTCGAGGTGCTCGTCGTCGGAATCGGCAGGCTCCGGGACCACAGGCTGCTCGACTACGGTGATCTGCTGCTCGTCCTTCTCCTCGTTCCACCATCCGTGTCGGAACACGAACGACATGATGGCGACCGACAGCACGACGACGGGCACGATCAGGATCAGTCCGTAGATCATCATCTTGCCCAGCGGCACCCCGAGCAGTCCGGCCAGCGCGAGCGTCGCGACACCGGGGACCATGAACACGATGCCGCATTCGAGCGCGATCGCCAGCGCCGTGGCCATCCGTGCGGTGCCGTACTTGCCGATCTTGGGTGCGAGGTTGCGTGCGAGCGGGGCGGAGATCACCAACAGCACGTCGAGGAAGATGGACTGCAGCAGAGTCGCGATGGTCAGCGACAGTGCGTACGGGAGCCGTTTGGGACCGAAGGTTCTGAGCAACGTGCCGACCAGACGCTGAATGGCACTCATCTCCTGCAGCACCGAACCCATCAGAACACCGAACGCGATGAGCAGGCCGACCTCGGCCATGATCTCACCGAATCCGCCGGTGATCGTATCGACGGTGGTCGAAACTCCCAGCTTCGTCGCCAGTCCCAGGTACGCGGCCCCGAGTACCAGCGAGATCACCGGGTTGAAGTGAAAACGAACGATGAAGACCACCACCGCCAGCACGGCGACGACGGTGTTGATCACGATCCACATGTCGGACATCGGCAGTTCTTTCCGATCGAGAGTGACCGACGCCATCGCGTGCGGCTCGGTGTGATCCGTCACACCAATACCCACATTATGGGCACACATTTGCTTCGTGAGCAAGAAGGCAGGCGGCGAAGAACCCCGACAGTCGAGGGAAGGCCAGGTCAGATCGGCTGAGCGCGCCTGACCGACAGCGCGGCCCGCGAGGCGTCGAGTTCGACGGGCGAGCGGACCATGAGTTCCCCGACCCGCAGGATTCCGTCGGACAGTGGTTCGACCCGCAGTCCGCCGCGACCGATCAGGGCCTTACGTGCGCCGTCGACCACCATGCGGTCCATCCACGCGCACGGATGGGCCGGTCGGCCACCACGGAACCGAATCCAGCCGTCGCCGGAGTCGAGCTCGAATTCCAGACCTCGCAGCGGGTCGAGTTCGAGTCCGCGCACGACGACGTTGCGCCTGGCCACCGACGGATCGGGCACTTCGACGCCGAGCACATCTCCTACCGCCTCCCATGCCTCCACGGCAAGAAAGCTCACCGCCGCTTCCGTGTGCGCCTTCACCCCGAAGAACCGATCTCCACGGATGCCTTTGTGTGCCGCGATCTCGACGCTGGTCGGCAGGTCGGTCGCCACCTCGGCAGGGCCGTCCTTGGATCTACCGAAGTAGGCGTGGGTGGGCGAGCGCAGCAGCTGCACGATCTCGGCGCGGTACTCGAAAGGCATGCACTCGAGTCTGCCCGGTGCCGATCTCCGCCGGTTCTTACCCACGGGTAAGAACCCATCAGTACACTCGCGACATGGCTGTGACGACGCGCGTGACCACCTCCGACGGCATCATCGAGGGGAAGCCGGTGGGCGACCTCACCACCTGGCGTGGCATTCCCTACGCCGCCCCGCCCGTCGGACCGCTTCGGTTCCGAGCGCCCCAACCCACCGAACCGTGGTCGGGCGTGCGCGACGCCACCGAGTGGGGTAACGCCTCCGTTCAGCACAAGCGGGGCACGATGCTCGCGATCGGCAAGTACCAACCGTCGAGCGAGGACTGCCTGACGCTCAACGTGCTGGCCCCGAGCACACCGAGCGCGAGTCCGCGTCCGGTCATGGTGTTCATTCACGGTGGTGCCTACACCCTCGGCACGTCGGCCACTCCCCTGTACGGCGGCGGTTCCCTGGTGCGCCGCTCGCTGAAGGACGGCGACGGCATCATCTACGTCTCGGTCAACTACCGACTCGGCGCTCTGGGCTACCTCGACATGTCCCAGTTCTCCACTCCCGAGCGGCCGTTCGACTCCAACCTGGGGTTGCGAGATCAGGTTGCGGCCCTGGAATGGGTGCAGCGCAACATCGCGAACTTCGGTGGCGATCCGAACAACGTCACCATCTTCGGCGAATCCGCCGGCGGCAATGCCGTCACTACTCTCATGACGGTTCCCACTGCGAAAGGTCTTTTCGCTCAGGCCATTTCCGAGAGCTCGGCCCCCGGCATGACCGCCACCAAGGAACGTGCCGATCAGTGGGCACGCGAGTACGTCGGCTACCTCGGCGGCACCGCCGAGAACGCTGCCGAGACCCTCGAGAACGCCGAGGTACTACGGCTCGGACGGGCGGGCACCAAGCTGGGACTCACCACGTTGCACCGCACTCCCGGCCTGCTTCCGTTCGGCCCGGTGATCGACGGGGACTTCCTCCCGGTCAGCCCGGTCGAGGCCTACGCGAACGGAACCGCGCACCGCGTCCCACTGATCATCGGCACCAATGCCCGTGAGGGAACGCTGTTTCCGAAGTTCCTCGACGCACTGCCCACCAACCCCGAGCGCATCACCAAGCTGTTCTCTCTCACCGATCCCGACGCCGAAGCGGTGGTCACTTCAGGCTACCGGGGCTACCCCAGTGAGCGGGCAGCCATCGACTTCGGTGGCGACTTCACCTTCTGGAAGCCGTCTCTCGAAGTGGCCGAAGGGCATTCGCGTCATGCGCCCACGTACTTCTACCGTTTCGACTTCGCTCCACGGTCGCTGAAGGTGCTCGGCTTCGACGCCACCCACGGCTTCGAGCTGTTCGCCGTGTTCGGCATCAACGCGACCCTCTTCGGCAAGGCGCTCACACTGACCGGCGGACGGAAGGTATTCGCCGAGGTCACCGAACAGGTGCAGTCCAACTGGATTGCGTTCGCCACCAACGGAAAACCGTTGGAGTCGTGGCCGGCGTACGACGAGGACTCGCGTCGAACATTGATCTTCGACACCCGCACCCGGGTACAGAAGGACCCGCGCAGCGACCGGCGCAAGGCGTGGGAAGGCTACCGAGGCTACGACAGCCAGAAGCTCGAACCCGTCACTTGAGCAGTCGCGACATGCGACGGTCGGCGAGAATCTTGCCGGCCGTCTGGCACGTCGAGCAGTACTGAAAAGAGCGATCGACGTAGGCGACTTCGCGTACCGGGTCGCCGCACACCGGGCAAGGAAGTCCGGTTCTGGCGTGCACGCGCATCCCCGATCGCTTCTCCCCCTTCAGACGCGCCGCATCCTGCCCGGCCGAGCGATCCACCGCGTCGGCCAGGACCGAGCGCATCGCAGCATAGAGCGCGCCGACGGATGCGGGGTCGAGCTTGCTCGACGACGCGAAGGGCGAGAGCTTCGCGACGTGGAGTATCTCGTCCGAGTAGGCATTGCCGATGCCGGCCAACAGCGACTGGTCCACCAACGAGGTCTTCAGTCGCGCGGTGGTGCCGGCGAGAGTCTCGGCGAATTCGAGTTCGGTGACCGTCAGGGCGTCGGGTCCGAGCCGGGCGATACTCGCGACCTGTTGCGGGTCGCGCACCACCCATACCGCCAGCCGCTTCTTGGTGCCCGCTTCGGTGAGATCGACGGCGGGCGTCGCTCCCTCGGGGGTGAAGAAGTGGATCCGCAGCGCCAGGGGTCCTTTGCCCGGCTTCGGCGGTGCGACGCTGGGGTTGTCCACCCACCGCAGCCATCCTCCGCGGGAGAGATGGGTGATCAGCCAGAGGTCACCGGCCCGGAGCGCCAGGTGCTTTCCGAAGCGGGCGGCATCGGTGACGTCCTTGCCCTGCAGCTCGGTGATCGGCGGATCGAACGTCTTGAGAACGCTCAGCGCGGCGATGTCGATTCGACCGATCACGGCACCGACGGCATGCTCGCGCAGAAAGCCGGCAAGGGCTTCCACCTCGGGTAATTCCGGCATGTGTCCAGTATGCAGCTACGATGACCGTCGTGATGGTTCCGACTCCGTACGAAGATCTGCTACGCCGCATCCTCGATACCGGGACGGCGAAATCCGACCGCACGGGAACCGGCACCACCAGCGCGTTCGGGCATCAGATGCGCTTCGATCTGGCAGCGGGCTTCCCGTTGATCACCACCAAGAAGGTCCATCTCAAGTCCATCGTCTACGAGTTGCTGTGGTTCCTGCGCGGGGACTCGAACGCCACGTGGCTGCAGGAGCACGGCGTGAGCATCTGGGACGAGTGGGCTGCTCCGGACGGCGAGCTCGGCCCCGTCTACGGCGTGCAGTGGCGGTCGTGGCCCACCCCGTCGGGCGAGCACATCGATCAGATCAGCCAGGTCATCGAGACCCTGAAGACCGATCCGGATTCGCGGCGGATGATCGTCTCGGCCTGGAACGTCGGCGAGATCCCGCGGATGGCGTTGCCGCCGTGCCACGCGTTCTTCCAGTTCTACGTGGCCGACGGCAAGCTCTCGTGCCAGCTCTACCAGCGCAGTGCAGACATGTTTCTCGGTGTGCCGTTCAACATCGCCAGCTACGCGCTGCTCACGCACATGGTGGCGGCGCAGACCGGCCTCGAGGTCGGCGAGTTCGTCTGGACCGGCGGCGATTGCCACATCTACGACAACCACCGCGATCAGGTCACCGAGCAGCTCTCGCGCGAGGCGTACCCCTACCCCACTCTGAAACTGGCGCAACGGGATTCGATCTTCGACTACACCTACGAGGACATCGAGATCGTGGACTACCAGCACCACCCGGCGATCAAGGCACCGGTAGCGGTGTGAGTGCACCGCACTTCGTGGGTCTGATCTGGGCCCAGACCACCGCGGGCGTCATCGGGGACGCCGGGTCCATCCCATGGCACATCCCCGAGGACATGGCGCACTTCAAGTCGAAGACGGCCGAGCATCCGGTGATCATGGGCCGTAAGACATGGGACTCACTGCCTGCAAAGTTCCGTCCGCTGCCGGGCCGTCGCAACATCGTGGTCACCCGCAACTCCTCGTGGACCGCTGACGGTGCCGAGAACGCACCGAGTGTTTCCGACGCCGTGGCCCTGGTGGGCGAGAGCGCGGTGTGGATCATGGGGGGCGGCGAAATCTATCGCAGTGCAATGGATATCGCGACCCACCTGGAGGTGACGGAGGTCGCCCTCGACGTCGAGGGCGATACGAGGGCTCCCGAGATTCCCGACGGCTGGGTCGGGACGGCAGGCGAGTGGCAGAGCAGCCGGGTCGACGGAACCCGATTCCGTTGGGTCGAGTACGGAAAGCCTACCCAACCTTCTTGAGCGCGTTCAGGATTCCCCCGTCGCGACTGCGAGCGGTGCGTCATACTGACGATCATGGACAAGAAGTCACTCACCGCCCTTGCCCGCCAACAGCTCAAGCTTGCAGTCGGCGCGTCGAGTGGCCGCAGTTCGCAGACGGTGTACGGCGGTCACCGACGCCACCTGCGACAGACGGTCGTGGCACTGGCCGCCGGCAACAAGCTGGCCGAACACGACCTCTCCGGCGAGTCGACCGTCCTGGTTCTCAGCGGCAAGCTCGAACTGATCTCCGGTGAGCGCTCCTGGAAGGGCTCGACCGGCGACCTTCTCGTCATCCCCGACGCCCGCCACAGCGTCGAGGCCCTCGAAGACGTGAGCTTCCTGCTGACCGTCGCTATGTGAGCGCTTTCCGCACGACCAGCACCGGGCAGTCCGCGGTGTTGACGAGCGCGAAACTCGTGGAGCCCAACAGCATTCCACCGAATCCTCCGCGCCCCCGGTTGCCCACCACGATCAACGCTGCGGTCTCGGACAATCCACTCAGAACCCGTACCGGACGGTCCTGAGCGACGACGCGCTGCACTTCGACGTCGGGGAACCGCTCCTGCCAACCGGCGAGGCTCTCTGCCAGCAGAGCCTCCTCACCGTCTGCGATGGCCTGCCAGTCCTTGGGCGCACGGCCGAACGACTGGGTCAGATCGACATCGGACCACACGTGCACCGCGATCAACACGGCCTCACGGGCCGACGCTTCGACGAACGCCCACTCGACCGCAGCCTGGTTGACGTCCGAGCCGTCGATACCGACGACGACCGGCCCCTCGGCGACCGGGCGACCGTCGATGTCACGGCCTCGCACCACCGCGACCGGAGAGACGCTGTGCGCAGCCAACGAGAGTGTGACAGCGCCGGTTTCGCTGGCCCCGATCACCAGGATCTCGGCCTGTGCCGAGACGCCGATGAGAACGTCCATCACACCGCCCTCGACGGCACTCGAGGTCACCTCGAAGGCGGGATCGTCGACGACCAGGGCCGCCAGAGTTTCGGCCGCCACCAATCTGGATTTGGCCGTGGCCACGAATTCGGTTGCTTCGCCCGCGAATTCGCTCAGGTCGACAACCCCTGGCATGTCGACGGCAGTCACGATGTGCAATCGCCGATCGCGTCGGTGAGCACAGAGCGCCGCCCAGATCACGGCCTTGTCCGCTGCGGCGGATCCGTCGATGCCGACGATGATCGGTCGAGAGCCTGTCACGTTTCGGGCCTCCGGTCGTTGCGCGAGAACCAGGCCTCGGGCGTATGACGAATAGGAGTTCAGGCTAGTCGATGGGTCCCGCCGAAGCGCCTCTTCGATTCGAATCGAACCGAAGAGGCGCCGGTCCCACGGACCCCCCGGGGTATGTGGTGTCAGCTGGCGCGCAAGGCGTTTGCGTACTCCTGGCTTCGCGTGCGGCTGAGCTCGGTGGCGGTGTCCTGGGCGTCGAGATGATCGAGATAGTCGGCCAGTTGGTCGCGGCTGCGGGCTCCGGCACCGAGATCGGTGCGCTCGAAGATGCGCCACTGCGCCAACAGGGGACGCAGGACCTCATCGAGGTGGCGACGTAGATCGTAGATTCCGTCCCGCGAGATGAGCATGGCGCTGCGAGCGAACCCCGGCAGGTTGGTGCCCGGCAGCTGGAAGTTCATGACGACCTCGGTGATCGCCGTGACGGTGAGCGACGGTGCAACCTCCAACGCCGCAGCGACCAGGTCGGAAAAGAAGCGGACGTGCAGGTCCTGATCGGCGACGATGCGTCCGAGCAGGCGATCGGCGACCGGATCGTGGCACTGAACGGCGGTGTTGCGGTGGCAGATACTCGAGACCGACTCGTCGAGGGCGACCTGAGCCAGCGACCGGAGCAGGTGTGCTCCGTTCATCGGGGCGTCGAAACCCACAGTCATGCACTGCGCTCGTGCGCGACCGAGGGCGATCGGATCGACGCTGCGGGTGGCCACCAGGTAGTCGGTGACAGCCACTGCGTGCCGGGTTCGTTCGGCGCTCCACTCCGTGAGCCACGACGGCCAGACCCCGATCTCGGAGATGGCAGTATCCCGCCGGTACAGCGGAATGTTCTGTTCGACAAGCAGAGTGGTCACCAATGCTGCCTTGGCGGCTTCGGTCAAG